>DASUBV010000283.1:0-19093 GCA_035763085.1 Streptosporangiaceae bacterium | reverse complement strand
CGGGTGGTGTCATTCTGAGGTCATAGTGCATCGCTGTGATACCATAATGGTATGGCTATGACCCTGCGACTGCCGCCTGAGATTGAGGACCAGCTCAAGCAGGTCGCCGAGACCGAGCACCGGAGCGTGCAGCAGACTGTCCTGGTCGCGGTTGAGGAGTATCTCTCGATGCGGGAGACCGCCGAGATTCTTGCCGATCCTGCGGCCCTGCGGGGCCTGGCCGAAGCCAGGGAGTCTGAGCAGGCCGGCGACGTGGTGTACGGCGCTGAGGCCGCGCGTGCACTGCTGGCTGAGCGCAGGCGGTGAATCCCGGCGGCTATGAGCTCGGAATGACACGGCCTGCCCGGCGAGCGATCTCCGAGCTGCTCGCCGAGGACATCGCTGCCGCTGCCGTCGAGTTCATCACCGGACCGCTCCTGGACGCGCCTTACCGGGTGGGCAAGCCGCTCCGGGACACCCTGTCCGGGTTTCACAGCGCCCGGCTCGGTACCCAGTGGCGCGTCCTGTACCGGATCGATGAGTCAAAGCACGCTGTGATCGTGCAGGACATCCAGCACCGCTCGGCCGCTTACCGTCGCCGGTAGCCCGCTGTCTGCCTGGCTAGGGCGCGGGAGACATGACCGGGCAGCCGGATCATCTCGCGGGATGATCTATTCGCTGGGCGACTTCGGCAGATAACGCCAGTTCAATGGCAGGCACGTCAGGCGGGCGGCCCGTGCCGCATGCGACCTGAGGCGTAGCCGTTACGCCTCAGGTGGGCTCCTGGCGATAGCGAAGATCGGCCTCGCGGCCGTCGTCGCGGCGGGTGCCCGGTCCCTAGCGTGAGTCCGGCAAGCACGATTCCCGGACTCTCCCTGGAGCAGCACATGATCGAGGCGCGCGGCCTGACCAAGCGCTACGGCGACAAGCTCGCCGTCGATAACCTGACTTTCACCGTCCGGCCCGGCATCGTCACCGGGTTCCTCGGCCCGAACGGGGCCGGCAAGTCCACCACCATCCGGATGATCCTCGGCCTGGACCGGCCGACGGCCGGCCGGGTGACCGTGGACGGCCGCCGGTACGCCGACCAGCCCGCGCCGCTGCACGTGGTCGGCGCGCTGCTGGAGGCCCGCGCCGTGCACACCGGGCGCAGTGCCAGCAATCACCTGCTGGCGCTGGCGGCTACCACCGGCATCCCGCGCAGCCGGGTCGAGGAGGTCATCGACCTGGTCGGGCTGCGCGAGGTGGCGCGCAAGCGGGCCGGCGGGTTCTCGCTGGGCATGGGGCAGCGGCTGGGTATCGCCGCGGCGCTGCTCGGCGACCCCAGCACGCTGATCCTCGATGAGCCGGTCAACGGCCTGGACCCCGAGGGGATCTTGTGGATCCGCAACCTGCTCAAGCGGCTCGCCGCCGAGGGCCGGACGGTGCTCGTGTCCTCGCACCTGATGAGCGAGATGGCGCTGACCGCCGAGCAGCTGATCATCGTCGGCCGCGGCCGGCTGATCGCCGACGTGTCGGTCGCCGACCTCACCCGGTCGTCCCGGACCAGCGTCCGGGTGCGCTCGCCGCAGGCCGCGCAGCTGCGTGATCTGCTGACCGGCCCGCAGGTCACCGTGACCTCGGCCGAGGCCGGCGTGCTGGAGGTCACCGGTCTGGACAGCGACGACATCGGCCGCGTCGCGGCCCTCAACCAACTCACGCTCTATGAGCTGGTCCCCCGGACAGCATCGCTAGAGGAGGCATTCATGGAACTGACCCGCGACTCGGTGGAGTACCGAGCGGCGGTCCCGGAGGCGCAGGCCGAGCTGGCCGGCGCGGGACGGAGCGCCTGATGGCCAGCACGGCAGTTGCCCGGCACACGGCCCCGGCCGCCGCCACCGCCGGGGTGTCCTTTCCGCGCGTGGTCCGGTCGGAGTGGATCAAGCTGCGCTCGCTGCGCTCGACGCTGTACACGCTGGCCGCGTCAGTGGGCATCACGGTCGGCCTGGGCATCTTGTTCTGCTCCTTCGTCGTGGCCCGCTGGAGTCAGATGAGCGCGATTGACCGGGCCTCGTTCGACCCGCTGGGAACCAGCATCCGGGGCATCTTCCTGGCCCAGCTGGCCATGGGCGTGCTCGGCGTGCTCTTCATCACCGGCGAGTACGCCACCGGGCAGATCCGGGCCACGCTGACCACGGTGCCCCGGCGGCTGCCAGTGCTAGCGGCCAAGCTGGGCGTGTTCGCGGTGGTGGCCACGGTGGTGTCGGTGATCTCCTCCGTCATCGCGTTCCTGGCCGGGCAGGCCCTCCTGTCGGCCCATCACGCCGGCGTCTCGCTGGCTGACCCCGGCGTGGCCCGGGCGGTCATCGGCGCCGGGCTCTACCTGGCCGGAGTCGGCCTGCTCGGGATGGGGCTGGGCTTCATCTTCCGGGCCACCGCCGGGTCGATCGCCACTCTGTACGGGATCCTGCTGGTCCTGCCGCTGCTGGCCGACGTGCTGCCCAGCACCTGGGCCCCGCATATCGTGCCCTACCTGCCCAGTAGCGCGGGCACAGCAGTTATGCAGGTGCACACCGACCCGCCTAACCTGGCACCGTGGACCGGGTTCGCCCTGTTCCTCGGCTATGTCGCTGTCACCGTCGTGGCGGGCGCCGTGCTGCTACGGCGCCGCGATGCATGATGCCGTCCGGCAGCCGGTGATCAGCGGCGGTCCCGGCTGGCCCCCGACCACAGGATGAACATGATCCAGCAGCCACTGGCCGGCTCGCGCTCCGAGCGCGGGCCGGCCCGCGGCGTCGCCGGGTGGCCGGGCCGGTACCTGGCCTGGGCCCGGCGGCATCCGCAGCTGGTCGACAGCACCCTGGTCGCGGTCCTGCTGCTGCTGGCCGTGCCGAACCTGCTGGCCAGCCTCGGCCAGCACCCGCTGGTGACCTGGGCGCTCGTGCTAGGGCTGCTGCTGCCGCTGGCCTGGCGCCGCAGAGCCCCGTTTCTGGTCTTCCTGATCGTCGCGGTGGCGGCGCTGGGCGACTGGGCGGCCCGCCAGCCCATGGCCGCCGACCTGGCCCCGCTGATCGCCTTCTACACCGTTGCCGCCAACCAGTCCGGCCGCCGGATCCTGGCCGCGGCCGGCATGCTGGAGCTGGGCGCGCTGCTGGCCGCGCTGTGGTTCTGGTCGCGCGGCGCCGCTGCCGTGATCTTCATCTTCCTGTCGATCACCGGGATGACCGCCGCGGCCGGCTTCGTCGGCTTCAACATCCGGACCCGGCGGGCGTACCTGGCCGCGCTGGAGGACCGGGCCGCGCGGCTGGAGGCCGAGCGGGACCGGGAGACTCAGCTGGCCGCGGCGGCCGAGCGGGCCCGGATCGCCCGGGAGATGCACGACATTGTCGCGCATCACATCGCCGTCATGATCGCGCTGGCCGACGGGGCGGCCTACACCAGCGAGGCCAGCCCCGAGCGGGCCGCCGGGGTGATGCGCCAGGTCTCCGGCACTGGCCGGGCCGCCCTCACCGAGATGCGCCGGCTGCTCGGCGTCATGCGTCAGCCCGCTGCCGGCAGCCCGGCGGCCGGCTCGCCGGCGGCCGCGGGCCCGGACACCGTCGCCGGCGCGGGCGGCGCCACCGGGGCGACCGTGATCGGCCCGGACGGCGGCCTGGCCGCCCAGGCACCGCAGGCCACCCTCGACGACCTGGAGGACCTGCTGGCCACCGTCCGGGCGGCGGGCCTGCCCACCCGGCTGACCGTGTCCGGCGAGCGCCCGGCACTGCCGCCGACCGCGCAGCTGGCGGTCTACCGGATGATCCAGGAAGCCCTGACCAACACCCTCAAGCACGCCCGGGCCACCGCGGCGCAGGTGCAGCTGAGCTACCGGCCCGGCGAGGTGGAGCTGGAGGTCACCGATAACGGCACAGCCGCCCGCCCCGCCGCGGGCCGTGCGGCCGGCCCCGCCGTGGCGGGCGGGCACCTGGTGGCGGGCCTGGTGCTGCCGGGGTCCGCGCTGCCGGGGTCCGGGCCGGCCTCCGGCGCGGACGACGCCGCCGGCCTGGGCGGTGCCGCGGGATATGGCGGTGCCGGGCACGGCATCGCGGGGATGCGGGAGCGGGCGGCCGTGTTCGGCGGTCAGGTGTCCGCCGGGCCGGAGCTGGGCGGCGGCTGGCGCGTGCACACCGTCCTGCAGGTGGACCCGGAGCTACATTCACTACCCGAAACGGCCGTGACCGGCAGGACGGAGGGCTCGTGATCTCGATCCTGCTCGCCGATGACCAGCCCATGCTCCGCATGGGATTCCGGATGGTGCTGGACGCGCAGCCCGACATGCGGGTCGTGGGCGAGGCGGGCGACGGCGCCACCGCGGTGCGGCTGGCCACCCGGCAGCACCCCGACGTGGTGCTGATGGACGTGCGGATGCCGGGCATGGACGGCATCGAGGCCACCCGCCGCATCGCGGCCGACGCGAGCCCGTCCCGGGTGCTGATCCTGACCACCTTCGACCTGGACGAGTACGCCTACGCCGGGCTGCGGGCCGGGGCCAGCGGGTTCCTGCTCAAGGACGTCCCGCCGCCCGACCTGCTGTCCGCCATCCGGGCTGTGGCCAGCGGCGACGCCGTCGTCGCGCCGAGCGTGACCCGGCGGCTGCTGGACACGTTCCTGCCGCACCTGCCGGGGCCGGCGGGCAGCGCCGCCGAGCCGCCCGAGGTCGCAACGCTGACCGTGCGGGAGCGCGAGATCCTCATCGAGGTGGCCGGCGGGCTGTCCAATGCCGAGATCGCGGCCCGGCTGGTGCTGTCGGAGGCGACGGTGAAGACGCATGTCGGCCGGGTGCTCAGCAAGCTGGCCCTGCGCGACCGGGTGCAGGCGGTTGTCTATGCCTACGAGCACGGCCTGGTCCGGCCAGGCGACGGCGCCGGCTGAAAACCATTACATGAGTGCCACGTCCGGATCGGGCGGGCCCGGTAAAAGCAGCATATCTAGGTATCTTGACGGCCAGGCGGCTGAGGATGGAGACTGCGGACGCGGCTCGGTGAAATCTTTTACATCGAGGTCATCCGTACCGGCGCGGGCGCCGGCGGGTCCGGTCCGGAAGGAGCCAGAGATGGCGCGGAAGATCATCCTCGACGTTGACACGGGCAGCGACGACGCCGTCGCGGTCATGCTGGCCGGGCTGCACCCGGCCGTGCAGCTCACCGCGTGCACGACGGTCTGGGGCAACCTGGACGTCAGCCGCACCACCGGCAACACGCTGAGCGTCCTGGAGCACGTCGGCCGGGGCGACGTCCCGGTGTACAAGGGGCTGGGCCGGCCCTATGCGCCGGTGCTGTACTCAGCTGCGGATAATCCGGAAGACGAGCTCGAGGTCATCCACGCCATCCACCTGCCGCAGGCCGCCGGGCGCGAGCGTGACCGGCACGCCGTGGACTACCTGGTCGAGACCCTGCGCGGCACCACCGAGCGGCTGACCCTGGTCCCGGTCGCGCCGCTGTCCAACATCGCCGCGGCCATCACGGCCGATCCCGGCATCGTCGACGCCGTCGAGGAGATCGTCATCATGGGCGGCGGCCATGCGGTCGGTAATGTCACGCCCAGCGCCGAGGCCAATATCTGGCACGACCCGGTAGCAGCGGACGTGGTCTTCTCGGCCGGCTTCGAGCGCCTGGTGCTGGTGCCGCTGGATGCCACCCACGAGGCGGTGATCTCGCGAGCGCAGTGCGAGCGCCTGGCCGCGCACGGCACCCCGGCCGCGCAGCTCGCGGCGCAGCTGATCGCCCAGCGGCTGCACGGCTCGGACGGCGGGGAGCCGGGCCTGGCCGACGACACCGCGACGCTGCACGACGCCCTGTGCATCGCGTACCTGATCGACCCGTCGGTGGTGACGCTGACACACTGCCACGCGGTCATCGAGACCTACGGACGCTATACCGCGGGCCGCACGGTGCTCGACGTGTCCGGCACCGGCGGCGGCGCGCCGAATGCCTGGGTGGCGCTGCGGGCTGACGCCGGCCAGTTCTTCAGCATCCTGGAGAGCACGTTCTCCGGCGCGGCTGGCGGACCCGGCGCGGCCGGGGCGGGCTGACGGCCGCGCGCCCGGCGCCGCGGGGCAGACCGCCTGCTCACCGGGCCCGGCCGGGCACCATCACCTATACCGCGCTGGCTGGCCTGTTCTTCAGCGTGAACACGGCTCAGCTGCTGTTCCTGCCGACAGCGGCCCGGTCGGCGGGCCTCGGGCCGCTGGGCGTCGGCATCGTGGTGGCGGTGTTCACCGGCGTCGGCGTGCTCACCGACCTGCCGGCCGGCGACCTGGCCGCCAGCCGCGGCGTGCCGCTCGCGATGCTCGCCGGGTGCGTGCTGACCGCCGGGGGCACCGCGTTGTTCCTGGCCGGGCCGCACGCAGCAGCGGTGCTCGCGGCGGCGCTGGTCCTCGGCGTCGGCAGCTCGTTCCTGATGAACCCGATCCTGGGCATGCTGTCCAGCCTGGCGGGCGAGCGCCAGCTGACCTGGCAGCTGGCCAACGTCTGCGTCCAGCGATCCGGGGGGCTTCTCGCCGTCATCGTGCTGACCGCGGGCCGGGTGTCCGGCCCGGTCGCGCCCGGCGCCTGGGCTACGCTCGCCGCCACCGCGGTCATCGCCGCTCTCGCCGTGGCCCTCTGGCGCGGCGGGCGGGCCGCCGCCGAGGCGGCCGGCCCCGCGGCCGGCGCCGGGAAACCCGCCGGGCTGGCCGGGCCGGCCGGGCAGCGGGCGGGACCGCGCCGGCTCGCGGGCCAGGCCGTCGCGGTCGTGCGCGGCTCGCGCGATGCTGCCTCGGGCCTCGCGCTGGAGCTGGCTATCCCGGCCATGCTCGTGCTCGGCTTCTCCTTCCTGCCGCAGCTGCGGGCCGGGCTGGACGGCCGCCTGACCGCCGCGACCATGCTGATCACCCGGGAGATGGCCGGCCTGGCCGTGGTCACCCTGGTGGTTGTCGTGCTGCGCCCGCGCCGCGTCACCGCCATCGTCCTGGTCACCCTGGCCGCCGGGGCGGCTACCACGCCACTGCTGGCCTACGCCGCGGCGCCCGCCGCCCGCCTCGTCGCTTTCGGTGCCAACGGCGCCGTCATCACGGTGAGCATCCTCGCCGCCAACCTGCACGTTTACCTGGGCACCACGGCCGCCACCCGGATCACCGGCTTCGCGCTGGCCGGCATCGTCAGCCGGGTCTCGGGCATCGTGTTTCCCGTGCTGTTCGGCTGGTCGGCCGGCATCTCGCCGCAGGCGCTGACGTGGTGCGCGCTCGGCACCATCCTGGTCGGCGGCGGGCTATACGCTGGCCTGCAATGCAGCCAGGGGCGCAGGGATCCGGCCGCGTGCCCGCCGCGGACCAGGACAGCGACGATGACCGGCCGGCCTCTGGCGCCACCCCCGGCCGGGCCCGCCAGGCCCGGCGTGATCCCGGCCGCCGACTGCGCACCGGAGCCGCCACCGTGACCCGCAAGCATGCCACCGTTGAGCAGGTGGCCCGGCTGGCCGGCGTGTCCACCGCCACGGTCTCCCGCGTTCTCAACGGCACTGCTGCGGTGGCCGCGGACACCGAGCGCCGGGTCCGCGACGCCATCGAGCTGCTGGCCTTCAACCCGGCCCCGCAGGCCCGCGGCCTGCGGACCGGCCGCACCGGGAACATCGCCCTGATCGTGCCGTCCATCACCAACCCGTTCTTCCCCGAGCTGATGGCCCATGTCAGCCGCGAGGTGCGCGGCCGCGGCTACTCGATGCTGCTGTTCGACTCACCCGAGCCAGAGAAGGAGGGCGTCCGGGTGGCGCGCTCCCGGCTGGCCGACGGCATCATCCTGGTCGGGTCGACCTCCCCTGCCGCCGCCCGGCCCCCGGCGGAGATGACCGACGTCCCTGTCGTCGCGTTCGACCGCCGCCCGCAGGCCCTCAGTGCCCCGGTCATCCAGGTCGACAACTACGAGGGCGCCCGGGCGGTCGTCCGCCACCTCGGCGAGCGCGGCCACCGCCGGATCGTGTTCATCAGCGGGCCGCGCGGCGTGAGCGTGTCCGCCGACCGGGCTCGCGGCTACCGGGCCGGCCTGCGCGACCTCGGCATCGCTCCCGACAAGGCCCTGACCATCGCGGGCGAGTTCGACGAGGACTCCGGGTACGCCGCCACCGTCCGCCTCCTGCGCCGCCCGGCGCCGCCCGCCTTCACGGCCCTGTTCGCCGCCAACGACATGATGGCCATCGGGGCCATGTCCGCCCTGCGCGACCACGGCGTCGCCATCCCCTCGCAGGTCGCCGTGGCCGGCTTTGACGGCATTCATCTCGGCCGGTACGTCGCGCCGTCGCTGACCACCTACGCCCAGCCCACCGCCGAGCTGGCCCGCCGGGCAGCGGAGCTGCTCGCGGCCGCCATCGCCGGCTCCCCGGCCCCGCCGGCCCGCACCCTGCGGCTGCCCGGCTCGCTGATCATCCGTGACTCCACCGCTCCTGCCGCGCCGCCGGCCTAGGGCTGGCGCGGCGGCGAGACGCAGCCCGCCGCAGCCGCTAGCCTCGCTTCGGCATCGTGAGCGCGGCCGCCTGCGCGGTCGCGGCCCGGGTCGCGTTCCGGGCCGTGCCGCGCGGGCGTGCCAGAAGGGCTTTGGACGTGCTGGGGACTATATTTGACGGTCTGTCTGCGCTGTCCGTATGATGAAATCTACTCGTGTAGCTCAGTGCACTGCCCAGTCTGCACCTCAGCCACGCGGACTCCAGCCCGGGCACGGCACCAGAACCACCACCGGCGCCAGCGCCGGCACATGAACGCTCGATCAACCAGCGAAGGGCTCTGGACGCGGCGATGGTGACGCGAGACGACGTAGCACGCATGGCGGGAACCTCCACCGCCGTCGTCAGCTACGTCGTCAATAACGGCCCGCGCAGGGTGTCGGAGAAAACCCGGGCCAAGGTCCTGGCCGCCATCGAGGAGCTGGGCTACCGCCCCAACGGCTTCGCCCGTGCGCTGCGCTCCACCCGCAGCCGGCTGCTCGGCCTGGTGCTGCCCGACAACTCCAACCCGTTCTTCGCCGAGCTGGCCCGCGTCATCGAAGACGAGGCCTTCCGGCGCGGCTACCTGCTGCTGCTCGGCAACTCCACGGAGAACGACGAGCGCCAGGCCGCCTACGTCCGCGAGTTCCTGGAGCTGCGCGTCGAGGGTCTCCTGCTGATCAGCGCCGCTCATGGCGACACCGGGGCGGCCAGCAGCCTCGACGAGCTGCAGGGGGCCCGGATCCGGACCGTCGTGATCGACCGCGGCATCCCCGGCCTGCAGGCCTCCTACCTCAGCGTGGACAACTTCAGCGGTGGCTACCTGGCTACCCGTCACCTGCTCGGCCACGGTCACCCGGACGTCACCTGCCTGGCCGGTCCGGAGGGCACCCGGCCGTCGGAGTCCCGCACCCGCGGCTGGCGCCGGGCGATGCGCGAGGCCGGCCGTGTCCCCGGCCCTGGCCTGCTGGTGCGCAGCGAGTTCCGCCGCGAGGCGGGGTACCAGGTCATGCGCGAGCGGCTACAGGCCGGGCCGCCGCCCGCCGCCGTCTTCGCCGAGAGCGACGAGCAGGCCATCGGCGTGCTGCGCGCCACCAGCGAATGCGGCGTCCGCGTCCCGGAAGACCTGGCCCTGGTGTCGTTCGACGGCATCCCCGAGTCCGCGTTCACCCGCCCGCAGCTCACCACCGTGGCCCAGCCGTTCGATGAGCTCGGCCGGCGTGCCGTCGAGCTCGCTGTGAGCGCTACCGGGCCGGACGGCCCCCGGCGGGTACGGCTGCCCGTCGCCCTGACCATCGGAGACAGCTGCGGCTGCCACCCGGCGAATCTCACGACCTCCTGACGACCTCGCGACACACACGCGCCCGGCCGCGCGCCGCCCCGGCGGCCGGAGCGCTAAGGGCACGGGTGGCACAAATGCAGGGCTGACAGAAGGGATGCGACATGCCGACCCCCATCATCCTCGATTGCGATCCCGGCCACGACGACGCGATGGCGATCCTGCTCGCCCGCGGCTGCCCCGACATCGACCTGCGCGCCATCACCACGGTGGCCGGCAATCAGACGCTGGAGAAGACCACCCTCAACGCCCGCCGGGTGTGCACCGTGGCCCGCATCGATGACGTCCCGGTCTACGCGGGCTGCGACCGGCCGCTGGTGCGGGAGCAGATCATCGCGGCCGACGTGCACGGTGAGTCGGGCCTGGACGGCCCGGTGTTCGGGGAGCCCACCGTGCCCGTGCAGGACGAGCACGCCGTGGACTTCCTGGTGCGCACCCTGATGGCCTCCGACGGCGACATCACGCTGGTGCCGGTCGGGCCGCTGACCAACATCGCCATGGCCATGCGCCGCGAGCCCCGGATCATCGAGCGCACGGCCGGCGTCGTGCTGATGGGCGGGGCCTACACGCGGGGCAACCGGACTCCCGCCGCCGAGTTCAACATCCTCGCCGATCCGGAGGCTGCGGCGATCGTGTTCGAGGCCGGGTGGCCGGTGACCATGGTCGGCCTGGACCTGACCCATCAGGCCGGCGCCACGACCGAGGTGGTCGGCCAGATCGCTGATCTGGGCACGGAGCTGTCGGGCACCGTGGTGGAGCTGCTGAAGTTCTTCGGCCGCACGTACTACGAGGTCGAGGGCATGCCCGCCCCGCCCGTGCACGACCCGTGCGCCGTGGCCCGGGTGGCCCGGCCCGACCTGGTCACCGTGCAGGACGCGTTCGTCGCCGTGGAGACGCACGGCCAGTGGACGGCCGGCATGACCGTCACCGACTTTGACCTGCGCCACCACCCGGCTAACGCGCAGGTGGCCACGGAGCTGGACCAGGCCGGGTTCTGGGCCCTGGTGCTCGACGCGCTGCGTGCGATCGGCTAAGACGGCAGGAAGGTGGCAGGACGGAGGCATCGGTGGGGCGAGTAGTCGTGGTCGGCTCGGTGAACGTCGACTATGTCGTCCGGGTCAGCCACCTGCCGCGGCCCGGCGAGACGGTCGGCTCGGGCGTGCTGTCGGTGCTGCCCGGCGGCAAGGGTGCTAACCAGGCCCACGCCGCCGCCCGGCTCGGCGCGGCCACCGTGCTGGTCGCCGCCCTCGGCACCGACCAGGCCGCCGGCGACGAGCGGGCGGCGCTGGCTGCCGACGGCGCCGACACCAGCGAGCTGGTCACCTGCGACGGGCCGAGCGGGATCGCGGTCATCCTCGTCGACGAGGCTGGCGAGAACATGATCGCGGTCGCGCCGGGCGCCAACGACCGGCTCGGTGCCGAGCACGTCGGGCTCCGGCTGCCGTCGCTGCTGGACCCGGCCAGCGTGGTGCTGGCCAGCCTGGAGATCCCGCTGCCCGCCGTGGCCGCCGCGGCCGGGGCGGGCCGGGACGCGGCCGCCACCGTGATCATCAACCCGGCGCCCGGAATGCCGCTGCCGCCCGAGGTGCTGAAAGACGTCATTCTTACCCCGAACGAGGGCGAGATCCGGCTGGCCGCGCCAGACGCCGGCACGGAGGAGGCGGCCATCGCTGCCGTGCTGTCCGCCGGCGCCCGCGCGGTCGTGGTGACCCGGGGGAGCCGCGGGGCGACCCTGCACCAGGCCGGGCAGGCCGTCGTGACCGTCCCGGCCCCGCGGGTCGAGGTTGTCGACTCGGTGGGCGCGGGCGATGCGTTCAACGGGGCCCTGGCCGCCGCCCTGGCGGACGGGGCCACCCTGGCCGCCGGACTGCAGACCGCCGTCGCGGCCGGGGCGGCCGCGTGTACCGGCAGCGGCGCCCGCGCCGCCCTGCCCACCCCGGCTGACCTGGCTCCGTTCCTGGCCGCCACCCGCGCCGCCGGCTAGCTGCCGGACCGGCGCCGGCGGCCCGCGTCAGCCCGCGCGCCGGTCGCGGCCAGCGGGCGCCAGCGGCCCGGCCGGCCGCGATCAGGCCTGCTCCCGCCAGGCCCGGCGGACCGCCAGGAGCGACAGCCACGAGGGTCAGGTCACGGCTTGTCACGGCTCAATCACGTCCGGTCCTGCCTAAACCAGACCATCTCAAATGCCCCACGAACACCCGTTGACACGTCGATCTACTCGTGTAGAGTGTCCTGCACCTGGGTTATATCGGCGTATGACAGATGTCGGAGGCTTAACGTGAAATTCCGTACATCGCTGCCTGCGACCCGACGGCGCCGTATCAAGTTCCTGAGTGGTGCCTTCGTCTCCATGCTGGCCATTGGCGGACTGGCCGCCTGCGGATCGAGCGGCGGCGGCAACAGTGCGCAGTCAAGTAATGGCAAGGTTACCCTGACCTTGTTCCAGTGCCAGGAATGCATCCCGTTCCCGTGGCAGGTCAGTGCATTTGAAAAGGCATACCCGAAGATCCACATCAATGTGGAATCGGTGCCTTTCGGGCAGTTCTACACCAAGACCGCGGTGCTGGCCGCCTCCAGCTCACCTCCCGACCTTTACACCGTCGACCAGCCGACCATCGCCAACCTGGCGGCCGGACAAGTCATCCAGCCATTGGACAAGTACCTGTCCCAGTCGTACGTGCAGTCGATGTCCGCCGCCGCGCGGGCTGACTTCACCTACCAGGGCAAGCTCTACTCGCCGGGGCCCATCGATACCGCCCTGGCGCTGTACTTCAACCAGACGCTGCTGAAGAAGGCGGGCGTCACCCCGCCCGACTCGCTGGCCACCGCGTGGACCTGGCCGCAGGCCGTGGCGGCGATGCAGAAGTGCCAGCAGGTCAACTCGACGGGCGGGCACACCGTCTGGGGCCTGGCGCCGACGACGTTCGGCAACGGCACGCCCGGCTTCGACTACATCTCGAACCTGTTCCTGCGCTCGAGCGGGCCCAAGGGGAGCAAGACCTTCGCGTCCATCTCCTCTGACGGCAAGTCCGTCGACGGCTACCTCAACTCGCCGCAGGCCGTCGCGGGCGCCACGTTCTACCAGAACATCTTCCAGAAGTGGAAGATCAGCCCGACGACCGGCATCCCGAACGCCTTCCTGGACGGCAAGGCCTGCTTCGACATGAACACCAGCAACGACATCGACACCATCAATGCCGCTAACGTGAAGTTCAAGTGGGGCGTCACGGCGTGGCCGCACTTCGCCACGCCCATCGTGCACAACGGCAGCACCGAGATCGCGATCGGCGCCAAGACCGAGCACGTGGCCCAGGCCGTGCAGTTCGTCAAGTTCATCAGCTCCCCGGCCGAGCAGCAGGAGATGGTGACCAAGACCGGCTACCTGCCGGTGATCTCCTCGCTGTACCAGACCGATCACATCCTGACGACCAAGCCGTGGAACATCTTCGCCAGCGAGCTGGACCAGTGGGGCCAGCCGCGCCCGGTGACACCGCACTACCTGCAGTACAGCCAGGTCGTCACCAACGCGATGCGGGATATCGCTGACGGGTCGTCGGTGTCCTCCCGGCTGAGTCAGGCCGTGCAGCAACTCGATCAGCTACTGGCTCAGCCGGCCGGCGCGCTCTGACCGGTATGGCTGAGGCAAGCAGTGCGGATATCGGCCAGGCGGCCGGGCGGCGCGGGCTGCCCGGCCGTCCCGGCCGCCTGCTGAGCGGACGCCGCCGGGACACCGCGGTCACGGCCGTGGTGTGCCTGGTGCCGTTCCTGGTCCTGCTGGCGATCTTCCAGTACTTCGCCATCGGGCTGATGATCCGCAACAGCCTGTACAGCTACTCGCTGCTCAACTCCAACTTCAGCAAGTTCGTCGGGTTCGCCAACTACACCGAGATCTTCCACGACCACCTGGCGCTGCAGTCAATCGGCGTGACGCTGCTGTTCGCGCTCGGCGTCGTGGTCACTCAGGTGCCGCTGGGCCTGGGCCTGGCCCTGCTGCTGAACATGCGCCGCCGCGGCGCCCCGCTGCTGCGCAGCATCGTGTTCGTGCCCGTCGTCACCTCGGTGGTCGTGGTGACCACCATGTGGACGTTCATCTACGCGCCGTCCAGCGGGCTGGCCAACAGCACGCTGCATGCGCTGCACCTGCCGGAGCTCAAGTTCCTGACCACGCCGCACCAGGCGCTGCCGGCGCTGGTCATCATGACCCTGTGGGAGGAGGTCGGGTTCAGCATGATGCTGTTCCTGGCCGGGCTGCAGTCCATCCCGACGGAGTTCGAGGAGGCCGCTGCCGTGGACGGGGCCGGGCCGTGGTCCCGGTTCTGGAAGATCGTCCTGCCGCTGCTCAACCGGACCACGGTGCTGGTCGTGGTGGTCAGCACGATCTTCGCGCTGCAGGCCTTCACGCAGTCGTACATCATGACCCAGGGCGGCCCGGACGGGTCGACCAACTTCATGGTCTACAACATCTACACTGACGCCTTTAACCTCGGTAATCCGGGCTATGCGTCGGCGCTGTCGGTCGTGCTGCTGATCATCATCATCATCGTGAGCGCGATCCAGATGCGGGCCCTGCGAGGCCGCCGGTGAGCCGGGCCATGGTCACCGTGACCGGCCGCGGCGCCAGCCCGCCGCGGGCCGGGGTGGCCCTGGTCCGCCGCACCCGCTCCGCGCGGGCCGCGCGCAGCACCGGCTACTGGCTGATCTCGGCGGCCCTGGTCGTCATCTTCCTGGCGCCGTTCCTGTGGATCCTGGCCTCGTCGTTCAAGTCGCAGGCGCACATTTTCGCCGACGTCAGCCCGCTCAGCGTGAAGACGTTCATCCCGACCGAGCCCACGATGAGCAACTACAGCGCGGCGTTCACCAACGAGCACGTCGGCCGCGCGCTGATCAACTCGCTCATCGTGTCGGTCCTCCAGGTCGCGCTGACGGTGCTGCTGGCCGTGCCCGCGGCCTACGCGCTGACCCGGCTCAAGTTCCGGCTGCAGGGCCTGATGTTCGGCATCATCCTGGTCACGTTCATGATCCCGGCCGAGGCCGTGGTCATCCCGCTGTTCCAGATCGTGTCCGACCTGCACCTGTCCAACACCCTGTACGGCGTCTTCATGCCGTTCATCGCCAGCCCGTTCGCGCTGTTCCTGCTCCGGCAGGCGTTCCGGGACATCCCGCTGGACCTGGACGAGGCCGCGCTGATCGACGGGGCCAGCCACTGGAAGATCATGACCCGCGTCATCGTCCCGAACGTGCGCCCGGCCCTGGCTACCGCGGCGCTGATGACTTTCCTGTTCTCCTGGAACGCGTTCTTGTGGCCGCTGATCGTGATCCAGTCGCAGAACAACCAGCTCGTCCAGGTCGCTATCGCGATCAACACGGTGCCCGGTGAGCTGCCCAACTGGGGGCAGGTCTTCTCCGGGGCTGTCATCGCTACTCTTCCCGTCCTCATCCTGTTCATCTTCCTGCAGCGGTATTTCGTTCGCGGAATTGTCGCCAGCGGTATCAAGGGCTGACCCCGGGGCCCGGGGCCGCCCTCATTACTCTCCGGATCACCAAGCGGAGACCAGGTAGTAACTGTCGCACGGGCACAGCCCTGCTCGCGCAGGGCGAGAAAGGAGAACGGAAATGACTATCCGGCTGCTACTCGACGTCGACACGGGCACCGATGATGCGGTCGCGATCATGCTTGCCGCGCTCCATCCTGACCTCGAACTGGCCGCTATTACGACCGTCAACGGAAATGTCCCGGTCAAGAACTGCACCGACAATACGCTGCGCACCCTGGACTTTATCGGGAAGGCGTCAATCCCGGTCTACGAGGGCGCGGCAGAGCCCATTGCCCGCCCCGACTTCCCGATCCCCAGGGCCACCCGCGGCATCAGTGAGATCCACGGCGAGCACCTGGACATCCCGGACGCCGTCACGGCCAAGGCAGACGGCATCGCCGCCAACATCATCCTGGAGGAGTACCGGGAAGGCGGCCCTGGCGCGGGCAGCACCGTCCTGGTCGCCACCGGCCCGCTGACCAACGTGGCGCTGGCCCTCAAGCTCGACCCGACCCTGCCGGCCCGCATTCCCCGGCTGGTGATCATGGGCGGCGGGCACGAGGTGCCGAACGTGACCCCGTCGGCCGAGTTCAACATCTGGGCCGACCCGGAGGCCGCGGCCGTGGTGCTGGGCAGCGGCATCGAGGAGATCATCCTGGTGCCGCTTGACTCGACCCACCGGGCGCTGATCTCGGTGGAGGACTGCGAGGCGTTCCGCGCCCTCGGCACGCCCGCTGGCGAGGCCACAGCGCGGTTCGTGCAGCGGCGCATCGAGGGCTACGACGCCACCCAGCCGATGGCCCGGCTCGGCGCCGCGCCCGTGCACGATGCCCTGTGCGTCGCCTACCTCATCGACCCCGCCGTCATCCCGATCGAGAAGTACTGGGTCGACGTCGAGACCGACGGCCCGCTGACCGTCGGCCGGACTGTCGTGGACACCCACCAGCGCAGCGGGCGGGAGCCGAACGTCTGGGTCTCGCTTGACGCTGACGAGAAGAAGTTCCGCGACATCATGCTGGCCGCCTTCGCCGCCAGCTAGCCGGCGGCGCCCGGCCCGGCCCGGCGCTGCCGGGCCGGGCGCCGGCCAGAGGGGAGAGCGCAATCGCCATGAGCCGCCGTCATCCCGTGGTCGCTCGGCTGCTTGTGGGACTGGGCTGTTACTTCTTCCTCAACGGCATCATGCAGTCGCTGGTCTCGCTGCGCGGCGTGGCCGCCGGGCTGAGCGGCGGCGAGCTGGGCCTGACCCTGGGCCTGGCCAGCGGTGCCCTCGGCATCGCGCTCGACATGCCGGTGGCGCTGCGGGCTGACCGGCGCGGCAAGTATCCCGTGGTCCTGGCGGGCATGGCCTTCTTCCTGGCCGCGGGCCTGGCCCTGCTGGCCGGCGGCCGGGCTCTGCTCATCACCGGCGCGGTGCTGGCCGGACTCGGCGTGTCAGCCGGCGGCAACGCCCTGCTGAGCTGGCTCGGCACCGCCGTCCCGCCCGCCGGGCAGGCGCGGCTGCAGGGCCTCAACGGCAGCGTGCAGCGGGTCGGCGCGCTGCTCGCGGCCGGCCTGGTCGGCGTCGCCATCGCGGCCGGCGCTCCCGCCCTCATGGCGGCCGGCGCGGCCGTCGTGGCGGCCGCCGGGTTCCTGGCGAGCCGGGCCCCGGTCATGCGCCAGGCCGACACCGCGGCCAGCGGCCCCGGCAGCATCGTGGCCGGGTTCCGCCGCGGCTTCGGCATGCTGTCCCGGCCCGGTCTGGTCCTGGCCTCCGGCATCAACCTGGCCATCAACGTGATCTTCCTGGAGACCAACTCCTACGTTCCGCTGATCCATGGCCCGCACCGCGCCATCATCGTGACCGGCACGCTCGTCGCTCGCGACGTCGCCGCCGCGGTCGTCGGCGGCGGCCTGGCCATCACCGGCCTGAACGTGGCCTACCCCGCCCTGGTGGCCGGCGGCCTGGCCATCGCGGGCGCCTGTGCCTGGGCCGGCAGCCTGGCCACCGGCAGCCTGGCCATGATTGCCCTGGGCGGCGTTCAGGGCGGCGTCATCGGGATGGGCATCGCCGCCGCCAACCTGTTCACCATCAGCGCCATCGCGCCCGGGCAGCGCACCCTGGCCATGGCCGCGGCGGTGTTCCCGTCGCGGGTGATGTATATCGCGCTGCCCATCGCCAGCTCCGTCGTGCTGCGCTCAGCGGGCCTGCCCGACGTGTTCCGCCTGCTGGCGGTGATCCTGATCGTCCTGGCCGGCGCAGCCCTGATCCTCAGCCGCCCCGCCATCCGCGCGACCCGGACCGCGCTGCCGCCATCCCCGGCGCCACCACCGGCGCGGCCTGCGGCCGCAGACAGCTCAGCGCCACCGCTGCCGGGCCCGGCCCGCACGCGGACCTGTGCGACTACCGGACCCGGCGCCGGCGAGCAGGACCCGGCGGTGTCCGGCACGCGACCGGGGAGCTGCGCCCGCGCGGACCGGCGGCCAGGCAGGCGGCCCGGCCGCCGCGGCCGGCCGTAACGGCCCCGGGCCGGCGCCTCGCCAGCGCGACGTCAGGCGCTGAGGCCAGGTACGGACGAGGAGTCCCTGACCTGGCTGGCCGGCGGCCGGGTGATGTGCACTGGCTGGTTGATGTCCTGGTAGACCATGGTGGTCTGGACCTGCTGGCCCCGGACGGTCTCGGTCTCGACGACCTTCCTGATCAGGTGCTGGTCATCGATCCAGTAGCTGACCTTCAGGCTGCCCTGGACCTGCCGCAGCAGGGGCGCGAGCTGCGACCGCAGCGCCCTGGGCAGGTGCGGCAGCGCTGCGGATGGCTTGATCGAGCCGTCGTACCTGGTCGCCGGCACCCCGTCGACTGGCTGCTGCCCGGCCGCGTGCAGGCCCTTCACCAGCTTCGCCATCTGGGCCTGCGAGTTCAGGTTGCCCGAGCTCGCCGCCTGCAGCAGCGAGTGCATGAGCGCACCCGCCTTGCCGCCGGAGTGGGCCGACAACATGATCCACGGCTTTCCGCCCAGCTCCGCCGATAGCGAGCTGATCTTGATGTACGCGGTCGTCCCGATGATGATTTCCCGGATGGTGCCCGCACCGCCCATGCCGTTGAGCGTCACACTCGCCTTCAGCCGCGGGTGCAGCTGCAGCTGCAGGTGCTCGGTCAGCGTCTGGCCCGCGGCGACGATCGTCACCGTCGCGTGCGCCGTGTTGAGCTTGGTGGTGGCGCGCACCGCATCGGTCATCGCCTGCTGCGCGGTCTGCGCCCTGGCGGTACCGCCGGAGCCGGCCGGCCCGCCGGATGCGGAGCCCGAGCCGCAGCCAGCTGCGAGCACCGCAACCACGGCGCCGCAGGCCACGGCCAGGCTGACTGGCCGTCGTCCCCGCCCGGCTGCTGCCCAGGCCCCGGCGCGATAGTGCAGAAAAGTCCTCAGCTCTTGCATAACCGGACATGCTAGCGCTCGCGCGGGCGAAAGGTTCCCGGTCCGGATTGCCATCCGGCCGCCACGTGCGCCGGCGGCACTGACCGGCCGGGGCAGGCAAGGTTGCGCCGGTCCTGACCTGTCCTCCGCCGCGACCATGGGCCGATGGCTGGAGCAGGCCGTGCCGCGGCCCGGCCGGAACTAGCCGGCGGCCGGCTGCGTCCCGTTGCCGGTCAGCAGCGGCCGCCCCGGCCGCGCAGAATGGCCGTCCTGCAGATCGTGGCGTTCGCGTACCTGTGATACAGATGCTGGTTGCACTGCCGCCGGGCAGGATGGCTGAGCCGTGGCTCACCGAGGGCCGCGCCCGCGGGACTCTAGACAGGGGA
>DASUBV010000282.1:0-4118 GCA_035763085.1 Streptosporangiaceae bacterium | reverse complement strand
CCTACGGCGGCGTCGCGCGGGCCTGACCAGCTGGCACAGGCGAGCAGGTAGCACCCGCCCTGGCGCATCCCGGTCAGCAGGCAGCTAGCCTGTGGTGCACAGCAGCCGTGCGAAACCGTGCCTGGCCGCTACCCGTAACTTGCTGGCCGGGCGTCTGAGCACGCCGAACGTCCCGGCCTGACCGCTGCCTGGCCAGTCAGGACAGGTCTGGCGGCCGGTTGTGTGTCAAGCTGGTGAGGTCACGGTGCAGGCGACGCAGCGGTGAGGGGGTCGGGCATGCGGCAGCCGGGGGTCCTCGCCCGCGCGGTTGCCGTGCGGGCCCGGCCGTGGCTGCAGGTCATGCTGGCCGCGGTGGTGCTGGCCGCGCTGGCGGCAGTCTCGCCGGCTGCCGCCGGCGGCCGCGATCACGGTGCCGCCCGGGCCGGCCACGCCGGGGCGGCGACCGTCACTGGCCAGGTCCTCGCGATCTCATCAGGTGCCCCGCGGTATGCGCCTACCCGCAGCTGGCTGCACCGCGCGGACCCGGCGACCCGGGGAGCTCCCCGAGCCGGCGGGCAATCGCCGGCGGTGCTGGCGAGTGACCTTTCCCGGCAGGTGAGCGATCCGGCCGCGGGTGACCTGCCGCAGCCGGGCACCCGTGCCGCAGGCCAGGCGGCCGGCGGCGTCGGCAGCCGGGCCCCGCCGCTGTCTCCGGTCAATTCCTGGTCCTGATCATCGGCCCTGGCTGTGCCATGGCGCAGCCTTCGCGACCGGAGACATTCAGCTATGAACCGCGCTGCCGCGGTGCGCGCTGTCCTGGCGCTTGCCGTTCTTGCCCTGTCCGTGTTCCTTGCCGCCAGCACGACGCCGCGGCTGGGTCTTGACCTGCGTGGCGGCACCCAGATTGTCCTGGAGACCCGGGACTCGCCTGTCACGCGTGCCAGTGCTGAGTCCACCGACCGGGCGCTGGAGGTCCTGCGGCGCCGGGTCGACGCTCTCGGCGTGGCCGAGTCCGCCCTGGCCCGGTCGGGGGAGCGGCGCATCGTGGTGGAACTGCCGGGCGTGCAGGATCCGCGCCGTGCCGCAGCGCTGATCGGGCGCACCGCTCAGCTGACCTTCCACCCGGTCCTCGGCACCGAGCCGCCAGCGCGGGTCGAGGATCCCGCGGGGAGCACGGCACCGTCGCAGCAGCCTGATCCGGGCGCTGGCGAGGCGCCGGCAGATCCCCGCCGGGAAGCTGTCCTGACCGACGAGGACGGCCAGCGGCTGCGGCTGGGCCCAGCGGCCCTCACCGGGGACGGAGTGAGCGGTGCCGAGGCGCGCAGCGACGCGCAGCAGGGCCCGGGCTGGTTCGTCACGATCGACTTCCGCGGCGATGGTGGCCGGGCCTGGGAGCAGGTCACCGGCGAGGCGGCCTGCCAGCCGCCCGGTGACCCCGCCCGGCGGGTCGCGATCGTGCTGGACCGCGAGATCATCTCCTCTCCGCAGGTCGACCCGGCTGTGCAGTGCGGCGTGGGGATAGCGGGCGGGTCCACCCAGATCACCGGCCAGTTCAGCGCCGAGGAAGCCCGCGGCCTGGCCGCGCTGATCAGGGGAGGCGCGCTGCCGGTACCCGTCCAGATCATCGAGCAGCGCACGGTCGGGCCGAGCCTGGGCCAGGACGCGATCGAGGCCAGCAGCAAGGCCGCGCTGATCGGGGTCGCTATCACCGGGCTGTTCATCATCGGCGCTTACCGGCTGCTGGGCGGCATAGCCGCCCTGGCGCTGGCGGGCTATGGCCTCATTTCCTATGCTGCGCTGCTCGCGCTCGGCGCCACGCTGACCCTGCCGGGGCTGGCCGGGTTCGTGCTGGCGATCGGCATGGCGGTCGACGCCAACGTGCTGGTCTTCGAGCGCGCCCGCGAGGAACATGCAGCCTCCGGCCGCAAGAGCCTGCGACGGTCCCTGGCGGACGGCTTCCGCGGTGCCCTGCCGGCCATTGTTGACTCCAACATCACCACCCTGCTCGCAGCGGGCCTGCTGTTCTTCCTGGCGTCCGGTCCGGTGCGCGGTTTCGGGGTCACGTTGTCTATCGGCGTGCTCGCCTCGATGTTCTCTGCCCTGGTGATCACCCGGGCGCTCGCCGAGCGGGCGGTTGCCCGCCGGGCCGTCCGCCGCCATCCGGCCATCACCGGCATGGCCGGCATCGGCCACGTCCGGTCGTGGCTGAGCCGGCGCCGGCCGAACCTGTTGCGCCGCCCGCGCGTCTGGCTGGCCGTCTCCGTGGCCGCAGTCGCGATCGCCGTCTGCGGGATCTTCGTACGCGGCCTCGATCTGGGGGTCGAGTTCACCGGCGGCCGGCTCGTCGAGTACTCCGCCAGCCAGCCCCTGCAGGTCGATGAGGCCCGCCAGGCCATCGCGGATGCCGGGTTCCCGCACGCCACCGTCCAGGCATCCGGGGAAGACAACCTCAGCGTCCGCACCGGGCAGCTCACCGGCGGCGAGCAAGAACGCATCCGCGCGGCCCTGGCCGAAGACGGCGGCCAGATCACCAAGCTGCGCGATGAGTTCATCGGCCCCAGCCTCGGCGACGAGCTGCGCCGCAATGCGATCATCGCGCTCGCGATCGCCCTCGCGGTCCAGCTCACCTATCTCGCCATCAGGTTCCGCTGGAGTTTTGGTGCTGCTGCGGTTGCCGCCATGGCCCACGACGTGGTCATCCTCATCGGCATCTTCGCCTGGCTCGGCAAGCCCATCGACGGGATCTTCCTCGCCGCGCTGCTGACCGTCATCGGCTACTCGGTCAACGACTCCGTGGTCGTCTTCGACCGCATCCGGGAGCACTGGCGCGCCCGGGCTGGCGTGCCCTTTGCCCGGCTCGCCAACGACGCCGTTATCCAGACAATTCCCCGCACCATCAACACCGGGCTCGGGGCGGTATTCATCCTGGCCGCGCTCCTCCTGCTCGGCGGCGACTCTCTCGCTGACTTCGCGCTCGCGCTGCTCATCGGCATCGGCATCGGCACCTATTCGTCCATGTTCACCGCCACCCCCCTGGCCATCGAGCTGCACAGGAGGAACGCCCCGCCCCCGGCCGCCGGGCCGGGCAGCCGGGGGAGGGCGGCAAGCCGGCCGATCCCCGCGGGCCACCGGGAGAGGCGGGCGAGAAGCGGCAGTCCCCCCGGCGGCGCCGTGCCCTGACCTGCTAGCGCGCACTGGCGGTGGTCCCGGAGCCAGTGCGCCGCCGGCGGCGGCTCGGCTCCGGGTGCAGCCGGAGCTCGCCTCGACTCCCGCGTTTATACTGTTTCTCTAGTGTTAAATCCGCGAGCTGGGTACGCGCATGCGAGACAGGGCCTCAATACCGGCCGGGCAGCATGTAGCCTGCCGGGGAAGGATGACGCAGCTGATGCCATACCTGCTGCAGGTCCGGCTTGCCGAGGAGGACATCGGGAGCCGCGTCGTGGTCCGCTGGTCCCGGCCGACCGCAAGCGGCGCGGCGGAGGTCGCCGATGTTCTGGGGATCCTGGAGGCCTTCGGTGATGGCTCCATCGCGGTTCGCAAGTCGTCCGGGGAACTCGTTATCATCCCGCAGGATCGCGCGCTGGCCGGCAAGACCGTGCCCCCGGGCCCGCGCCGCGGGCGCCGCCGCGCGGATCCCGACGCTGATACGCCCGTACGCGAGAAGAGCTGATCTTCCCAGCCGGTGCGAGAAGGAGGCGCGTCATGGTAGCCGATATCCGAGTGAGCCGCGTCTATGAAGCGCCCGCCGCATCTGACGGCACCCGGGTGCTGGTGGACCGGGTCTGGCCCCGCGGCCTGCGCAAGGACGCCGCGCAGCTTGATGACTGGGCGAAAGATGTTGCGCCCTCGACCGGCCTGCGGACCTGGTACAAGCATGATCCGGCCAAGTTCGGTGAATTCCGCCGGAAGTACGCGGCAGAACTGGCCGAGCCCTCGCGGCAGGAAGCCCTCGGCCGACTCCGTGCCTTCGCCGCGCGCGGCCCGGTGACCCTGCTGACCGCGACCAGGGCCACGGACATCAGCCAGGCGGCCGTTCTCGCCGACTGGCTGCGCGACAAGGGATAGGACCGCCCTCCTCCCGCACCGGGGGAATGGCGCCAGACGCTGCGCCGCCACGCTGATGATCTGGCGCACGGCGC
>DASUBV010000281.1:0-28740 GCA_035763085.1 Streptosporangiaceae bacterium | reverse complement strand
CGGGGCGCGCCGGCGGGCCGCTGCGCCGGAGCGGGCGGCGGGACCGGGGCGGCCGGTGCCGCGGGCGCGGGCGGCGCGGCGGTTCCGGCCGCCGCAGCCGTCGTGGCGGCCGGGTCGCCTGGCTGCGGCTGATAGTCGGCGAAGAAGTTCCACCAGGCGCGGTCCACCGAGCTGGGGTCCGCCTGGTAACGCTGGTACAGCTCGTCTACCAGCCACTGATTGGGGCCGAAGTCGGTGCCTGCGGCGCCGCCTGGGCCGCCCGGGCCGCCATCGGGTCCGGGTGACCCGTTCTGGCGGCCCGGCTCGTGAGCCGGGGTGCGGTCGGCTACCTGCGTGTTGAGGTCCGCGGATGCACGCGGAGACTCAGAAGACACGGCGGACATCGCCCTCTTCCGAAGCTGGTTTCGCTGTCATTGGCCCCGATGAGTAAGGCTACCCGGCGCCCGCAGGGCACGGCCCTGCGCAGACCCCGGAGCGGGACGCAGCACAGCTTACGCGGGCAGCCGTTCCCGGCCGTGCGGTTCCAGCCAGCTCACATACGGGCCCTTCGGGACGATCCGCGAGGGGTTGATCCAGTCCTGGGTCTGGTAGTAATGCCGCTTGATCTGGCCGAAGTCGGTCGTGTCGCCGAACCCCGGCCGCTGGTACAGGTCCCGCGCGTAGGCCCACAGGTGCTGGTAGTCGGCCAGCCGGTGCAGGTTGCACTTGAAATGCACGTAGTAGACAGCGTCGAACCGGGCCAGCGTGGGGAACAGCCGCACGTCGGCCTCGCAGATCTGGCCGCCGAGCAGGAAGCGGCGCCGTCCCAGCCGCTCCTCCAGCGCGTCCAGTGTGGTGAACAGGGCGTCGAAGGCCTCCTCATAGGCGGCCTGCGAGGTGGCCAGGCCGGCCTTGTAGACGCCGCTGTTGACCGTATGGTGGATCAGCGCGCCGACGGCGTCGATCTCCCGGCGCAGCGCAGGCGGGTACAGATCCGGCGCGCCAGGGTGGTGATAGTCGGCGAACTCGGTCTCCAGCATGAGCGTGATCTGCGGGAAGTCGTTGGTGACGATCCGCTGCGCCTGCACGTCCCAGATCAGCGGCACGGTGCAGCGGCCGGCATAGGCGGGATCGGTGGCCAGGTACAGCTCGGCCAGCCAGGTCGCCCCGGTGACGGGGTCGCGCCCGCCGCTGCTGTCGGGGAAGCGCCAGCCGCGCTCGCCGGGGATCGGGTCGGTCAGCGTCAGCCCGATGACCCGCTCCAGCCCCAGCAGCCGCCGCACGATCAGCGCGCGGTGCGACCAGGGATCAGCCAGCGACGCGTACAGCTGATAGCGGCCGGGCTCGGCCGGGAAGCCGCTGGAGCCGTCCCTGGTGATCCGCCCGGCGAACGAGGCCTGCTGGCGCAGGAACCCGCCGGTCGTGGCGGCGGCCGGGAACGGCTGCGAGGCGGCAGGCACCTTCGCCCCCTTCCCGGAACATCAGCGGACGACGCAAGATGTCCTACTAGATCCCGGTCGGACCGCGCAAGGGGCGCCGGCCAGCCCGCGTCACGGGCGAGAGCCCGGGTAGTCCCCGGGAAAGGACGGCCAGTGAGTGCTCTGGTGAACGGGCTCACCCAGCTCAGCGGGTGGCTGGCCTACGGGCTGGTGGCCGCCCTGGTCGGCACCGGGCCGGGTCCCGGCTGCCGGCGGGCGTGCCGGCGGCTGCCGCTGACGGTGCCCCGGATGGCATGCCGCCTGCGGCGGACAATCCGCCGACCCGGTACTGATTTCCTCCACCGGGCCGGCCGCTGGCCGGCGCTGCCCGCTGCACCGTCGTGTTTAGCTGGGCCCGGAGGTGGCTGCCTGATGCGCGAGTTCGGCCAGCTGGAGAGCGCGGTCATGGAGGTCGTGTGGGCACAAGACCAGCCGTGCCTGGTGCGGGAGGTGCGCGAGCGGCTGCACTACCCCCGGCCGGTCGCTTACACCACGGTGATGACGGTCATGACGATCCTGCACGGCAAGGGCGTGCTGCGGCGCGAGAAACAGGGCCGCGCCTGGCGGTACTGGCCGGCGGAGGCGCGCGAGGAGCATGACGCGCGGCTGATGGCCGAGGCGCTGCGCTCGGGCGGTGACCGGCAGGTGACGCTGCGCCGGTTCGCCGATCTGGCCACCGAGGAAGAGCTCGACGCGCTGCGCCGGGCCGTCCGCGTCGTCCGGGCCGCGCGCGCCATCCGCGCCGCCGGCCCCGCGGCACCGCCCGCGCTGCCCAGCCGCCGGGCAGGCTGACGGCCGGCGCTGGTCGCCCGGCTGATAACAGCAAGAGGAGTCATAGAGGGGCGAGCAGCCGGGCGGTGCCGGCGGTGACGGAGCGCCAGGGAGCCCGCAGGCGGCAGGGCGCCAGGGAGGCCGCAGGCGGCAGGGCGCCAGGGAGCCGGTACGGCAGGGCGCCACGGAGCGCTACGGCGGAGACCCCGGGGAGCCGGTACGGCGCGCGGACCTAGGGAGCCGGCACTGGCGCGCGCGCGAAGAGATCGTCGCGGCGGTTGGCCAGGCACGGCAGGACCGACCGGACCTGAGCCGTCATGGCCGTGTCGACGTCCCCGGTCACGACCTGCTCGGCCGAGCCGAGGTCGAGCCGCACCGTGCCCATTGGGTCCACCAGCATGCTGCGGCCGATGCCAGTCGGGGCCGGCGTGGGCCGCTCGGCGGGATCGGGTACCTGCCCGGCCGCCGCGACCCAGATGGTGTTCTCGATCGCGCGGGCCCGGACCAGGGTCACCCAGTGCTCTTCCTTGAACAGCCCGGCGGCCCAGGCCGCCGGGATCACCAGGAGCTCGGCACCGCCGGCTGCCAGCGCCCTGGCTAGCTCGGGGAACCTGACGTCGTAACAGGTCAGGAAGCCAACCCGGAGGCCGCCGAGGTCGGCGAGTACCAGCTCATGGCCGGGCGCCACGGTGTCGGACTCGCGGTGGCCGAGCGCGTCGAACAGGTGGATCTTCCGGTAGGCGGCGGCGAGGTGCCCGCTCTGGTCCACCGCCACCGTGGTGTTGAACACCCGGTCCTCATCCGGGGCCGGCTCGAACACCCCGGCCACGACGGCGATCCCGGCGCGCCGCGCGGCTCGGGCCAGGCCGGCGCAGAACGGGCCGTCCAGCGGCTGCGCCACCTGCCGCAGGTCGGCCGAGAACCGGGCCTGGGTGCCCTCGGGGAAGACGGCCAGCCGGGCGCCCGCGGCGGCGGCGCTGGTGACCGCCGCCTCTACCCGGGCCAGGTTGGCGGACGGATCGGAGCTGATCGGCAGCTGGCACAGGGCGACACGCATGAGGGCAGCGTAACCTGCCGGCCCGTGCCTGCCCCCGCGCGCACGTGACGGCGGCACCCCCGGGCGCCGCCGTCACGTGGGGCTGTGGCTGCTAGGCGGCGATCCGCCGCCGGTCGGTCCTGGTGGCGGCCAGCCTGGCGGCGAATTCGGGGTCATCCTCCGGGCCGCGCCGCGCACGCGCCGGCCGGCTGCCCCCGCGGCGAGCCGGCCGGCGCGCGAGCCCGTTGCCGTGGAATCCGACGACGCGCCGTGCGGCGATCTGGATGGCCCCGGAGGGCCGGGTGCTCAGGCTCTGCGCGGCGTCCTCGCGCCGGCTGGCCAGGCTGACCAGGACGATGCCCGCCACCGGCAAGCTCACCGCGATCGCGGCGATGACCAGCAGGATGATCATGTTCATTCACCTTTCCCCGTGCTCTGGCGCCGCCGCGTCCGCGCGGCGGGTACCACTGGCGGGCCCCCTGCCCTACCATTCGATCTGCTGTTTCCGTCGATTGGACTCATACCAATGAGTGGACTGTTTGAAACGTTGAGAATGGGTATCATCTACCTATCCGAATGGTGAGATCGCGGTGAAGTGAGCGCGGTGCGAGAGGGGGCCAGGCGAGCGTGTCGGCGCAGGCGAAGTACCAGCAGATCGCTGATCAGCTGCGGAACCAGATCACCAGCGGCCTGCTCGCTCCCGATGACCGGCTGCCGAGCGAGCCGGACCTGGTCCGGCAGTACGACGCGTCGCGCAACACCGTCCGGCTCGCGCTGGCGCTGCTGACCAATCAGGGCCTGGTCGTCACCCGGCAGGGCCTGGGCACCTTCGTGCAGGCCCCGGCCCGGCCGTTCACGGCGCTGCTGTCGCGGGTGACGGGCCAGCCCAGCATCCACCACGCGTCGCAGGCCCTGCCGGTGGTCTGGCCGGAGCCGAGCGAGCCCGAGACCGTCCGGTTCCTGGTCGAGACTGTCCCGGCCTCGCAGAGCGTGGCCGAGGTCCTGGAGATCGAGCCCCGCGACCCGGTCATCGTGCGGCGTACCTCGCAGCACCTGGACGGGGTGCCCTGGCTGATGCTCAACTCCTACTTCCCGATGGACCTGGCCGGCGGCACCCCGCTCGCTCAGGCCGGGAAGATCCCGCAGGGCTCGATGAAGATGCTCGCCGAGCTCGGCTACGAGCAGGCCGGCTTCGTCGATCAGATCGGCTCGCGGATGCCCGACACCCGGGAGCTGAACTTCTTCGGGCTGTCCACCGGGGTGCCGGTGATCGTGGTGAACCGGACGTCGTACAGCAGCAAGCGGCCGATCCGGCTGACCCGCTACATCTACCGCGGGGACCGGGTCCGCCTGGCGCACGTGGTGGGCACCATCCCGGCCCGCTACCGGCACGGCGCCGCCGCCAGCAACGGCCGCGCCAGCTAAGTTCGCCTGGCCGGGCGGCCGCCGGGGGCGGGCGGCTAGCGGGAGCCCGGACTGCCGGTGCCGGCGGCCTGGCCGCCGCCGTGGCCCGCCAGCCGGGCCAGTTCCGGGACGAACTCGGCCGCGTTGATGGTCCCGACCCCGGAGGTCAGGTCAAACCCGCGGCCCGCGCGAAAGCCGCGCACGACGGCGCCGTTGCTGGAGTGAACGGTGTTGTCGCCGCTGCGGACGTCCACGATGCCGGGGTCGTGCGCGGCCGCCATCTGGTACAGCGCCGGGTTGATGACCCCGAGCGAGTGCCCGGCCACCTGATCGGCCAGCGCCACGATCCCGGCGAACAGCGGAGTGGACATGCTCGTGCCGCAGATCGTCTGCCAGTGCCCGGAGGTGCCGGGGTAGCTGGCGTAGATGGCCACCGAGCTGACGCACGAGCCATCCATGGAGATATCCGGGATACCGCGGCGGCCGCCGGTGACGTCGCTGACCCCGGACTGGTAGGCCGGCCGGGCGAAGACCGCCGAGCGCCCGCCGCCGCTGTCGTTCCACGCGGTGTCCGGGCGCAGCCGGCGGCCAGCCGGGCTCAGCGTCATGGCCGTGCCGCCCACGGCCGTGACCAGCGGGTCGGTGGCCGGCCACTCGACGACCCGGCGCGGGTACAGCGTCTTCATGTTGTAGGTCTGGCCCGAGGCGCCCGAGTCGCCGCTGGCCGCCAGCATCGTGACGGCATAGCGCGGCTGCGCGGCCAGCAGGTACGGGCCGCGGAAGGAGCGCAGCTGGGCGGCCGAGGCGAAGGTCTGCTCGGTCGCGCCGAAGCTCTGGCTGACCACCTGGCCCAGGTGGTGGCGGATCACGTAGTTCTCGGCCGTCACGATGTCAGGGAACCCGGTCTTGCCCTCGTTCTCGGCCGTCGGCGTCTCCACCAGCACGATGCCGGCCGCCGGGGCCATCGCATGCGCCCACTCCACGTCCAGGGTGGTCTCCGACGCCCAGCCGGTGCGCGTGGTGGTCGGCCGGTAGGGCGGCACTGGCCCGGCCGGCTGCAGCACGTGCAGGAAGGCCGGCGCCCGCAGCCGGAAGGCCGCGTCGAAGGCCGCCAGGTCGCGTGCGATGGTCGGCGAGCCGAACGAGTCCACGATCACGATCGTCTGGCCCGCGCCGTCGATGCCCCGCGCGCGCAGCGCGCCCAGGTTGTAGGCGGTGGCCAGCTGTGCCGGGGTCAGGCCGGCATGCGGCGGGCTGACGGCCGGAGCCCCCGGTCCGCCGTCCGCCCCGGCGGGCTGCGCCGGGCCGCGGCCCGGCGACGAGCATCCCAGCAGGCCGAGCGCGAGAGCGCCGGCCGCCGCCGCCACGGCCGTGATCTGGCGCGGACCGGTCCGGCCTGCACGCATCTGCTGCCCTCCGTTCGCGGGTAACGGGCTGCGCAGGGTGGCTCGCGTGTCACGGCCAATCTGCCTCCCGGGCAGCCTATCCGCCGGGCCGGCCCCGCCTGCCCGGCCCGCCGGGCCCGGCCGGGCTCAGGACCCGCTTGCCGGGCAGGCCGGCCCGGGCAGCTCGCGCACCGCCAGCGCGCTGCCGGACCAGCACCGGCCAGGACGGGGCGGGCCAGGACGCCGGCCCGCAGCCGCGTCGCCGCCGGGGCGCAGCCGGCCCGGGTCACCCTCGTCAGGGAATCAGCCGCAGGGCCGTCTTGGGGCAGGACCCGACCGCATGCCGGACCCCGTCTTCCAGCCGCGGCGGTACCTCGGCGACCAGGATGTGCAGTTCGTCCTCGTCATCCACCTCGAAGACCTCGGGCACCAGGCCCGCGCAGACAGCATTGGCCTCGCAGACGTCGCGGTCGACTTCCACCCGCATCTTTGTGACCTCCCTCTGCTGCGGAGTAGAGCATGTCCGGGCGCGGGCGGCAAGGCGGCCCGGCAGACTGGGATCATGCCGACCGAACTGCGCTCCGTTCCCGCCCTTCCCGACGACCTGCGGAAGGCGGCCGAGGCGGCCCGCGGGTTCATGCCGCCCGCCGAGGGGCTGGCGCTGTTCGAGACCGCGGCGGCCTATGCCTGCCGCGGCCCGGTCGCCGAGATCGGTACTTACTGCGGCAAGTCGACCATCTACCTGGCGGCGGCGGCCCGGCAGGCGGGCCAGGTGGTGGTGACGGTCGACCACCACCGCGGCTCGGAGGAGAACCAGCCGGGCTGGGAGTATCACGACGCCGAGCTCGTCGATCCGGCGGTGGGCCTGCTGGACACGCTGCCGCATTTCCGGTCGACGCTGGCCGCGGCCGGCCTGGAGGAGCACGTGATCGCGGTGGTAGGCCGGTCAGCAGCGGTATCCGCGCTGTGGCGCGCGCCGCTTGGCATGCTGTTCATCGACGGCGGGCACACCGACGCGGCGGCGGTCGCCGACTACGAGGGCTGGGCCCCGCGGGTAGCGCCCGGCGGCGCGCTGGCCATCCATGACGTGTTCCCCGACCCGGCCGACGGCGGGCAGGCGCCCTACCGGATCTACCAGCGGGCGCTGGCCTCCGGGGCCTTCACCCAGGTGCGCGTCACCGGGTCGCTGCGGGTGCTAGAGCGGACCGGAGACGGGATCGGCTGAGGCGCAGCCGCAGGCGGCCGTCCCGGCCATCAGCCGCCGTCCCGCGGTGCCCGTGCCGCCCGCCGCGCCAGCCCCGGCGGCGCCCGGCCGCCCGGTTGCCGCGTCGGCGAAAATGCCCGCGCCGCCGGTCGCCCCGGACAGCGCGTCGGCCGCCAGCACGACGGCGGCCGCCGTCCAGCTGCTCTGCTCGCGGGGGAAGTGCGCCTGGTTGACGAACTGCCAGCCGGTCCAGTAGCCGCCGGCCGGGTCGCGCAGGTGCTGGATCTGGTCCAGCAGGTCCAGCGCGCGGGCCTGGTCGCCGATGGTGTCCAGCGCGATGGCCAGCTCGCAGGTCTCCGCGCCGGTGACCCACGGCTGGTCGCTGACGCAGCGGATGCCCAGGCCGGGCACGACGAAGGTGTCCCAGTCCTGCGCGATGCGGCTGGCCGCCGCCTGCGGCCCGGCGTCCCGCAGCGGCCCGCCGAGCACCGGGTAGTACCAGTCCATGGCGAACCGGCTCTTGTCGGCAAAGGCGCTGTCGTGGCAGGCGACCGCGTGACCGAGCTGGTCGGCGGCCAGCTCCCAGTCGGGCTGGCCATGGCCCAGGTGGTCAGCCAGCGCGATGGCGCAGCGCAGCCCGTGGTACATGCTCGCGCAGCCGGCCAGCAGCGCGTAGTCGTCCGGGGCGCCGTTGCTGCGCCGGCGCCAGATGATCTGGCCGCCCGGCGCCTGCAGGCCGAGCGCGAATTCCACGCCCGCGCGGACTAACGGCCACATCCGGGCCGCGAACGCCGCATCGCCGGTGACCAGGAACTCATGCCAGATGCCGACCGCCGGGTAGACCGCGTGGTTGCTCTCGGCGGCCAGGTCGGCCGCGATGCCGTCGGCGGTCTGCACCGGCCAGGATCCGTCGGGCCGCTGGGTCGCCGCCAGCCACGCGTAGGCGCGCCGGGCGGGCCCGCGCAGCCCGCAGGCCGACAGCGCCATCGCGCACTCGACGTGATTCCAGGCATCGACGTGCCCGTCCGGCCAGCCGATCGCGCCGTCCCCCTGCTGGGCCGCGGCGATGCTCTCGCCGGTGGCGATTAGCTGGTCCGTGGTCAGGATGCCGGCAACCTCGGGCACCCAGCCGTCCGGGCGCTCACGCCCCCGCATGCGCCTCCTCGATGTTCGCGGCGCCGTCCGCCGGGCCGCGCGTCGCGGCGATCAGCCGCGAGGGCGGGCCGGCGGTTCCCCCGTCGCCCGTGGATGTGCTGGCTCCTGCTGTCCCCGTGCCCGCCGCGGGCTGCCCGGCCCGGGCGGGCTGACCCGCCTGCGGCCTGGTCGAGTAGACCACCAGGCTCTTGCCCAGGACGGGGTTGAGCGCCCGGTCCGCGAGCCGGGTGACCCGCGGCCGCTTCATGATGTCCCAGACCAGCAGCCGGTGATAGGCCTGCGCCAGCGGGTGGTCATCGTCGTGCACGCCGACGGCGCACTTCAGCCACCAGTACGGGGAGTGCAGGGCGTGCGCGTGGTGATGGCCGCCGACGGCCAGGCCGGCCGCGGCCATCTTGGCCTCCAGCTCGCGGCGGGTGAAGATGCGCACGTGCCCGCCCGGCACGTTGTGGTAGTCATCCGACAGCCGCCAGCAGATCCGCTCGGGCAGCCAGGCCGGCACGGTGACGGCGGCGCTGCCGCCCGGCGCCAGCACCCGGCTGATCTCGGCCAGCGCGCGCTGGTCGGCCGGGATGTGCTCCAGTACCTCGGCGGCGATGACCACATCGAAGCTGGCGTCCGGGAAGGGCATGGCCGTGGCGTCGCCGGCGACGCAGGCCGCCTGGCTGGCGGGCGGGGCCTCGCCCGCCTCGCGCATGGCCGCGGCCATGGCGCTGACCCCGGCCAGCTCGCCGGTGTCGGTGTCGAGCGCGACGACCTGCGCGCCGCGGCGCAGGCACTCGAAGGCGTGCCGGCCCGCGCCGCAGCCCAGGTCCAGGACGCGGGTGCCCGGCCCGACCGGCAGCCGGGCGAAGTCGACGGTCAGCACGGCACGCCCGCGATGGCCCGCCGGTACTCCGCCACGGTGGCCCTGGCCACCGCCGGCCAGGCGAATCGCTCCCGGACTCGCCGCAAGCCCTGCTCCGACAGGCGGGCGCGCTGCGCCGGGGAGTCGAGCAGGGCCCGCAGCGCGCTCGCGAGCTCCTCCGGGTCGCCCGGCTCGACCAGCACCGCGGCGTCCCCCGTGACCTCCGGCAGCGCGCCGGTGCGGGTCGCGATGAGCGGCGTGCCCGAGGCCATGTGCTCGACGGCGGGCAGCGAGAACCCTTCGTACAGCGAGGGAACGACGGCCACCTCGGCGCTGGCCAGCAGGGCAGCGAGCTCCTCGTCGCTGATCCCGGTCACGAAGCGGACCCGGTCGCCGAGCGCGAGCTCGCCGACGAGCCGGTCGGTGGGCCCGCCCGGCGTCGGCCTGCCCACCAGGGTCAGCTCCGCGTCCCGCTCGGTGGCCACCTTGGCGACGGCCCGCAGCAGCGTGCTCACGCCCTTGACCGGCGAGTCCGCGCTGGCCACCGCGACCACCCGGCCCGCCGCGCGCGGTGCCCGGCGGGGGTGGAACAGCCGGGTGTCCACGCCGAGCGGGATTACCGTGACCTGGCTGGCCGGCACCCGGAAGTCGCGGCAGATGTCGTCGCGCGAGGACTGCGAGCCGGTCAGCACCGGGCCGACCCGGCGGGCCACCCGGCCCTGCATCCGCACGAAGGAGTACCAGCGGCGCTTGGTCAGCCGCGACCAGCCGCGAGCCTCGGCCAGCTCGATCCGCCGGTCCACGCTGATGGGGTGGTGGATGCTGGTCACCAGGGGCAGGCCCAGCCGCGGGATGCCCAGCATCCCGTAGGCCAGCACCTGGTTGTCGTGCACGACGTCGAAGTCGGCGCGGCGCTGGCGCAGCTCGCGCAGCGCGCGCAGGCTGAAGGTGAGCGGCTCGGGGAAGGCACCGGTCCACATGGTGGTGACCTCGAGCACGTCGACCCAGTCCCGGTACTCGCGCAGGCCGGGGGTCCGGAACGGGTTCTCGTCGGCGTACAGGTCCAGGCTGGGCACGGTGCGCAGCACCGGTCCCGGCTCCAGCTCCGGATAGGGCTGCCCGGAGAAGACCTCGACGTGATGCCCGAGCGCGGCCAGCTCGCGGGACAGGTGCCGCAGGTAGATGCCCTGGCCGCCGCAGTGCGGCTTGCTCCGGTAGGACAGCAGCGCCACGTGCAGCGGCCGGTCCCCGGCGGGCCCTGCCGCGGGCTGCGCGGCTGCCGCCTCCGGGCCGGCCGGCTCCGCTGCTGCGGGATCTGCGGCAGCGGGCTGCGGGCCTGCGGGCTGTGCGGCAGCGGGCGTCCGGTTACGGGCTGGTACGGTGCTCACGCGAGATTGCGCCTCCTTGTCCGCCGCTGGCCGCCCGCCCTAGGCGCGCCCGCGTGACCCCCTAGGCGAGGAACATTACCAGGGAGTACCTTCCGTACCCCTGTGCCCCAGCCGTAAGTGGCGTGTGTCGCCGCAGCCGGCCTGTATGTAAGCTGCCGCGACGTAGGCCGGCCGCCGGCCGGCCCGCCCCGAGGAGCGGAGGACCCGCTGAACCGACGCGCGCTGATCACCGGGATTACCGGGCAGGACGGCTCGTATCTCGCCGAGCACCTGGCGGCGCAGGGCTACGAGGTGTGGGGCCTGGTCCGCGGTCAGGCCAACCCCCGGATCCGCCAGCTGCGCGAGCTGCTGGGCGAGGTGCGGCTGATCCGCGGCGACCTGCTGGACCAGGGCAGCCTGATCTCCGCCGTGGAGCGGGTGCAGCCTGATGAGGTATACAACCTGGCCGCCATCTCCTACGTGCCGATGTCCTGGCAGCAGGCCGAGCTGACCGGCGAGGTCACCGGGCTGGGCGTGCTGCGGGTGCTGGAGGCGATCCGGGTGTGCAGCGGGATCAGTGCCTCGCGCAGTCCCGGCCGCGGCCAGATCCGCTTCTACCAGGCCTCGTCATCGGAGATGTTCGGCCAGGTCCGCGAGTCGCCGCAGACCGAGCGGACGCCCTTCCACCCGCGCAGCCCGTACGGGGTGGGCAAGGCCTACGGCCACTTCCTGACCCAGAACTACCGCGAGTCTTACGGGATGTTCGCGGTCTCGGGGATCTTGTTCAATCACGAGTCGCCGCGGCGCGGCGCCGAGTTCGTCACCCGCAAGGTGTCGCTGGGCGTGGCCAAGATCAAGCTCGGCTTCGAGCGGCAGCTGCGGCTGGGCAACCTCGGGGCGGTGCGGGACTGGGGGTTCGCCGGCGACTACGTGCGGGCCATGCACCTGATGCTCGGCCGGGACGACCCGGCGGACTACGTCATCGGCACGGGCGTGACCCACTCGGTGGAGGAACTGGTCGACCGGGCCTTCCGCGCCGCGGACCTGGACTGGCACGACCACGTGGTGACCGACGCCGCCTTTATCCGGCCCGCCGAGGTGGACCGGCTGTGCGCCGACGCGTCCAGGGCGCGGGAGGAGCTGGGCTGGGAGCCGAAGATCGGCTTCGAGGAGCTGGTCACGATGATGGTCGAGTCCGACCTGAAGCTGCTGTCCACGCCGGGCCAGCACGCCGACGACTGGCTGGGGGCCGATCCCTGGTAACCGCCCCGCCCCGGCGCCCGGAGGACGACCCGCGCCGGGGCGGCCGCTAGCCGCTGACCACGCCGACCAGGGTGCCGATCGCGAACGTCAGCGCGGCGGCCCCGGCGGCCAGCAGCAGCTGCCGCATGGCCCCGCGCAGGAACGACCGCGCGGTGATCCGCGCGACCAGGCCGCCGCCGGCGAAGGCGGCCAGCCCGGCCAGGATCAGCGCCGCGGGCAGGGACCGGAAGCCGGCCAGGTAGGGCAGCAGCGGGACCAGCGCGCCGATGGCGAAGGTCAGCAGCGAGGCCCCGGCGGCCACCGCCGGGGAGGGCAGCTCCTGGTGATCCACGCCGAGCTCCTCGCGGACGTGCACCCGCAGCGCCTCCTCCGGGTGCGCCGAGAGCTGCATGGCGACCTGGCTGGCCAGCTGGGCGTCGACGCCGCGGCGCATGAACACCTCGGCCAGCTCGCGCTGCTCGCCGGCCGGGTTGCGCTCCAGCTCAATCCGCTCCTTGCTGACCTCCGCGGCGACCAGCTCGTTCTGCGAGGAGACCGACACGAACTCCCCGGCGGCCATCGAGCACGCCCCGGCGGCCAGCCCGGCCAGGCCGGTCAGCACCACGGTGTGCCACGAGCCGCCGCCGCCTTCCACCCCGGCGATCAGCGCGACGTTCGTGACCAGGCCGTCCATGGCCCCGAAGACGGCCGGCCGCAGCCAGCCGCCGGATACGTCGCGGTGCCGGTGCTCCGGCTCGGAATGCGCGGTGTCGGTCGCGGCGGTCATGGTCGTCGGCGGGCGGCGCCTAGCCCAGCGCCTGCGCGGGCCGGACCGGCAGGCCGGCCGCCTGCCAGGCCTGGAACCCGCCTTCCAGGTCGGTCACCTCGGGCAGCCCGAGGCGGCGCAGCGAGGTGGCGGCCAGCGACGAGGCATAGCCCTGCGAGCACATCACGACCACCCGGATGTCGGGCCGGGACAGCGCGGCGATCCGGGCCTCGCTGCGCGGGTCGAGCCGCCACTCCAGCACGTTGCGGCCGATGATGATGGCGCCCGGCACCTCGCCCTCGACGATCCGCTGCTCGAGCGGCCGGATGTCCACCAGCACGGCGCCGTCGGTCATCGCTGCGAACGCGGCCTCGGGGCGCAGCCGGTGCAGCCCGCTGCGGGCCTCGGCCAGCAGCTCGTCAATGCCTGGCGCGCCGTCCGGCAGCGCGTCCGAGGTCAGCCGGGCCGCCGAGGCGTTCGCCTGGGCCAGTGCGGTGTCCGCGCCGCCGCGGCCGCGGGCGCCCTCGGGGCCGTCGATGGCGACGGTCTCCCGGGCGATCAGCCCGTAGTCGGTGGCGGTGTAGTACGTCATCGCCGACAGCGGCGGCGAGTAGGCGTGGATGCTGGTCGAGGAGCCCTCGCCGCCGTGGGCGACGTCGTGCACGTGGCCGGGCCCGAAGACGACCGTCTCGTCGGCGCCGAGCCGGCGGTGGGCCAGCCGGCGGCCGCTGGGCACCCGGTACTGCTCCAGCAGGCTGCCGTCGGCGACCGAGAACGCGCCGGAGGAGCCGCCGTGGTCGTGCCAGTCGGTGTCCTGATTGCGCTCCCAGGCCAGCAGCCAGACATCGCAGGAGTTGGACCGGTGCAGCGGCAGGTACCAGCGCACGTCGGGGTCGTGCACGACCAGGTCGGCCCACAGCTCGCGGCGGGTGGCCAGGGTGGTGGTGATGGCCCGCAGCTGGGCCGGGGAGAGCCGGCCGGTCAGCGGGGCCAGGTGGCTCATCGTGTCGGCGATCGCCTGCTGCCGCTCGGGGCTGACACCCCAGCCCGGCTTCAGCCCGGTGCTGCCGTCGGCGGCTGGCGTGGCGGGAGGCACCTGGTTCTCTACCGGGGAACCGCCTGAGCTGAACGTGACGACGGACACGCTGACCTCCTTTAACCAGGTGTTTGCCTGCTAGTGGCGACACCGCCATTATGCACCGGCCGTGCTGGCCTGGCCGGATGGGCACCTGCCCCGTCAGTCCGCCCAGCAGGCGGCGGCCAGCCGCTCGATGTCGGGCCCGAGCGGGCGGTCGGCGGTGACCGGCTCGACCAGGCCCGTCAGGGTCGCGAGCAGCCCGGCGCAGCCGTCCGGCACCGCGTCGCCGGCCAGGGTCGCGGCCTGGAAGGCGGTCAGCAGCTCGCAGGCCGTGACCAGCCGGGCATGGCGCAGCGCCGCGCGCAGGTTCATGGCGGCCGGCCAGGCGAACGACTGCACGTCCTCCTGCCCGTTCGAGGTCTCGATGGTCCCCGCGGCCGGGCCCGCCGCCAGCCGGCGCAGCGCGTGCACCTCGCCGGCGGCCCGCTTGTGCACGGCGACCAGCCCGGCGTCCGGGCCGGGGCGGGCGGCCAGCTGCGCGGGCAGGCCGGTGACCCGGGCGTCGAGCAGCCGGTGTGTCCGGGCGGCGCTGACCTCGGCGGCGTGCGCGACGGCCGCGGTCAGCTGATCGCAGTGCGCCGCCAGGTCGATGCCGTGGAACCCGGCCGTGCCGAGGAACCGGTCACCGGCGAAGGCGGGGGAGTCGGTCACCCCGCTGAGCGCCCGGCCGGCCGCCGCGAAGAGCGCGCCCGCCGCCCGCACCAGGTGCGCCAGCACCGGCCCGGCTACCCGGAACGACACCGGCGCCTGCAGCATCCGCGGCGGCCGCCCGGCGCCCGGCGTGCCCGCCGGGCCCGCATGGCCGAGCCGGGCCCGCAGCCGGGCGAGCACCGCGCCGTGGATGTCATCGCCGCGGGCGCACAGCGCCTCGTACGGATCGCCGGGGGCGCCGATGGCGGCGATCGACAGGGCCGCGGCTGCCTCCATCATGGCCGTCACCGCGCCGGCCTCGGCGTGGCCGAGCAGGCTCAGCGCCGTCGCGCCCGGCACCCCGGCCAGCAGCGCGATGCCCTCCTTGGGACCGAGCGAGAACTCTGGCAGCCCGCTGTCGGCCAGCGCCTCGCTGGCCGGCCGGACCTCCCCGCCGGCGGCCAGGATGCTGCCGGTCCCGGTCAGCGGGCCGAACGCGTGCGCGTTCTGCACGATCTCGCCCGCGGTGCCGGCGCCCAGTGCCGGGACCGCCGGCGTCAGCCCGGCGGCCAGGAAATCGGTCAGCCGCCGGCACAGCGCCGCCGACACCCCGGCATCGCCGGTCAGGAAATTCGCCAGCCGGACCGCGAACAGCGCCCGGACATCGGCGGCCGACAGCCACGGCGGGCCGCCGGTGGCCCGGCCCAGCAGCAGGTTGCCCTGGTGCTCGCGCTGCTGCGCCTCGGTCAGCCGGACGCCGCTGAGCGCGCCCATCCCGGTCGTCACGCCGTAGACGGGCTGCCCGGCGGCCAGCACCGCGCGGGCGGCGGCGCACCGCTGGTCCACCTGCCGGGTCAGCTGCGGCCCGAGGCTGACCTGGTCGCCCGCCGCGACCTGCAAGATGAGCTCCGGTCCCAGGTCCGTGGCGCTGGCCAGGACGTGCGCGGCGGCCATCGCTACCGGTAGCGCAGCATCGTGCCGGCCCCGGCCTCCTCGGCCTGGCGCAGGATCAGCTGCCCGACCGCGATGTCCAGGATGGGCAGCCCGCGGTGCCACAGCAGGATGCGCTCGCCGGGCCGTTCCCGGCCAGGCCGCAGCCCGGCCACGATCTGGCCCAGCTCGGCGTGCAGGGACTGCGCCGACAGCCGCCCGCTGTCGACGTGCGGGCGCAGGGCTCCGAGCCGGCCCGCCCGCGACTCGGCCCAGTCGTCGACCACGACCTTGTCCATCACGTCCAGCAGGTCCAGCTCGACGGCACTGACCGTGCCGTAGGGCACCACGAACGCGCCGGGGCTGACCAGGCGGGTGCGCAGCAGCGGCTCGGGCGCGGTCAGCCGGGACGCCTCGACCAGGATGTCGGCGCCGTCGAAGGCCTCGTCGGCGGTGCCCGTGACCCGGACCGGGGTGCTGATCACCTGGCTCAGCCGGGCGGCGAAAGCCTCGCGCGATTCCGGCCGCGCGCTGGTCACCCGGATCTCGTCCAGGTCAAACGCGGCGTCCAGCAAGACGATGTTCCAGAACGCGGTGCCGCGGGCGCCGACGTGCCCGAGGACCCGGGCGTCGGGCCGGGCCAGGTACCGGGCGCCGACGGTGGTCATCGCCCCGGTCCGGCAGGCGGTGATCATCGTGGCGTCCATGATGGCCAGCGGGATGCCGGTGCCCGCGTCATACAGCGTCAGCAGGCCCAGCTCGCTGGGCAGCCCGCGCTGGTAGTTGGCGACGAAGTCGCCCACTACCTTGATGCCGCTGACATCCAGGTGGCCGCGGAGCACGTTGAAATGCCCGGCACCGTCATTGGGCGGCATCAGGTGCACCCGCGGCTCGGCGTAAGCGCGGCCCTGGCCGTGAGCCAGGACCGCGCTCTCCACCGCGGCGACGATCTGCTCCCCGGTCAGGCCCAGGCCGTCGATATCAGGCCCGGACAGGAACCGGAGCCACAGGCCGCCGGAGTCAGTGCCGGTCAGCGGGCCGCCTCAGCTCTTGGCCGCGTTCGACAGGAAGATGTGGCCGATCGCCGTCGGGTAGGCGCCGGTCACGTTCTTCGCCGTGGCGGTCAGGTAGTTGTAGAAGTAGCCGAAGATGATCGGCGTCTGCTCCAGCAGCAGGGTCTCGATCTGCCCGGCGAGCTTCCGCTGGGTGGTCAGGTCCACCGTCTGGATGTACTGCTGGGACAGCTTGTCGTACTGGGCGTTGCTGAAGTGCGCCGCGTTCCAGGAGCCGGTGCCCTTCTTGGCGTTGATTGTCTGCAGCGGCGCGGTCAGGAAGACGTTGGGCACGCTGCGGTGCCCGTAGTCGACCATGCTCATCGTGGCGTCCAGCCAGTCGGAGTTCCCGAACGTGGCCTTGCCGTAGTAGACCGACGATGACTCGATCTTGACGTCGATGTTGATCCCGACCTGCTTGGCCGCCTGCGCGACGATCTGCGCGTACTGCGGGATCTCCAGCATGTCGTTGCCGATCAGCTGGGTCTTGAACCCGCTGCCGTGGCCGGCGGCCGACAGCAGCTGCTTGGCCTTGGCCAGGTTCTGGGCCCGCTGCGGGATGCTGGTGTCGGTCGAGGGGAACACCGGGGCGAACGGGCTGTCGTTGCCCAGGTCCGCGAAGCCCTTGAACAGCGCCTGGACGATGGCCGGCCGGTTCAGCGTCAGCGCGATGGCCTGGCGGACCCGCGGGTCGGTGAACGGAGCCTGGTCCGTGCGCATCGACAGCTCGCGGTGCGCGCTGGACTTCAGCTTGATCACGTTGTAGCTGCCGTTCAGCAGCTGCTCGCCGCCGCTGACCGCGAACTGCCCGAGGACGTCGATGGTGCCGCTGGTCAGCGCCAGCACCGACGGGGTCTGGGTGTCGTAGAAGGTGAACTGCGTGCCGGCCGGCAGGGCCTTGGTGCCCCAGTAGTCCTCGTTGCGGACGAAGGTGGCGCCCTGCTTGGGCGTGTAGGACTTCATCTTGAACGGGCCGGTGCCGATGAACGAGCCCTGCCACTTACCGGGGTCGTAGCCCTTGGGCAGGATGATCATGTTGTAGTTGTCGGAGGAGGTCAGGTACGGGAAGTTCCCGTTGGGGCCCTCCAGGTGGAACTCGACGGTGAAGTCGTCCACCTTCCTTACGCCGCTCGGCGTGAGCACCCCGCCCAGCGCCGACAGCGCGTTGGCCCCGCTCTTGGGGTTGGTCTGCAGCTTGTAGGTGTAGACCACGTCGTCGGCCGTCATCGGGCTGCCGTCGTGGAACTTGACGTCCTGGCGGAGCTTGAACGTCCACACGTCGGCCTTGGTATTGGAGGTCCAGCTGGTGGCCAGCACCGGCCGCAGCTTCAGGTGCTGGTCGGACAGGCACAGGTACTCGCCGGTCTGCCCGAGCATGTCCAGGCCGCCCTGGTCGGCGACGGTCACCGGGTTGATCTCGCCGGCCGGGGTGATGATGCCGGCCTTGATGGTGGCGCCGGCCTTGCCGCCGGCCCCCCCGGTCCCGGTCGCGGACGGCGACGGGGCGCTCGCCCCGCAGGCGGCCAGCACGCCGCCGATCACCGGGGCCGACAGGCCGACCAGCGCGCCGCGGCGGATGAAGTCACGGCGGGCCAGCCGCCCGGCCACGAACTCGTCAATAACGTGATTGCCGACTTCATTCTGGCCATCGCGCAGCCGATCGAGCCGGTCATCTCTTGCGGTCATTCCGGGTCCTCCTCGGGACACCTGCACCGGGCGCGTGAGCCGCCCGGCTCGAATGGAAGGCCAAGGTATGCGGCGGTTCTGACAAAGTCACGGCGCCGAACCGGTGGCCTGCATCCTTGTTAGCTGATCGATAGGGATATGGCAGCGCATCTGGTGACCGGGCTCGGCCTCGGCCAGCGGCGGCTCGGTGGACTCGCAGATCCCGGTGTCCAGCTTCCGCGGGCAGCGGGTGTGGAAGACGCAGCCGGTGGGCGGGCTGGCCGCCGACGGGATCTCGCCGGCCAGCCGGATCCGCTCCGGGACCGCGCCGTCCAGGCTCGGCACCGCCGACAGCAGCGCCTCGGTGTAGGGGTGGTGCGGCCCGCTGAACACCCGCTCGGCGGGCCCGACCTCCATCAGCCGGCCCAGGTACAGCACGGCGATCCGGTCGGACAGGTAGCGCACCAGGCCCAGGTCGTGGGAGATGAACAGGTAGCTCACCTGCTCCTTGGCCTGCAGGTCAGCGAGCAGGTTGAGGATCGCGGCCTGCACCGACACATCCAGCGCCGAGGTGGGCTCGTCGCACACCACGATCCGCGGCCCGCCGCCGAACGCCCGCGCGATGGCGACCCGCTGCTTGAGGCCGCCGGACAGCTGGCGCGGCTTGAGCACCAGGTGCCGGTCCTCCATGCGGACCGCGGCGACCAGGTCGGCGAGCCGGTCGCGCAGCGCGGTCCCGGACAGCCCGGCCAGCTTGACCAGCGGCCGGGTGATCAGCCGCCGGACCGTGTGCCGCCGGTTCAGCGCGGAGTCGGGATTCTGGAAGACGATCTGCAGCGCCTTCAGCTGCTCGCGGCTGCGGGACCGGACATCGGGCCCGAGCGTCGAGCCGTCCAGCTCGACGGTCCCGCCGGAGTCCGGCCGGATCAGGCCGAGCAGCACCCGGGCCAGCGTGGTCTTGCCGCTGCCGGACTCGCCCACCAGGCCGAGCGTCTCGCCGCGCCGCAGCTCCAGGTCGATGCCCGCCAGGGCGCGCACCACCTCGTCGCGGCCGGCGAACGACTTGGATACCCCGCGCAGCGTGACCACCGGGTCGGCGTCGGGCTCCGGGCCGGGACCGAGCTGCAGGTCGACCGGGGTGGACCGGGGCAGCTCCGGCGCCGCGTCGTGCCGGTAGCAGCGGGAGGCGCGGCCGGGGCCGGTCGGGAAGGCCGGCGGCGCGGCCTGGCGGCACTGGTCCTCGGCCAGCGAGCAGCGCGGCGCGAAGATGCAGCCGGTCATCGCCTGCCCCGGCGGCGGCAGGAAGCCGGGGATGGTGTCCAGCCGGCCGTGGTCCTTGCGCTGGCCGTGCCGCGGGATGCAGCGCAGCAGGCCGACGGTGTAGGGGTGGCGCGGCTGCTCGAAGACCTGCTGCGCGCCGCCCTCCTCGACCAGCTCGCCGGCGTACAGCACGCCGACCCGGTCGCACATCTTGGCGATCACGGCCAGGTTGTGACTGATGAACAGCACCGAGGTGCTCAGCTCGGCCCGCAGGCCCGCCACCAGGTCGAGCACCTCGGCTTCGACCGTCGCGTCCAGCGCCGTGGTGGGCTCGTCCAGGATCAGCAGGGACGGCTCGGCGGCCAGCGCCATCGCGATGACCACGCGCTGGGCCATCCCGCCCGACAGCTCGTGCGCGTACCGGCCCATGACCCGGTGGGGGTCGGAGATCTGCACCGTGGCCAGCATCGCCTCGGCCCGGCTCATGGCCTCGTCGCGGCTGGCCCCGGCCACCTCGTAGACCTCGGCGACCTGGCGGCCCACCCGGATCGACGGGTTGAGGGCCCGGCCGGGCTCCTGGTACACCATCGATACCGTGCGGGCCCGGAGCTGGCGCAGCGCCGCCGCGTTCATGGCCAGCGGGTTCTGCCCGTTGATCTGAATGGCGCCGCCGCTGACCTGACCGTTGCGCGGCAGGTAGCGGGTGAGCGCCAGGGCCACCGTGGACTTGCCCGACCCGGACTCGCCGACCAGGCCGTAGGACTCGTTACGGCCGATCTCGAACGACACGTCGCGCAGGGCGAGCCGGTCGTGGCCGCGCACGGTGTAACTGACATCCAGGTGACTGACGCTGACCGCGACGTCGGCCTGCGGCCCGGCCGCGGTGGCGGCGGTATCTGGCTCGGCACTGGCCCGGGGGGGACGAACCCCCTGGAACCCCCCGGCGTCGCCCTCCGGGCGACTGGTGTTGGTCATCCGGCGAGCACCTGCTCAATCGAGTCGGCCACCAGGTTGATCGCGACGACCAGCGAGGCGATGGCCAGGGCGGGGAACAGCGTGGACCACCAGTACCCGGCTCCGATCAGCCCGTAGCTGGCATTGATGTCGGAGCCCCAGTTCGGGGTGGAGACGTTCACGCCGAAGCCCAGGAAGGCCAGCGTGGCGACGGTGAAAATGGCGTAGCCCAGCCGGACCGTGAACTCGACCAGGATCGTCGGGAACACGTTGGGCAGGATCTCGGCGAACATCACCCGCAGCGTTCCCTCGCCCAGCAGCCGGGCTGAGGGCAGGTAGTCCAGCTGGCTCTCGACCAGGACCGCCGAGCGGACGGTCCGGGCGATCAGCGGCGCGAAGATGAACCCGATGACGATCACCTGGGTGACCGCCGAGGAGCCGAGCGCCACGATGAACAAGAAGATGACGATGACGGCCGGCAGGGCCAGGACCGCCTCGACGATCCGCCCGGCCAGCATGTCCAGGACGCCGCCGAGGTAGCCCATGGCCAGCCCCAGCACGGTGCCGAGGATGGCGCCGAGCAGGGTGGCCAGCAGCGCCACGACCATGATGGTCCGGGCGCCGACGATGACCCGGGACAGCACGTCCCGGCCGAGCTGGTCGGTGCCGAACCAGTGTGCCCCCGCCGGTCCCTTGTTGACCAGGAGCAGCTCCTGGGACAGCGGGTTGTGCGGCGCGATCGCCTGGCCGAAGATCGCGCAGACGATCCAGAATGCCAGGATGGCCGCGCCGACGATGAATATCGGGCGCCGCAGCAGCAGCCGCCAGGCCGGCAGCTCGCGCTGCGCCGCGCTGGCCGCCAGCACGGAGCCGGGCGTAGCGATGATCTCCGTCATTTGATGACCCCCGTGCGCAGCCGCGGGTTCAGCGTGATGGTCAGGATGTCGGCGATGATCGTGGCCACCATGTAGACCACGCCGATGGTGAGGACGCCTGCCTCCAGCATGGGGAAGTCCTTGCTGGTCGCGGCGTTGTAGATGAGCCGGCCGATGCCAGGGTAGTTGAACAGCGTCTCCACGATCACCAGGCCGCCGATCAGGTAGCCGGTCTGGGTCGCGATCACGGTGATGGTGGGCAGCAGTGAGTTGCGCAGCACGTGCCGCCTGATCACCACGCTCCGCTTGAGGCCCTTGAGCGTGGCGGTGCGGGCGTAGTCCGACTCCAGCGCCTCGATGGTGCCGGCCCTGGCCATCCGCGCGATGTACCCGAACAGCACGAAGATGAGCGGGATGACCGGCAGGATCAGGTATTTCAGCTGGGTCCCGAACGAGGCCCCCGGCCCGGCGTTGGCCGTGACCGGCAGCAGCTTGAGCTGGACGCCGAAGATGACGATGAGCACGATGCCGGAGACGAACTCGGGCACTGTCGCGAGAGACACGCCGGTCAGCGAGATGGCCCGGTCTACCGGCCGCCCGGTGTACAGGGCGGCGAGCACCCCGCCGGCGATGCCCAGCGGGACGATCACGATCAGCGCGAGCAGGCCGAGCTTGGCCGAGTTGACCAGGGCCGAGGTCAGGAACGGCTCGACCGCCGACCGGAACTGGTAGGAGGTGCCCATGTCGCCGTGCAGCAGCCCGGTGATCCAGCTCCAGTACTGGGCGATCAGCGGCCGGTCGACGCCGAGCTGGTGGTCCAGCGCGGCCACCGCGCGGGGCGAGGCCAGGTTGCCCAGGATGGCCCGGCCAGGGTCACCGGGCAGGATCTGGCCGGCGAAGAAGATGATGAGGCTGAGGATCCACAGCGTCAGGATGCCCAGGCCGATGCGCCTCAGCAGGTAGCTGCCCACGCGGACCCCCTCGGCTTATTCGTACTCAACCGCGCGGAAATGTCGGATTCGGGAAGCTTATGCGGCGGCCCGGCGGGGCGCAATTGGCCCGGCCGGCACGCGGCGCGCCCGTCAGCGGCGGTCTCGCCGGCAAGCCGACGAGCCGCGGCGCGGGCGGGGGTCGGCGCCATGGGCGCAAAGATTAGCCATCTTTTGCCCTCGCCGCACCTCCTGTCACCCCGGTAGCCTGCGGTCATGAGTGTGGCGGCCGGGGTCCTGACCGGCGAGAACGGCACCGCAGCGGCGGCCGTCAGCCCGGTCGCCGGCACATGAAGAGCACCGCGATCGGGCCGCACCGCGGGCCAGGAAGTCCTGGTGAGCGCGCCGCGCCGGCCCGGTGCGGCCGGCCGCACCGCGATGCCGGCGGGCGCCGGGGCGGGCCGCCGGCCGGCCCCGGACTGAGCGCCGTAGATGATGTTGCGTGTCACGGGCACCGATGACGCCTGTCCGAGAGGAGCTGTCATGACCGATGCGCGCACTGCTGGCGGGGCTGCCGGGACCGCGGGGCTGCCGGGCGCCCGGCCGGTCCGCGCCCCGCGCGGGACGGCCCTGACCTGTCAGGGCTGGCCGCAGGAAGCGGCTATGCGGATGCTGATGAACAACCTCGATCCGGAGGTGGCTGAGCATCCGGACCAGCTCATCGTGTACGGCGGCTCGGGCCGGGCGGCGCGCAGCTGGCCCGCCTTCGACGCGATCGTGGCCTCGCTGACCAGCCTGGCCGGCGATGAGACGCTGCTGGTGCAGTCGGGCAAGCCGGTGGGCGTGTTCCGGACGCACGAGTGGGCGCCGCGCGTGCTGATCGCCAACTCCAACCTGGTGCCGCAGTGGGCGACCTGGCCGGAGTTCCGCCGGCTGGAGGCCGCCGGGCTGACCATGTTCGGCCAGATGACGGCGGGCTCGTGGATCTACATCGGCACCCAGGGCATCCTGCAGGGCACCTATGAGACCTTCGCCGCTGTCGCGGCCAAGCGCTTCGGCGGGTCGCTGTCGGGGACCATCACCCTGACGGCCGGGCTGGGCGGGATGGGCGGCGCCCAGCCGCTGGCGGTCACCATGAACGGCGGCGTCGCGGTGTGCATCGACTGCGACCCGACGCGGATCAGCCGCCGGATCGAGCACGGCTACCTGGACGTCGCCGCCGAGGACGTCAGCGACGCCATCCGGCAGGCCACCGCGGCTGCGGCGGCCGGGAAGCCGCTGTCGATCGGGCTGCTCGGCAACGCCGCCGAGGTGGTCCCCCAGCTGCTGGCCATGAGCGCGCCCATCAACGTCGTGACCGACCAGACCTCGGCTCACGACCCGCTGACCTACCTGCCCCGCGGCGTGGCCTTCGAGGACATGGGCGCGTTGCGCGCCGAGGACCCGGACGGGTTCACCCGGCGGGCGCGTGAGTCGATGGCCGCGCACGTGGCGGCCATGGTCGGCTTCCAGGACGCCGGAGCCGAGGTGTTCGACTACGGCAACTCGATCCGCGGCGAGGCCGAGCTGGCCGGCTACGAGCGCGCGTTCGAGTTCCCCGGTTTCGTCCCGGCTTACATCCGGCCGCTGTTCTGCGAGGGCAGGGGCCCGTTCCGGTGGGCGGCTCTGTCCGGAGACCCGGCCGACATCGCGGCCACCGACGCGGCCATTCTCGACCTGTTCCCGCAGAACGAGGCACTGGCCAGGTGGATGCGGATGGCCGGGGAGAAGGTGCACTTCCAGGGCCTGCCGGCGCGGATCTGCTGGCTCGGCTACGGCGAGCGGCACCTGGCCGGCGAGCGGTTCAACGAGCTGGTCCGGCGCGGCGAGGTCAGCGCGCCGATCGTGCTCGGCCGGGATCACCTGGACTGCGGATCGGTCGCCTCGCCGTACCGAGAGACCGAGGGCATGGCCGACGGATCGGATGCCATCGCGGACTGGCCGCTGCTCAACGCCCTGGTGAACACCGCCTCGGGCGCCTCCTGGGTGAGCATTCACCACGGCGGCGGCGTGGGCATCGGCCGGTCCATCCATGCCGGCCAGGTCTGCGTCGCCGACGGCACCGAGCTGGCCGGGCAGAAGCTGGAGCGGGTGCTGACCAACGACCCGGGCATGGGCGTGATCCGGCACGTGGACGCGGGCTACGACCGGGCCGCCGAGGTCGCTGCCGAGCGCGGCGTCACGGTGCCGATGGCGGCGGACCGGGCCTAGCCGATGGCCTTCGCGGACCTGTGGGCGCAGCTGGAGCCCGTCGGGAAGGACGCCGGCACCGGCGGGTACCGGCGCTACTCCTGGACGCCCGCCGATCTGGCCTGCCGCGAGTGGTTCACCGCCACCGCGGCCGACCTCGGGCTGCGTCCCGAGTGCGACCGCAACGGAAACCTGTGGGCGTGGTGGGCGCCGCCGGGGGTCACCGGGCCCGCCATCGCGACCGGCAGCCACCTGGACTCGGTGCCCGACGGCGGCGCGTTCGACGGGCCGCTGGGCATCGTGTCCGCCTTCGCCGCCATCGACCTGCTGCGCGAGCAGGGCTTCGCCCCGGCCCGGCCGGTGGTGGTGGCGGCGTTCACCGAGGAGGAGGGCGCCCGGTTCGGTGTGGCCTGCCTGGGCAGCCGGCTGGCCGCCGGGGTGATCACCCCGGCGGCGGCCCGGTCACTGCGCGACTCCGGCGGGGCCAGCCTGGCCGAGGCCATGACCGCGGCCGGCCTCGACCCGGCCGCCCTGGGCCCCGATGAGGACCGCCTGGCTGGCCTGGCCTGCTACGTCGAGCTGCACATCGAGCAGGGCAGTGCCCTGGACGGGCTCGGCGCGCCGGTCGGGGTCGGCGAGAGCATCTGGCCGCATGGCCGCTGGCGGCTGGAGCTGACCGGCCGGGCTGACCACGCGGGGACGACCCGGATCGCGGACCGGCGCGACCCGATGCTGCCCTATGCCGCCGCGGTGCTCGCGGCACGGCGGTCCGCCGTCGCCCATGGCGCCCTGGCGACCTTCGGGAAGGTCGTCGCCGAGCCAGGCGGCACCAACGCGATCTGCTCGGCGGTGCGGGCCTGGCTGGACGCCCGGGCTCCCGATGAGGACACCCTGGCCACCCTGACCGGCGAGGTCAGCGCGGCGGCGCAGGCCGCGGCGGCCGAGCAGGGCGTCGGCTGCGACATGCGCCGCGAGTCGTTCTCGCCGGTGGTGACCTTCGACGCCGGGCTGCGCGACCGGCTGGCGGCCGTCCTGGACAGCGCCGGCGCTCCGGTCCGCGCCGCCGGCCCGGTGCCGGTGCTGCCCACCGGGGCCGGCCATGACGCCGGCGTGCTGGCCGCCCGGCTGCCGACCGCGATGCTGTTCGTCCGCAACCCGTCCGGGGTGTCGCACTCGCCCGCCGAGCACGCCGAGCCGGCCGACTGCGCCGCTGGTGTCACGGCGCTGGCCGCCGTACTCCGCGCCCTGGCGGGATCATGACCGGCACCGCGGCCGGGGCGCCTGGCTCCGGAGGTCCTGGTTCCGCGGATCCTGGTTCCGGGGGCGGGGCCCGGGCCTGGCATGCCGAGCTGGCCTGGCTGGGCGACGCTGGCGTGCGCCGCGATGTGCTCATCGAGGCGGCCGGCGACCGGTTCAGCCGGGTGACCCCGGACGTCCCGGCCGCCGCCGTCCCGGCGGGCACCGTCACGCTGGCCGGGCTGGCTCTGCCCGGCCTGGCCAACGGGCACTCGCACGCTTTCCACCGCGCGTTGCGCGGGATCACCCAGGCCGGCCGCGGCACGTTCTGGACGTGGCGGGAGCGGATGTATGAAGTGGCCGCGCGGCTGGACCCGGCCAGTTACCTGGAGCTGGCCACCGCGGTCTACGCCGAGATGGCGCTGGCCGGTATCACCTGCGTGGGAGAGTTCCACTACCTGCACCACGGGCCGGGGGGCGTGCCGTACGCCGATCCGAACGAGATGGGCCATGCGCTGATCGCCGCCGCGGGCCGGGCCGGGCTGCGGATATGCCTGCTGGACACTTGCTACCTGTCCGGCGGGCTCGGCCCGGACGGCGCGGAGCTGCCTCTGGCCGGTCCCCAGCTGCGGTTCGCCGATGCCGACGCCGACGCCTGGGCCGAGCGCGCCGACGCCCTGTCGGCCAGCGTCCGGGAGATCGCGGGCCACGGCGCCGGCGGATTCAGCCCGGATCGCGCGGCTCCGCCAGGCCCGGCGGTCCAGCCGGGCTCAGCGGCCCCGGCGGGCGCTGCGGTCCAGCCGGGTCGATTTGCCCGGGCCGGGGCCGCCATTCACTCCGTCCGCGCCGTGCCGCGCGGCCAGCTGGAGCCCGTCGTGGACTGGGCCGCCCGGCACCACGCCCCCCTGCACCTGCACTTGTCCGAGCAGGTGGCCGAAAACCAGGCCTGCCAGGCCGCTTACGGCGCCACCCCCGCCGCGGTCCTGGCCGACGCCGGCGCCCTCGGCCCGCGCACCACCGCCGTGCACGCCACCCACCTGACCGCTGGCGACCTCGACCTGATCGGCGGCAGCCAGTGCGCCGCCTGCTTCTGCCCCACTACCGAGGCTGACCTGGCCGACGGCATCGGCCCGGCGAGCGCACTGGCCGCCGTCGGCAGCCCGCTCACCGTCGGCAGCGACAGCCAGGCCGTGATCGACCTGTTCGAGGAGGCCCGGCGGATCGAGCACGGTGAGCGGCTGGTCACTCAGGAGCGCGGCCACTTCACCGCGGCCCGGCTGGCCGTCGCGGCCACCGCCGCCGGGCACGCCAGCCTCGGCTGGCCCGATGCGGGCACGATCGCCCCTGGCGCCATCGCCGACCTGGTCACCGTTGCCCTGGACACGCCCAGGACCGCGGGCGCGGCACCCGCCACCGCGCTGGAGGCGGTCATCTTCGGCGCCTCCGCCGCCGACGTCCGTGACGTGGTGGCCGGCGGCCGCGACATCGTCCGCGGCGGCCGTCACCTGCTCGTCCCCGACGTCCCGGCCGCCCTCTCCGCCGCTATCCGCGCCGTCCTGGCCTGACCGCCGGGCGGGGTCAGGGTTGATGTATCTACACAATGTAGGTACATTTGAGGGGTGGAGACCATCGGGCTGCGCGAACTCAACCAGAACCCGTCTAAGGCAGTGGCACGGGTTCGCGCCGGGGCCTCTCTGCTGGTGACTGACCGGGGAAGGCCAGTGCTCCGCATGATCCCTGAGGCTGAGCACCCGAGCACCCTGGAGCGAATGCTCTCGACTGGAGAGGTCCGGGCTCCGGCGGAGACGGGAATGCCAGAAGTGCAGACCGATCTCGCTGGCGACAGCCTGGCCGGCATCCTGATCGCTGATCGTGACCGGGAGCGCAGCCGTTGATTTACCTGGACTCCTGCGCGCTGATCAAGTTCATCAAGCAGGAGAAGGAGACCGATGCGCTCCGCTCCTGGCGCGAGAACCTGCCTGCGGGCACCGAGTTGCTCACCAGCGAACTGGCGCGCCTGGAGATCACCCGCACGCTCCTGCGCGCGGGCGTCGATTTTCAGCGAGTGCCCTTCCTGGCGGGCCAGGCGCTACGCGGGGTATACCTCGTTGACCTGACCAGCATGGTGCTGGCAAGGGCCATGTCCTATCGCACGCCGCGGCTCGGATCGCTGGACTCGATGCACCTTGCGAGCGCCGATCCGTTCCGGGAAGACCTGACAGAGTTCGTCACCTACGATTCCGAGCTCGGCCAGGCCGCAACGGACCTGGGGTTCCCAGTCAGCGCACCCAGTTGAGGTAGCGGCCCCTGCAGGGCCAGCGCCCCGGCGGACCATGCTGCTGGCAGATCAAGAGCTGCCTGAGCTAATGAGAGCAAGATGCTGCCGGACGGCGGCGGTGACCCGCCCAGTGTCGGCAGTGGCGAGCAGGTCCAGCAGCCCGCCGCGCAGCACCGCGAGCACGAGCGTCCGCTCCGTCTCGCCCGCCGGCGTATCGCGGTCAGCGGCCGGCTGTGCGTCGGCCAGCACCGCCAGCCAGTCGGCTACGGTGGCCGCCGCGAACCCGGCCCATGGCCCGTCCGGCTCGGCCAGGCTCCGGGCGTAGCCGTCCACCCACAGTGTCAGCAGCCCCCGGTGCCGGTCGTCGGCCAGCCACGACCAGATGCGCCCGGCCACCCCGGCCACCCCGGCCGGCTCCGCGCCCCGGCCGCCGTCCGGGCCACGCGAGCCGCCCGAGCCGCCGCTGACCTGCGCCAGCAGCGCTAGCTCATCGGCGCGGGCGCGCGCCAGCAGGGCGCGGATCAGCCCGTCCTTGCTGCCGAACAGGTACAGCAGCACCCGCGGGCTGGATCCGATCGCCTTGGCCAGCGGGCGCAGGGACAGCTCGGCCTGGCCGCGCGAGACGGCGTACTCATAAGCCAGCTCCAGCAGCTCAGCCCGTCGCGCCGACGGCGGCGCATCAGCTCCGGTCGCCTCCTGAGGGGTCATGCAGCTAGTATGACAGATGACTGAAACACTTGTTTCAGTAACGAAAAGGCCCGGGACGCTGTCGTCTCGCTCCGCCGGTCGTGACCGGCGCGGACGGCTGGAGCACGCCTGGACCGGCAGGCGGGAGGAGCAGGACGTGGGCGAGCAGGACAGCAGCTCGGTCGTCATCCGCGAGATCGGGCAGCCGGGAGACCTGGGCTGGGTGGTCATGGCCCACGGCGA
>DASUBV010000280.1:0-59660 GCA_035763085.1 Streptosporangiaceae bacterium | reverse complement strand
GCCGCAGGTCGAGTTCTCGGCCCTGGGAGTGGCGCGGATGGCGGCCAAGGCCGCCGGGCTGGCGGACTGGGCACCAGCATCCGCGGCCGCCGGCGAGACCACCTTCGACCCCCGGCTCAGCGATGCAGACCGCGCCGGCCGGATCGGCGCCTGGCACGCGGCTGTGGACGCCGCCCGGCGCTAGCCGGAGTTTCCTCGATAAGTTGATCTTGGGCGTGTTTCTGCTGGTCAGCGGGCGTGATGGGCCTGGTGTGTTGTATTACCCATGTCAGCGCCTGGGGGCGTAGCGCTGGAGGCCGAAGATGTCGCTGAGCTTGTCCTGGAGAGGGCTGGTATCGGTGAGCATCCGGTGGGCTCTGGGCCGTCCCCGGTCGGCGGGGTAGAGCAGGACGGTCTCGCCTATGCCTGCGAGCTCGTCTAGCAGGGCGCGTACTGACAGGTCCAGCCCGGCGCGGCGGGCTTTGAGCCGCATGAGGTGGGCGACCTGCAGGGCCAGGACGCAGGTGAAGACATGGACGCGGATGTTGTGCTCGGTCCAGTGGTGCATCGGGGAGAAGGACACCACGCGGGTGTCTTTCATCTGCCGGAAGGAGAACTCGGCCTCGGACTGGGACCGGTAGCCGGCGATCACCTCGGGCACGGGCCAGTCGTCGTGGTCGGTGATCAGGACGTGCTTGCCGAACAGCTCTTCTTCCAGCGCGGCGCGGGCGTCAGGGTCGATGTTCCAGTTCAGGCGCAGGTTCCCGGGCTGCTGGCCCAGCAGCTGCCAGGTGATGACGCGGCGGACCCAGGGCTTGCGGGTGATGGCGGCGATATCGGCCTCGACCTTGTCGCGTGATCTTCGCGTCTTGCCCCGGGCCAGCGTGGCGGCCAGCTCGTCGAGTTTCCTGGCGGCCTTGGCCAGGGTGGTGCCGTCGAACCCGGCGGCCTGTGACTCGTGCAGCTCAGGTGAGTGGGTCAGGATGGTCCGCCGGCCCGTGCCGTGGGTGACGCGCCGGGTGTCGAACGCGGTCAGCCCGCCGAACCGGGCCTTATCGACGACGCTGCGGGCGCTGGCGGGCAGCGCGGTCAGGTCGGGACAGCCGGAAGCGGGCACTGACCCGACATAGTGCAGGCCCGTCTCCGCCAGGTGAGCGAAGTTGGCCGCGGAATTCTGCCCGGCGTCGAACACGACGGTCATCTGCGCAGGCTGCTGGCCGCAGGCGGCCGTGACCTCCTCATACCGTGCCCGCAGCTGATCGATCATGTCCGGGAACTGGGTGACGTCGGGCCGGTCGCCGGGGTAGGCGTGCCAGGTCAGCGGGATCCCGCCGTCGCGGGTGACGACCAGGCCCAGCCCGACGATCCGCAGGTCGGTGCGCTTCTGCTTGGCCTTGCCCCGCTGCGCGATGGGCGCCCCGGGGTTGCCGGTGGCGATGAAGGTGGCGAAGTTGGTCATGTCCAGGGCGACCGACGAGCAGTCCAGCCTGAACTCCGCGACCATCGCCAGGGCGATCCGGCGGCTGATCCCCTCCAGCTGCTCCAGGGTGACGGCGTGCATCGCAGCCCAGAACCGCCGGTGATCCAGGGCGGTCGCGGGGATCTTCGTGAACCGGGGCGCGGCCGTCTTCGCCCACCAGTCCGCGAACGCCAGCTTGGAGCACGGCGCGACCACCCGGTTCAGCGCCGCCAGCACCAGGTAGGTCCCGGTGCTGGCGGCCGCGTCAGCCCGCCGCGACCCGGCCACCTCGTCGATGATGCCGGCAACGCCGAGATCCTCCAGCAGGCCCCACGCGGCGGCCGCCGCGCCGAAGTCCTTATGCCGGACCCGGCCGGGCAGGCCCAGGCCGCCGCCTCGCATCGCCGCCGCCAGCTCCCCGGCGGTGCCCAGGTACTCCTGGGACACGATCCGGGGCTTCCCGCCGACCCGGGCGGACTCGGCCAGGTAGTAGTACGTCGCGCCGCCGCGCTTCTTCCCGACGATCGAGGCCATATATGGGTAATACACCACGACAGCCTCAGAAACCAGCACCGGCACGCCATTGACCCAGGCCAGCTACCCCACGCCCACCAGCTCAGCCATTCAAGATCAACTTACCGAGGAAACTCCGGCTAGGGGAGCGAGGAGCCGGGGAACCCGCGGACCGGATGCAGTTCGTAGCGGAAGATCCCGGCGCGGATCCCCGGATCGTCATCCAGGATCGCGCGGACGTCGTCGGGGGCCGCCGCGAAGACGCCGATGCCGGCCAGGTCGCTGTCGTCCGTCGCGGGCAGGACGACCGGCAGCAGGCCAGCCTCGCCGAGGGCCATGTTGCGCCGGCCATGCTCCCACACCGTCGGGTCAGCGGCCGGGCGAGCGTACTTGCTGGTCACTCGCAGCAGGACCGCGGTGTAAGTCGCCGTCCCGGCCAGCCGCGCGCGCATCGTCTCGTCGGTGATGACCGGCAGGTCGCGGCCCGCGACATGCCGGGACCGCTCGATGCGCTCGCCGAACGGCTCGAGCGTCCAGCCGCTGCCGACAGCGTCGCGCATGTTCTCCCAGCCCTCGCCGTGCCGGTCGAGGTGGCGGTGGGTGAGGACGACCCTGGTGCGGCCGGGCGCGAGCTCGGTGAAGGTGATCTCGACCTCGCTGGTCAGCGCCGGGTCGGTCTCGATCTGCCACTTGGTGTTGATGTCCCAGCTGAAGCAGACGCGGCTGGGCGGCTCGTAGGTGAGCACGCGGGCCCAGCGGCACTCGCTGCCATCGGTGCCCCGGTCGATGATGTTGCCGCCGGCGAATGGCTCGAACACCATCTCGGCCAGCGGCGCCTCCAGGATGTGCTTGTCGTCGTCCCACCACGTGCCGATCTCAGCGGTGAACACATGGAAGGCATGCGCGATCGGGGCATCCACCTCGACCGATGTGCTGACCGTCGTGGCATCGGTAATCGTCACTTTTCCCCCTGGGGTCGCTGCGCCGCATCCTGGAACGCAGCCAGTGACCGGGTCCAGAACGCGTCGAAGTAGGCGCGGATGATCGCCAGCGCGTCCGGGTCAACCCGGTAGATGCGCCGCGTGCCGACCGCCTGGTCGGTGACCAGGCCGACGGACTTGAGGATCTGCAGGTGCTGGGAGACCGCCGAGCGCGTAATCGGCATGTCGCGGGCCAGGTCGCTGACCGCGGATGGCCGCTCGGCCAGGCGCTCGACGATGGCGCGCCTTGTCGGCTCGGCCATGGCCTCCAGCAGGGCTGGTGCGTTAGTCATCACTAACGAAAGCTACGGCTAACGGATGCTCGCGTCAAGACCCGTACCGGGGGGACTGCTCAGGCCCGGCGTCTGCGTGCTTCGGTACCGGAGCCGGCTCGCGGGCAGACGAGCGGCGAGTCCGGTGACCTGGCGCAGCGCGCTGACGGTCTCCGGGCCTGCGGGCTGAGCCAGGCCACGGTGCCCTGTGCGTCCGGGCCGAACCGGAACTGATTAGTGAGTTAGATTCTTTGTTACCTATATTCATAGTAACAATGGATCGGTATGCTGTCGGCGTGGTGCACGATGCCGACCGCGAGGCTCAGCTGGGGCGGCTGGGCGAGCTCTTCCTGCGCGCCGGCAAGCGCCTGCGCGCGGCCGAGGCGCAGCGGTTCGCGCCCTTCGGGCTGACGCCAGCCCAGGGCCGGGTGCTGGGCGTGCTGGCCGACAGCACCGAGCAGCTGTGCATGGGCGACGTGGCGGTGATCCTCGGCGTGGTCCCGCGCGCGGTCACCCCGCAGGTCGACGCGCTGGAGCAGGCAGGCCTGGTCCAGCGCCGCACCGATCCGCACAACCGGCGCTCGATCCTGCTGGACCTCACCTCCCGGGGCAGCGACATGTGCGACGAGCTGCGCGGCGAGCGCGTGCAAGCCGCCGAGGAGATCTTCGCCGGGCTGACCCCGGCCCAGCGCTGGTCGCTGCTCGACCTGCTGGAGCTAGTCGTCCCGGGCGCCGCTGACGATGATGAAGGTGCGGGCGGAGGGGACTGAGCCGGGGGAAGATCGCGCCGCCGGGCCGGCCGGTGCCGGACGCGATGAAGCTGACGGACCCCGGCGCCAGGGATGCGGGGCTGTCTCCGGCGCCGGGGGCGGGATGGGACATCAGGCGTGCCAGAGGGCGGCGAGTTGCCGGGTGGCCAGCCGGGACGGTACGGAACGCAGCAGCGTGTCGCGCAGCCACGCGGTGACGCCGGTCTGGGAGGTCAGCCGCGACTGCCGGGACGCCGCGCGCATGATGCGATTGGCGCTGGGCCTGCGCTCGGCGTCGTAGCGCAGCAGCCGCCGGGCGACCTCGACCGGTTCCCCGCCGCTCAGGTGGCGGGTCAGCGCGGCGGCGTCCTCGAAGGCCTGGCTGGCGCCCTGGCCGAGGTCGGGCGGCATGCCGTGCGCGGCGTCGCCGAGCAGCGCGATCCTGCCGGCCGCGAACGAGGACAGGGGTTCTGCCAGGCGGCTGATCGCATCGACGTAGATGTCAGCGGGCGAGGTGGCCTCGATCAGCTCGGCGACGAGCGGGTGCCAGTCGGCCGTCAGGGACAGCATCTGCCGGCGCGCCTGGTCCGCGTCCGGCGGCGTACCGTCCAGCAGCGAGTCGGTGAACCAGTAGAGGCGGTCCTCGCCGACGGGGAACAGGCCGAACATGGCGCCACTGCGGCGGTCAACCAGCTGGCTGACGAGCAGGTCCGGTGCCATGCCAGCAGGGCGCGGCAGCATGCCGCGCAGGTCCATCCGGCCGGTCTGCCGCAGCCCGGGGTGACCGGGGAAGAGCCGCGTGCGCAGCCTGCTGCCGATGCCGTCGGCCGCGATCACGGCGTCCGCTCTCGCGACGGGCTCTCCGTCGCTGATCACCGTCACCCCGGTGCGGTCGGGTTCCAGGCTCTCGACCGGGGTGGTGGTCCGGACCAGGCCGGGCGGCAGCGGGGCGCGTAGCAGGCGGTGCAATTCCGCCCGCTCGATCATGACGGGCATCCCGATCACCTGGCGCACTTTGAGCAGGTCGGTGAGGAGCAGCGGCCGTCCGAGCCGGTCCCGCAGCCCGCCGTGGACGCCGCGCATTTCGTGCCCGCGGACGTTGCCCGCCAGGCCCAGCGCGTCCAGCGCGCCAAGCCCGTTGGGCATGACCACGATCCCGGTGCCCGCCTCCCGCAGCTCGGCGGCCCGCTCGAAGAGCGTCACCTCGTGGCCCGTGCGATGCAGTCCCACCGCGGCCGCGACCCCGCCGAGCCCGGCGCCGACCACCACGATCCTCATAAGATCACCTCACTCATTCACTACGATCGTACTAGTACGGCTATTGGTATCATACGACCCGTGCCGCCTACCAATCCGGCCCGGCGCCGGGCACTCGCCGATGCCGCCATCGAGCTGCTGGCATCCTCGGGCGTGCATGGAGTGACCCATCGCGCAGTGGAGAGAGCGGCGAGCCTTCCGCCGGGAACAGCCTCGAACTACTTCCGCAGCCGGGAAGCGCTGCTGGTAGCCGCCGCGGAACGCATCATGGAGTTGCACCACGCCGACACCGACCGGGCCATCGAGCAGCCCGCGTCCCTGGTCAGCCTGCTGACGGAATCACTGTTCACAGCGGCGACCACGCTGCGCAGCCGCTACCTGGCGATCTTCGAACTGCACCTGGAGGCCACCCGCCGGCCAGCGCTCGCCTCGGCGCTCGAGGGCCTGCAGGACACCGCAGTGCAGATCACCGCCGGGCAGCACGACAAACTCGGCCTCAAAACCCCCCGCGCGACGATCCATGCGCTGATCACGTCCTACGGCGGCGCACTGTTCAGCCTGGTCACCGCACCGCGAGGGAGCATCAGCAAGGACATCGTCCAGGACATCGTCCAGGCCATCGTGGACGGCTGTGGCATAGGCGAGGAGAATCCCGGCCGTTGCGAGTGAGTCCTCCGGGGCGCTCATGTCGCGGCCTCACCACCTCGCGGGGAGGCGGTCCCGGTCGTGCCCGCTGACCCGGTGGTGCCGGCGCGGCGGTGGCCGGACCAGGCTCCGGCGCTGACGATGACGGCAGTAACGGCCATGATCACGACCCCGGCCCCGGCTGCCACCGTGTACCCGCTGCTGGCCGGGAACCGCTGCCCGGCGCTGGTGCCTGCGGCCAGGATCAGGCCGCCAGCCGCGCTGCCGACCGAGAAGCCCACGCTGCGCACGACCTGATTGACGCCCATCGCGCTCGCGGTCTCCCGGGCTGGGGTAGCAGCCAGGATCACGGCGGGGATCGCGGCAGAGAACCCGCCCACCCCGCAGCCCAGCAGGGCCATGGCCGCCAGCGCCTCGGCAAACTCGGTCCTGGCCAGCGCGAACAAGGCGAACGCCGCCAGCACCACCATGGCGCTGACGGCCAGCACCGCGCCAGGCCCGATCCGGGCGCTCAGCCGCGGCGTGACCCGCCCCGCGGCAAAGCCCAGCGCCGAGAAGGGGACCAGGGCCAGGCCGGCCACGAACGTGCTCACGCCGAAGCCGTAGCCCGCCGACGCAGGTGTCTGCACATACCGGGTGATGACCGTGAGCAGCAGGTACATGCCCGCGCCGCCGGTCAGCATGGCGAGGTTCGCGCGGGCTACCGCTGGATGGCGCAGCAAGCCGATATCCACCAGCGGGGCACGCACCCGGCGCTCGCAGGCGGCCCAGACGGCCAGGAGTACCGCCGCCGCGCTCAGCAGCCCGCCGGCCACGGCCGGCCGGCGCTGCCACAGGCCCGGCTCGCCGACCGCGATGAGCAGCGCGGCCAGGCCCGCGGCCAGCAGGATCGCGCCGGGCAGGTCCAGGCTGACCCCCCGTCGAGCGCGGCCCGACGGGGCTGGCCGGAACGGGGTGGCCGGCCTCGCCAGCGCGGCTGGCTGGGACGGAGCGGCCGGGCTGGGCAGGGTGGCCGGGCTGGACGGAGCGGCCGGGCCGGACGGAGCGGCCGGGCCGGACAGGGTGGCCGGCGCTGGCGGAGCGACCGGCTCTGACGGAGCGGCCGACGCTGGCAGAGTGATCGGCTCTGACGGGGCGGCCGGTGCTGGCAGAGTGGTCGGAGCGGCCGGCGCTGACGGAGTGGTCGGCACTGGCAGAGCGGCCGGCCTGTGCGATGCGACGGGTGGATGCGGGAGCGCCACGATGGCGATTACCAGGGCGGCCGCGGTCACGACCAGGCCGAGCGTGTAGGCCGCGCGCAGCCCGGCCACCTCGGTCAGCAGGCCGGCCAGCGGGTAGCCCACGCCGATCCCGGCCGTGGACGCGACGGAGATGAGCGCGATGGCGGACGCCGCGCGGTCGCGCTCGCCCGGCCGGGACCACCGGGAGGCGGGCCGGCCGGCGCCCCGCCTGCCGCGAGCGCCGGTCAGGTGGTCGCGCGCGGTAGCCATCAGCAGCGCGGTCAGGCCCAGCCCGGTGCCCTGCGCGGTCCGGCCAGCCAGCAGCCAGCAGAACCCGAGTGGTGCCACCGTCAGCACGCTCCCGGTCACCACCACGCCCAGCGTGGCCAGCATCGCGGTGCGGCGCCGCGGGCCAGTTCCCAGCCGGCCCAGCACCGGGGTCGCGACCGCTCCGGCCAGCAAGGTGGCCGTCAGCGTCCACTGGGCGCTGGCCAGCGAGACGCCGAAGTGCACTGAGACGCTGGTGATCAGCGGCGCACCCAGGCTGCCGACCGCGGCCACGACCAGCGCGATGAACAGCAGCGCGGGCACCAGCAGCCGCGACGGGCCGGCGTTGCCTGCCGCCTCGGCTGGTGCAGGTCCAGCCCCGGCCTCAGTCCCGGCAGGCGCGGTGCCCGTCACCGGTCGTGCTCCGTGGCGTGCCGGGATAGCGCGGCCTGCGCCTGCCAGTCAGCACCGGCCATCCGGGCCTGTCGGGTCAGCGTCATGACCACTAAGTTACTGGTAACTAACTACTAACTAAATCGAATAGCGGCATGACTGGCGAGCGAGGGCAAGTGAATGAGCTGGCCTGCTCCCGTCCGGCCAGGAGGCAGCCCGGCGGCCATGGAGGGCACGTGAATGAGCTGGCCTGCTCCGGTCGGCTAGCGACAGGCCGGCGGCCATAACACCCGGGAGCGGGCCTTACGCCTCCCGGCCGGGAGCCGGGCTAGCAGCCGGGCGGCCAGCCGCCGCCCGGCGGGCTGGATGGCGATCAGCGTGCCCGCCATGATGGCGGCCAGCAGCGCGTACGGGACCAGGTCCGAGGTGGCCTGGGCCAGGGCGCCGCTGCCATAGGCGGCGATCGCCTGGCCCGCCGCCCAGGCCAGGTTGGCCAGGCCGAAGGCCAGGCCCTGGTTCAGCCCGAGACGGTCCGCGCCGTGGCTGAGCATGGCGCTGGCCGGCGCGAACATGGTCCCGAACGAGGGCATGCCGACCACCAGCACGGCGATGAGCACGGCCGCGGGCGCGAGCACCGGCGCCAGCAGGGAGACGATCACCGCCGCTATCAGGGACAGCTGCACCGGGAACATGGCCCCGTGCCTGTCCGCCAGCCGGCCGGCCAGCGGGGACAGCCCGGCCTCCAGGGCGGCCGAGGCCAGGAATGTGGCCGCGATCAGCGCGGCGGTGACACCCAGCTCGCCCAGCCGCAGCGGGGCCAGCACGTCCAGGACCCCGAACGCCAGGCCGGGCAGCAGCGTCAGCCACATGCCGACCGCCACCTGGCGGTCGCGCAGCGCGGGGAACGCGGCGCGCAGGCCCTGGGGCTCGGTGGCGCGGGCGGGCGGGACCAGGAAGGCCGCGACGATCAGGATGCCCCCGGCCACTGCCGCGGCTGAGAAGGCCGGCCCGGTGCCGGCCCGGCTGGCCAGCGCGCCGAGAACCGGCCCGAGCAGCGCCCCGCCCACGGCCGCGCCCAGCGCCGTGCCGAGCAGTTCGCCGCGGCGCTGCGGCGGGGCAACCGTGGCCAGCCAGGCCATCGCGGCTGACCAGGTGCACGCGCCGCCCAGGCCCTGGACGAACCGCGCGATGTCCAGCACGGTCTCGGTTCTGCTCCAGCCGAACACCAGCGTGGACACGGCCATCAGGGCCAGCCCCAGGACCACCACCTGCCGGCAGCCCAGGCGGGCGACGAGTACACCGCTCGGCAGCGCGGCGACCAGCGTGCCGAGCGGATAGGCGGCTACCAGCAGCCCGGCGCCCGACTTGGTCAGCCCGGCCTCATGCACGTAGTGCGGCAGCAGCGGCGTCAGCGCGGTAAAGAACACCGTGTCGACCAGCACCAGCGCGCACACGAACACCAGCAGGGCGCGGATCTTGGGGGACAGGGCTACCTTGGTCCGTGCCACGCCTGCCCCATCACTGACCTCCCCGTCTGACCCGTCAGCCGTCGTGAGCACGGCAGGCGCTGGCCGCAACGTGCGCGGCGGTGTGGCGAGACTATCTGTCCTCCGGCCGGCCCGGGCAGTCGCCCGGGCCGTTCCGGGCTCCGCGGCACACTCCTGACCTGCTGCGTCCCGGCCTCGTGGCCGGGCTGCGGCGGCCCGCCGGCGCGGAGAGAATGTCTGGACAGAGTGATGTACCAGATCTACCCTTGACTGTATGGTCAGTCAACTGCGGTTTCCCGCTGCCCCGATCGACCCGGCGGCCCTGGCGCCGGCGCTGCGGCCGTTCGGCCAGAGCACCATGCTCCCTCGCGCCGCCTACGTCGATCCTGCGGTGTTCGCCTGGGAACAGCAGCACTTCTTCGGCGGTGGCTGGCTATGCGTCGGATTCTCCTCGATACTGCCCCGGCCGGGGGACCAGCGCGCCGAGCAGGCCGGGCCCGGCAGCGTGCTGCTCACCCGTGACGACGACAGGGTGCTGCACGCCTTCGGCAATACCTGCCGTCACCGCGGCCACGAGCTGCTCGGCGCCGGGGAGTCGGTCCAGCGCAACACCATCATCTGCCCGTATCACTCCTGGACCTACGCGCTCGACGGCGGGCTGCGCTTCGCTCCCGGCTTCCGCCGCGGTGACGGGTTCGACCGGTCCGGCTGGGGCCTGGTGGAACTGCCGGCCGCCGAGTGGCACGGGCTGATCTTCGTCGACGGCTCCGGCGGCGAGGCCGGCCCGCTGGCGGACGCCTTTGCCGGGCTGGATCCGCTAGTGGCCCCGTACGAGCCCGAGCGGCTGGTCATCGGCGGGCGGCACCGGTACGACGCCACGGCGAACTGGAAGATCCTCACCGAGAACTACCACGAGTGCTACCACTGCCCGATGATCCACCCCGAGCTGTGCGCGGTCAGCCCGCCCAAGAGCGGCGAGAACTACCGCGCCGAGGGCGGCTGGGTCGGCGGCTGGATGGACCTGCGCGACGGCATGGCCACCATGTCACTGGACGGCACCAGCCAGGGCGCGCCGCTGCGCGGCCTGGACGCGCAGGGCCTGCGCACCGTGATCTACGTCAACCTGTTCCCGAACGTGCTGCTCAGCCTGCACCCGGACTACGTGATGACGCACCGGCTGGTGCCGCTGGCGGCCGACCGGACCATCATCGAGTGCGTCTGGTCGTTCGCGCCCGAGGCAACGGCCAGGGCAGGCTTCGACCCCGGCTACGCCGTTGAGTTCTGGGACATCACCAACCGGCAGGACTGGGGCGCCTGCGAGTCGGTCCAGCGCGGCCTGACCTCCGAGCACGCCAGGCCGGGACCGCTGGCGCCCGACGAGGACGCGGTGTACCAGTTCGTCACCATGATCGGCCGCGGCTACCAGGGCGGCCCGGTCTGGAACCGGGCCGACTCCACCTGGGTCAGCGAGCAGGTCGTCGGGTAGCCGGGACCTGGGATGCTCCTGGTGCCGGCCCGGGGGATTACCCCCGGTGCCCCCGGCACCGAAGGTGATGCTGATCATTCTGCGCGTAGCCGGGCATTACCGGGCAGCTGGCTGCGTTAGTCTCCGGCAGTGGGCCAGTTGTGTGCCGCGGTCAAAGGAGCCTGACATTGAGCCTGCATGACATCCCCCTCACGACGCTGGACGGGCAGCCCGGATCGCTGGGCGACCTGGCCGGCAAGACCCTGCTGGTCGTCAACGTCGCCTCCAAGTGCGGACTCACGCCGCAGTACGCGGGCCTGGAGCGGCTGCAGGAGCGGTTCGCTGACCGGGGCTTCTCGGTCGTCGGCTTCCCCTGCAACCAGTTCGGCGGCCAGGAGCCCGGCAGCGCGGAGGAGATCTCCCAGTTCTGCTCGACTACCTACGGCGTCACCTTCCCGATGTTCGCCAAGATCGAGGTCAACGGCCCCGGCCGGCACCCGGTCTACACCGAGCTGACCGCCCTGGCCGACGCCGAGGGCGAGGCCGGTGACATCCAGTGGAACTTCGAGAAGTTCCTGGTCGGCCCGGACGGCAAGGCCATGGCGCGGTTCCGCCCCATGACCGACCCGGAGGCGGCCGAGGTCATCTCCGCCATCGAGGGCAGCCTCCCGGCCTGACGGGGCAAAGAGCCGCGCGAGTCGCGGCATCCGGACACCATGCGGCCGGGCGGGTCAGGCCGTTAAGCCTGCGCCCGCCCGGCTGCATCCCCCTCGCTCGCGCTGCTGGCCGCCTCCGGTGTCAGGCCAGCGCGCGGGGACCGCGCTTGATCATCTGGTCGGCGATGATCGCGCGCTGGACCTCGCTGGTGCCCTCCCAGATGCGCTCGACGCGCAGTTCCCGGAAGAACCGCTCGGCGACGTTCTCGCGCATGTACCCGCGCCCGCCGAAGACCTGGACGGCCCGGTCCGCGACCCGGCCGGCCATCTCCGAGGCGTACAGCTTGGCCATCGAGCACTGGCCGTGCTGGACCTTCACGTCGGCCCCGGCGTCAATCGCCCGCGCCGTCTCATAGACCAGCGCGCGAGCCGCGAACAACTCGGTCAGGCTGTCGGCCAGCATGGCCTGGACCTGGCCGAACCGCGCGATGGGCTGGCCCTGCACCTCGCGGCCGGCGGCGAACCGGGTCATCTCGTCGGTGAGCCGGCTGGCCGCGCCCAGGCAGCGCGCGGCCACCATCAGGCGCTCGAACCGGAACCACTCGTAGGCGAAGCTCATCCCGTCGCCCTCGGCCCCGACCAGGTGGGTCGCCGGCACCCGGACGTCGGTGAACGCGACGATCGGGTGATGGTGGCTGATGGTGTGCGAGTAGGCCGGGGTGCGGACCACCCGGACACCGGGGCTGGGCAGGTCGACCAGGAACATCGCGTGCTCGCCGTCATGCTCGCCGCCGGCCAGCTTGCCCTGGAAGAAGGCGAAGTCGGCGCTGTTGTAGGAGGTGACGTGCCACTTCTCGCCGTTGAGCACGTAGTCGTCACCATCGCGGCGGGCGGTGGCGACGATCGCGTCCACGTCGGATCCGGCACCCTCCTCGGTGATGGCGTAGCACTCCTCGCGCTCGCCCCTGATCGCCGGGACGATGAATTTCTCCAGCTGCAGCGGCGTGGCCACCTCCGTCATCCAGGACGGCGGGGTGGAGCAGACCCAGCCCAGGGCGTTGGTGACCCGCCCGGCCTGCTCCTGCACCAGCACCTGCTGCAGCGCGGTGTAGCCCATGCCGCCCAGCTCCGCCGGCATGTTGGTCGAGCACAGTCCCAGCTCCCTGGCCCGGGCGGCGTGCCCGGCGGTGGTCTCTTTGTCGAGCTCCCCGTCGTTCAGCTCGGCGGTGACCTCCAGCGGGATCAGCTCATCCGCGAAGGTCGCGGCGCGCGCCTGGATTCGCCGGTCCTCGTCTGTCAAGCCGTACATCGCGCCCCTTCAGGCCGGTCCGCTGAGGCCAGTCCGTCCCGGCCATCGCCCCGTGGCGGCCACTCTTGACTGAACGTTCAGTCTAGGCGAGCATAGGGCTCGTGCCAATGCCTGCAGCCAGCCAGCCGGATATTGCTGACGCCGTGGTCGTCGGCGGCGGGACCGTCGGTGCCTGGTGCGCCTACTTCCTGCGCCGCAGCGGCCTGGACCGGGTCGTCCTGCTGGAGAAGCGGACCCTCGGCCAGGGCGCCAGCAGCCGGGCCGCCGGCGTGGTCCGGACCCAGGGCGGCACGCCCTGGGCGGTCCGGCTGGGTGAGTGGTCGCGCCAGTTCTACCTGGGCCAGCACGCCGAGATCGGCATCGACTCCGGGTTCACCCCGCAGGGCTACGTGCTGCCCTGCTTCACCGAGGCCGACGTGACCGCCGCGCGCGAGCGGATGGCCATGCAGAACGCGCTCGGCCTGGCCGTCCGCTGGCTGGACCCCGGTGAGCTCGACGCGCTCAACCCGACGCTTTCGCCGGGCCGGACGCTGGGCGGCACGTACTGCGCGGCGGACGGCTACCTCGCGCCGCCGCGCAACGTGACCGCCTACGCCGTGGCCCTGGCCATCACCGGGGTGCAGGTCCGCGAGCACGTCAGCTGCACCGGCCTGCAGACCGCCGGCGGCCGGGTGACCGGCGTGCTGACCTCGGCCGGCCCGGTCAGCGCGCCGCTGGTCGTGCTCACCGGCGGTCCCGAGCTGGCCGAGGTGGGGGCGCTGGCCGGCGTGCGGATCCCGGCCGGCGGGGTCCGGCACCAGGTCGCGGTGACCCAGCCGCACCCCGATCTCGACCCGGGCCGGCTCCCGATGGTGTTCGACCTGGCCGCCGGCCTCTACTGGCGCCCTGAGGAACGCGGCCTGCTGTTCGGGATGAGCAACCCCGACGAGCGCCCCGGTCCCGCGGTCAGCGTGGACGAGCCCTACCTGGCCCGGATGCGGCAGCGGCTGGCCGAGCTGGTCCCGGTGACCGCCGGCCTGGGACTGCGCCGGGTCTGGGCGGCCACCATTGACTACACCCCGGACCACCTGCCGATCATCGGCCCGGCGATCGCCGGGGACGGCGAGATCGGCGGCGTCACGGTAGCCGCCGCGGGCGGCGCCGGGATGATGTGGGGGCCCGCCGTGGCCCGCGCGGCCGCGGACGTGGCCCTGACCGGGACCTCCGGGGTGGTGGACGTGGCCGACCTGGGACTGGACCGGTTCGACGAGAGCGGCGCCAGCAAGCTGGGCACCGACCCGATCGCGCTGCCCTTCCCCGAGGCGGTAGGCCGGCCTGCCGGCCCCGCCGCGAGCTGATGCCGCCCCCGGCCGCCCTCCTCGCCACCAGGACCTGCGCCCGCAGGTGCCTGTACCGCCAGCCATCCTCGCCGGAAAGGACGGTCCGCCATGACCGACATGACCACGCCGTATCTCGCCGCGGCCGCGACCGCCGAGCTTGAGGACTGGGGCCCGCTGGAGGAAGCGACCGGCGAGCCGATGCAGACCGCGGGGTACACCCTGTGGCAGGACGGCGACCAGGAGTCCGGTGTCTGGGAATGCACGCCCGGCCCGTCCTACTGGAAGCTGGCGACGCACGAGTTCGTGCACATCGTGTCCGGCCGGATGACCGTGACCCCGGACGGCGGCGAGCCCCAGGAGATCGGCCCCGGCGACACCGCCGTGTTCCCGCGCGGCTGGGCCGGCACCTGGCAGATCCACGAGAAGATCCGCGAGGCCTACGTCATCTTCTAGCCCGCTGCCGGATCGTTCTCACCGCCAGTCCGGACTGGCGCTCTGCAGGGCGGGCCACCCGGACTGCTGATGAAAGCCGGCCGCCCGCCCCGGCCGCGGTGGCTGATCCGCGCCGCGGCAGACGCACGTTCGCCCCGCGGCGCGGATCTGGGCCTTACTCTGCCAGCGCCGCGTCAATTCCCGTGATCACCGCGCCGGACCGCATGTGATCACCGCTGCCGCCGCGGCGTGGCCGTGCCCTCCCGCCACTGGGCAGATCGCCGTCCGTGCAGGCGAATCAGGGTAATCTCGCCGACGCCGCCGCCGTCATCGGTAACCCCGGCGGCCACGGGGAGTGCTGCCCTGCGCCGGGCGGGCCCGGCGCCCCCCAGGCGAGGTGGCTGGCCGGCTCGCCGGGCGCCCGGGGACCGGGCAGATTCCTGGTGAACATTGCGCTACGCGCTGCGTGCCGGCTGGTTATCCGGGCGGCGTGATGATTACCTTCTTTGCCAGAGCCGGGTGAGGTTATTAACGCTTTCGCAGGGGTGCATCTGTGTCCGCCGCCGGGAAACGGGTAATGCTCGGCATATCTGCAGACGTCCGGGCTGAATGATCCGCCCGTGAAGCGGGCTGTACTGCGCGGACGTCGCTGGTTCACATCGGGAGGGATTATCAGCATGCGCTTCATGAAGCCTGCCATGGCACTCGCAGCGATGTGCGCGGCCATGCTTTCCGTGACCATCGTCGCCAAGCGTAAGCGCCAGGGCCAGAAGGGGCGGCGGGCGCGCTAGAGCGGCCCATGACGGGGCCCGGTGCTGGCCGCTTAGCGGCCACCGCCGGGCTCGTCGCCCAGGACAGACGGGGATCGGGGATACCGGTGAACAGCAGGACCGCAGGACGCAGGCCCGCAGGACATGGCGGGGCCAGGCTGACCCTGGCCGGCACGGCGGGGGGAGTCGCGCTGGTGATGTCGCTGACCGCCTGCGCGGCTGGCGGAACAGCGCAGGTGGCGAAGAAGGAAACGCTCGTGCCGAAGCTGACGATCTTGCCAGCCGACGGTACCGCGAAGGTCAGGCCCGGCGCCGAGGTCACCGTCCGCGCCGCGAACGGGACCGTGCAGGCGGTGCATGTGCAGGCCGGCAAGCACCAGGTCACCGGGCAGCTGACGGACAACGACACCTTGTGGCGCAGCGTCGGCCCGCTGAGCACGTCGCGCACGTTCACGGTGACCGCCACGGCGAGCGGCTCGGGCGGGAAGACCGTGACGCAGACGAGCTCTTTCTCCACGCTCAAGCCGAAAAAGACTTTCCAGGCCAGCACCGTGCTGGGTTACGGGATGCATTACGGCGTCGGCATGCCGATCATCCTGAACTTCAATCGCCCGATTAAGCGCAAGGCGGCCGTCGAGAAGGCCATCACGCTGCGCACCTCCAAGCACGTCACCGGTGCCTGGTACTGGGACGGCGATAAGACGCTGTATTTCCGGCCGCGCACATACTGGCCGCAGCACACGAAGGTGACCTTCAACGCGCGGCTGAACGGGGTGGAAGGCGCGAAGGGCGTTTACGGGACACGCAACCTGAAGCAGAGCTTCACGATCGGCAACTCGCTGATCGTGGTGGCCAGCACGCGGACCCACTACATGAAGGTCTACTACAAGCGCCATCTGTGGCGGACCTGGGCGATCAGCACCGGCCGGCCCGGCGACGACACGCCCAACGGGACGTACGTGACGATCGACAAGGGCAATCCGGTGGAGATGAAGGGGCCGGGCTACGACCTGATGGTCCCGTACTCGGTCCGGTTCACCTGGAGCGGCGACTACATCCACGACGCGTACTGGTCGGTGGGGGAGCAGGGCCACACCAACGTCAGCCACGGCTGCGTGAACACCTCCCCGGCGCACGCGGCGATTTACTACAACATGGCGGTGCCGGGTGATCCCGTGACCGTCACCGGCAGCCCCAAGGGCGGCACCTGGGGCAACGGCTACACGGTGTGGTTCCTGACCTGGAAGAAGCTGCTGGCCGGCAGCGCCACGCACATGGCGGTGAAGTCCGGCCCGGGCGGTAGCAAGCTGGTCAGCCCGGACACGCTCACCGCGGTCCACGCCAAGGCACCGGTCGGCAGGCCCAGCCACCACAACTTCTGGGCCCGCTGATCCCTGAGCCATCGAGCCCGGCATCCCTCGCAGCGTAGCGGGGATGCCGGGCTCGGTGATGTCCTGCGTGCGTGGCTAGCTCGCGTCGATCCCGGCAGCCGTGGCGCCTGCGGTCACGGTAACCGGGGTGGCGGCGGCGCGGGTGGCGCCGCCGTACCACCAGGCGGCCGGGGTTCGGGCCGAGGGCCCGCGGCCGGACCGGGCGCGGGAATCTCGTAAGGCGCTCGGGCGCCGGGGGATGACCAGCGCGTCGACGGCGACGGCAGCCCGGGGCCCGCAGATGACCGGGTTGATGTCCAGGGCGTCCAGGTCGTCGCCCAGCTCGCCGGCCAGCTGCGACAGGCCGGTGATGGCGGCCAGGACGGGCTCGCGCGCGGCCGGCGGTGTGCCGCGCACGCCGGCGAGCAGCTTGCTGATGCGCAGGCCGTCCAGCAGGCTGGCGGCCAGCCGGGCGCTGACCGGCGGCAAGACCACGGCGCGGTCGGCCAGCAGCTCGACCAGGATGCCGCCCGCGCCGATGACCAGCAGCGGCCCGAGGCCGGGGTCGCGGGCCAGGCCGATCGACAGCTCGGGGCCCGGCGGCACGGCCTGGCAGACCAGCGCCCGCGGGCCCAGCCGGGCAGCCAGGTCGGCGTAGCCCGCGGCCAGCTCGTCCGGGCCGGTGATGCCGAGCAGCACCCCGCCGGCGTCGGACTTGTGCGCGATGGCCGGCTCGTCAGTCTTGAGCACCACCGGGTAGCCGATGGCCTCGGCGGCGGCCAGTGCCGCGGCGGCGTCGCCGGCTGGCTCGGCCCGGGCCACAGTGATGCCGTAGTCGGCCAGCAGCGCCAGCAGCGGCGCTCCGCCGGCCTGGCCCGACGCCAGCAGCTCCCGGCCGCGCCGCTGGCGGCCGGTGTCGATCTCGGCCGGTCCCGCCCCGGTCTCGCTCGCGTCAGCGATGCCGTGGCCGGGGGTGCACTCCAGGCGGGCGGCGCGGTCCAGCAGGTGCCGCAGGGCCAGCAGCCCGGAGCGCGTGCCCTCCAGCACGGGGATGCCCTGGGCGCGCAGCTCGCTGGCGGCCTGCAGGTCGATGCCGCTGGGCAGGTTGCTGAGGACGGCGAGCGGCTTGTCGGTGCGGGCCGCCGCGTCCAGCACCGCGAGCGGGTAGGAATCGTCCCCGTCCAGCTCGGGGACCAGGTCCACGGCCAGTGCCACGGCGGTGACGCCGGGATCGCCGGCCAGGGCGACCAGGGCGGCGGCGAACAGCTCGCGGGTGTCCGCCCCGGTGCCCCACACATCCAGCGGGTTGGCGGGCAGCAGGCCCGGATCGAGCAGCCTGGTCAGCAGCTTGGTGGTCGCGGCGGTAATCGGCGTGAACGGCACGCCCAGCTCGTCCGCCACATCGGCGGTGTGCGCCCGCTCCAGCCCGGAGTCGTGCACGGTGGCCAGGCCGGGCGGCGCCGGGCGGCCCGGCCCCGCTGGTGCCACGGGCCGCCGGCCGATGGCGAACAGCTCCAGGGTGTCGGCCAGCTCGGCCAGATCGCCGACGCGATGCACGCCATGGGCGCGGGCCAGGGCCTCCCAGGGACCGTCGCCGGCGGCCAGGGCGCCGGAGTGCGCGGCCACCATGGCCTGGCCGGCCGCCGAGCCGCCCACGGTGAGCAGCACCACCGGGACGTCCCGCTCGGCCGCGACGGCGAGCGCGCCGCGCAGCCGGCCCGCGTCCCGCATCGCTTCCAGGACCAGGCCCACGACGCGGGTTTCCGGCAGGTCCAGCGCGTACTCCAGGTAGGCCGGCGTGGTGGTGACCAGTTCCTGGCCCGACGACACCGCGAGGGAGAACGACAGACCGCGCCGCGCCCGCAGCAGCGCCGAGAACACCGAGCCGGAGTGAGTGACCAGCGCCACCGGCCCTGGCAGCAGTGCGCTGGCCTCGGTGTACCCCAACGCGCGCAGGCCGCGGCTGACGTTGACAAAGCCCATGCAGCCCGCCCCGCACAGCTCCATGCCTGCCGCCCGGGCGAGGCCGGCGAGCCGGTCGCGCAGCGGCGGGCCCGGTGCCTGCGGGCCGGGTTCGGAGTGGGCGTTGCCGAAGATGACCGCCGACCGGTCGCCGCGGCTGGCGGCCAGGCCGAGCTGGTCCTCCAGCGCGTCATCCCGGACGCCCAGCAGCACCAGGTCGACCGGCTCAGGAAGATCGGCGAGCGACGGGTGGCACGGCCGCCCGCCGATCTCCGGGTACTTAGGGTTGACCAGGTAGACCCGCGGCCGGGACGGGCTCTGAGTTACCTCCTCGACCATCCGCTGGCCGAACGTGCCCGGCCGGGGCGACGCCCCGACCAGCGCGACGCTCCGGGCTTCCAGCATGGCCGCGAGCGCGGAAGTCATCGTTACTGCTAATCCCTGGTATTCACGAGCGCCGGGTGACCCGGCGGACCTGTCGCGCCCGGCGCGAGGCCTTGCGGTCCGCGATAGCCGCCCTGGCGGCCTGCCAGCCGGGGATGCCGCAGACGCCGCCGCCGGCGTGCGTGGCCGAGCTGCCGTAGTACAGGCCGTCCACCGGGGTGCGGTAGTCGGCGTAGCCCGGCGCCGGCCGCATGTGGAACAGCTGCTCCAGGGACAGCTCGCCGTGGAAGATGTTGCCGCCGACCAGGCCGTACTCGTGCTCCATCTGGTACGGCCCGACGATGTCGCGGTGCAGGATGGAGGCCTTGAAGTTGGGCGCCAGCTCGTTGTAGCAGTCGATCATCCGGTCGGTGTAGGCCTCGAGCTCGGCGGTGTGCGGCTCGGAGTTCCAGTCGGCCGGCACCCACTGGGTGAATAGCGACATGATGTGCGTGCCCTCGGGGCTGAGCGTCTTGTCGAAGGCGGTGGGGATCACGCCATCGCTGAACGGCGCGACCGCGGGCTTGCCGTCTCTGGCGTCCTGGAAGGCACGCTCGATGTACTCCATGGTCGGCGCCATCTCCACCGAGCCGGTGTGGTGCTCCTGCAGCTGGGAGCCGGGGTCGGCGGTGAAGTCGGGCAGCTCGGAAAGGGCCAGGTTGATCTTCACGACGCCGCTGCGGCTCTTCCAGTGCTCAATGTCGCTGACGAAGTCGCCGGGCAGGTGCTCGGCGCCGACGTGCTCCAGGAACGCGAGCTTGGGATGCACGGTGGAGACCACGACCTTGGCCCGCAGCTCGTCGCCGTTGTCCAGGACGACGCCCGCGGCCCGGCCGTTCTCGACCAGTACCCGGGCGACCCGGGCGCCGGTGCGGACCTCCGCGCCGTTAGCCCTGGCGGCGGACCCGATAGCATCGGCCACCGCGCCCATGCCGCCCTCCTGGAAGCCCCAGTTCCCGAGGTGGCCGTCGCCCACGTCGCCGATGGAATGGTGGGCCATCACGTAGGCAGTGCCGCTCTCGTAGGGGCCGGCCCAGGTGCCGATGACGCCATTGACCGCCAGGGCGCCCTTGACCTGCGGTGACTCGAACCAGTCGTCGAGCAGGTCGGCGATGCTCATGGTCATCAGCCGGGTCACGTCGGCGATGGTGCGCACGTCCAGGCCGCGGTGCCGCCAGGCGAGGCGCAGCGTCTCGGCCAGGTCACGGGGACGGCGCGAGCCCAGGTTGGGCGGCGCGGTGAGCAGCAGCGGCCCCAGCACGTCGGCCAGCCCGGCCAGCCAGGCGTCCCACCGCGGCATGGCGTCGGCGTCCTTCCTGGACCACTTCGACACCTCCTCGTGGTTGCGCCTGGCGTCGTCGGCGTACAGCTTGATCGAGCCGCCCTCGGGGAAGGCCTGGTAGTACGGGCCCATCGGGTAGATCTTGTAGCCGTGCCGGTCCAGCTCCAGCTCGTTGATGATGGTGGGCGGCAGCAGGCTCATCACATACGACAGCCGGGTCACCCTGAATTCCGGCGCGTCCGGCCAGGGCGCCTCGGTGGTGGCCGCGCCACCGGTCTTGTGGCGGCCCTCCAGGACGACGGTCCGGGCCCCCGAGCGGGCCAGGTAGGCAGCCGCGACCAGGCCGTTATGGCCGCCGCCTACCACGATGGCGTCGTATGTCGCGGCCATTGAGTCCGCCTTCCCTAGGTTGCTGCCAGCGGTGCTGGGCGCCGGGGTGCCGGGCCAGCCGGGTGCCAGGCCTGCTGAGTGCCGGGCCTGCTGGGTGCCGGGCCTGCCGCGCCGGCAGGTGGCCGCCAGGCTCGGCAGACTTGTTGACTGAATGTTCAGTCTAGAAACCTGATACGGTATCGACAAGAGGGCGCGCAGCCCGGGCAGACATCGCGAGAGAATGAGACGCCAGGATGGCCGTGATCGCGCGATGAGAGGACAGCCGGGATGACAGACCGAGCCGGCGACGGCGCCGAGACGAGCGTCACCGCTGACCAGCGGCGTACGCAGATGATGGCGGCCGCCCTGCAGGTCATCTCCGAGCGTGGCTTCGCCGACACCCGGATCGCCGACGTGGCCGAGCGGGCCGGGACCAGCCCGGCGCTGGTCATTTACTACTTCAAGACCAAGGACCAGCTGCTGACCGAGGCCGTCCGCCAGTACGAGGACTCCTGGTATGCCGTCGGCCAGCAGCGAATGGCCGGAATGCCGACCGTTAAGGCGCAGATCGAAGAGATCGTTGCCATGAACCTGCTCCCGGAGGCTGATCCAGAGCCCCGCGGGAGCTGGCAGCTCTGGCTGGACTTCTGGGCACAGGCGGCCCGTAACAGCGACGTTGCCACCGTGCGGCGCAAATCCGACGAGCGCTGGCGCGACGAGATCGCCTCGCTGGTGCTGGCCGGGCAGGAGGCCGGCGAATTCGCCGACGTGGACCCGGTCAGCTTCGCTATCTGCCTGTCGGCACTGATGGACGGGCTGACCATTCAGATCGCGCTGGAGGACCCCGGGGTTGACCACGTGGGTGCCTTCGAGCTAAGCATGCAGTTCGTCGCCAGCTGGCTGGGTTTTACCTGGACACCGGGCCGCGGTCGCGACGGCGTGACTCCGGAGGGCTCCTAGAAGGGTAGGTACCCCGTCATGGCTGGTGGCAGGATCGAGCTGGTGTCGCTGACCAAGCGGTTTGCCGAGATCGCCGTCGATAACCTTGACCTGCAGATCGCCAGCGGCGAGTTCTTCTCCCTGCTGGGCCCTTCGGGATGCGGCAAGACCACGACGTTGCGGCTGATCGCCGGATTTGAGCAGCCGACGGCGGGCCGGATCCTGCTTGACGATGTGGATGTGTCGGCCATTCCGCCGCATAAGCGGAATGTCAACACGGTGTTCCAGAGCTACGCCCTGTTCCCGTTCCTGACTGTCTTTGACAATGTCGCCTTCGGCCTGAAGAACCACAAGCTGCCCGCGGCGGAGCTGAAGAGCCGGGTCGGGGCGGCCCTGGACCTGGTCAAGCTCAGCTCGTTCGGCAAGCGGCGGCCCGGTCAGCTGTCCGGCGGCCAGCAGCAGCGGGTGGCACTGGCCCGCGCGCTGGTCCTGCAGCCGTCGGTGCTGCTGCTGGACGAGCCGCTGGGCGCCCTGGACGCCAAGCTCCGCCGGTCGCTGAAGGTCGAGCTGAAGTCGCTGCAGGAGCAGGTCGGGATCACCTTCCTGTACGTCACGCACGACCAGGAAGAGGCGCTGACCATGTCCGACCGGCTGGCGGTCATGCGCGAGGGCAGGATCGTGCAGATGGGCGAGCCGGAGGAGATCTACGAGCAGCCCGCCGACACCTACGTAGCCGACTTCCTGGGCGTATCCAACCTGATGGAGGTCGACATCGTCGAGCGCGGGCCGGGTGAGCAGTGCCGGGCCAAGCTGGGCGAGATGGTGCTGTCGGTGGACCACGGCGGCCAGCAGGCCCCCGATCACTCACACGCGGTCATCCGGCCCGAGCGGGTCCGGATCGAGGAGTTCGGCACCGCCGGGGACAACCGGGTTCCGGCGATGGTGGAGCGGCTGGTGTACCTGGGATCCTCGACGCAGGTGTTCCTGCGCCTGGCGGCCGGGGCGGAGCTGCAGGCGCTGCTGCAGAACGACGGCAGCGACAGCGACCTGTCCCAGGGCACGCCGGTGCATGCTTACCTGGCCCCGGACGCGCTGCGGGTGCTGCCGGGCGGCAGCCCGGCCGGCGACTCCGACGATGAGGCGGTGGCCATCGGCCACAAGGAAGCCCTCAAGGCCGGCTGACCACAGACCTGCCTCGGAGCTCACACCTGCTGGCCGAGCCGTAGCTGGCTGGGCGGCCGCCGTGCTGGCCTGAGCTACTCGCCGGCGATGGCGGTCAGAGCCTGCTTGTTGTCGACGCGCTGGCCCCTGGTCATCCAGCGGTAGCCCAGGAACCCGATCGCCGCCACCACGAACGACATGATCAGCATGATCGTCGCCAGGGCATTCAGTGCCGGGCCGCCGTTGCCGCCGCGCTGCGTCGAGTAGATGATCACCGACATCGGCGTGTTGTTGGCGTTGGAGGACAGCAGGTCCACGATCACGAAGTCGTCGATCACGCCCGAGAAGACCAGGATCGCGCTGGCGAAGATGGCCGGGGTGAGCAGCGGGAGCAAGACCCGCCTGATCGTCTGGAAGAGGCTCGCGCCCAGGTCGGCGGCGGCCTCCTCATATTGTCTGCCGAGGCTGACCAGCCGGGCCTGCACGATGATGGCGGGCCAGCTCACGTTCCAGGTGACCAGGCCCAGCGTCTCGGCCAGCAGGCCGAGCTGGATGCCGCTGAACAGCTGGGTGAAGACGAAGAACATCGCCACGCCGAAGATCAGCTCCGGCACCACGAACGACAAGATCATCACGAAGTTGAAGCTCAGCGAGAGCTTGGACCGCCAGCGGTTGATGCCCAGCGCGAATGCCACGCCCAGCGGCACCGCGATCAGCGTGGTGAGCCCGGACAGCTTCAGCGTGGTGAACACCGCGCTTTGCAGCTGCGGGTTGTGGAATACCGAGTTGACCGGGTCGCCCCAGTACCAGCGGAAGGACAGGCCCTGGTAGGCCGACTGCGACTTGCCCTTGTTGAAGGAGAACAGCACCGCGATGACGATCGGGGCCAGCGACCAGATCAGGTAGAGCCAGGTGTAGCCCTCCAGGAACCAGGGCCTGCGCCACGGGTTGCGGAAGCCGCGCCGGCGGCCGGGCGCGGTTGCCTGCGCGGCCTGCTCGGACGGCTCGGCCGGCCGAGGGGCGGTCACGCTGGTCATGACGCCTCCTTCTGCGTTCGCCCGGTGGCCACCACGTAGTAGATCATCGGGATCAGCAGGACCAGCAGCACCAGCAGCGACAAGATCGCGCCCTGGCCCTGCAGGCCGGGCGTGCCCAGCTGGCCCTGGATCAGGTTGCCGATCATCGAGGTGTTCGGCGCGCCCGACAGCAGCTGGTTGGTGTAGTAGTCGCCGATCATCGGCAGCACCGTGATCAGCATCCCGGTCATGATCGGCTGCCGGGACAGCGGCAGCGTGATCCGCAGGAACGTCTGCGCCCGGCTCAGCCCGAGGTCGCGGCCGGCCTCGATGAGCGACGTATCAATGCGGTCCAGCCCGGCATACAGCACCAGGATCAAGTACGGGATATAGCCATAAACCAGGCCCAGGACGACGGCGACCGAGTGCCCGCCCAGCCAGTTCGTGCCGCCCAGGCCGACCCAGCCGAGCGCCTTGTTGACGTAGCCGTCGGTCTGCAGCAGGTCGATCCAGGCCAGCATGCGCATCATGTAGCTGATCCAGAACGGCGCGATCAGCAGCACCAGGAACAGGCCCTTGCGCCGCCCGGCGAACCGGCTGACGAAGTAGGCCGCCGGGTAGCCCAGTACCAGGCACAGCAGCGAGGCGATGGCTACGTAGACGATGGTCCGCAGCACGATCGGGCCGGCGAAGGAGTCGGCGCCGAAGATGTCGTGCCATACGTTGGACAGGTTGGCCGAGCTCCAGGTCAGCGGGTTGTAGACGGCGACAGGCGACTCGGTCAGCCGGTTCAGCTTGCCCTCGGCGATGGCCAGCGCCGCGTAGAACGGCACGATGAACAGAATGGCCAGCCACAAGATCCCCGGCAGGGCCAGCGCGATCCAGAACGCGCGGGACTGACGGCCCGATTCGGTGCGCTCCTTGCGCCCGGGCGGCTGGACCTGCTGCGGGGGAGCGTGAACGGCCATGGCTAGATCCCGTTGCTTGCGACGAGCCAGGCCTGCTGCCACAGCGCGTCGGCGTCCACGGGCAGCTGCAGCTCCCCGAATCCGCGACGGAAGTAGGACGGCAGGACGGCGGTGGACATCAGGCTGGGCGGCAGCAGCTTCTCCTTGACCAGCCGCTGCGGCGTGATCGCGTTCAGCGGCTGCATGTAGCCGTTGTAGCTGATGTTCTCCAGGACGTTGGGCAGGTCAAGCATGTAGTTCAGGAACAGGTGGGCCAGCACCGGGCTGGTGGCCGAGCGCAGCACCGTGTTGGTGTCGTTGGCCACCGGGCCGCGCCCGTCGGTGGGGAACCAGTACCCCACCACCTCGACGGGCGTGCCCTTCGGCATGTAGTACGGCGCCGCCGCCATGTCGCCCGACCAGGCGTGGTGGATCCAGGCCTGGCCGTTGGGGATCTCCGTGTAGTCGTTGTTGTTGATCTTCACGTTGACCTTGTCGACCAGCTCCTGCAGCGAGTGCCGGGCCAGGTCGATCTGCGACCGGCTGGTGGTGTTGAGGTTGTAGATGTTGTTCTTCATCAGCCCGAGGCTGATGCCCTCGCGGTAGTCATCCAGGATCGCGACCTTGCCCTTGTACTTGGGCTGCCACGGCATCGCGTACCCGTTCTTCATCTTGTACGGGTTCTCGTGCACGAGGTCCTTACGCCAGGCGATGCCCGTGGTGTAGATCGTGTACGGCACGGTGTACTGCCAGCCCCGGTCATAGAACGGGTCGTGGAAGTCCGGCCAGGCCTGCGCGATATTGGGGATATAGCCGTGATTCAGCGGCTGGATCAGCTGGGAGTTGATCAGCTGGCCCAGGACATCCACCGTGACGCCCATGAATACGTCGAACTTCAGGCCGCTGCGCAGCTTGGAAATGGCCTCGTTCATCGTGTTGAACGTGGTCACGACGACCTTGCACTTGTACTTCTTGGCGAAGTGGTTCAGGCAGGCCTGGTTGACGTAGGCCGTCCAGTTGAAGATCTGCAGGGTCGCGCCGGTCTCGGGCTGCAGGCCGCTGGCGATCTTCTTGTTGCCCGCCGTCGGCCAGGAGACGGGGTTGTTCTTGCGCGGGAGCGGGAGGGTGGTGCTGCCGGTCAGGAAGGGCGCGCAGGCATCGAGCAGAGCGCCCCCGCCGCCGGCGAGCAGCGCCGCTGCCGCGCCCCGCTGCAGCGCTGCCCGGCGGGAGAGGCCCTGCACCCGGCGCGTGCCGTCGGGCTGCCAGCCCTCGCGTGGGTGCATCTACCCCACCTTTCGCTCAGGCTCCTGACTGAACATTCGTTCAATCGGGATGTACCTGCTTAGAACTACTCTCCGTTGACCTCCGCGCGCAAGACTTTCTGGATAACAGGCGAGGCTATCTCGCGGCCGCAGCGCCGCCGACAGCAGCCGCGAAGGTCGCGAAGTTGGCTACAAGTCGCTCGATATCGGCCTCGTCATGCTGCACCGAGATTAGCCACTGCTCAATCTTTCCCCATGGCGGCAGGAAGACGCCGCCATTGTGCTGGAAGACCCAGTGCGCGTGACTGTAAGCGTCCTGAATGCCCCGGAAACCGCGGAAGTCGCGGACCGGCTGATCCGAGAAGACCACGCAGCCCTTCGCCCCGACCGAAACCACCTGAGCCTGCAGTCCGTTCCTGGCGATCTCCCGTTCCAGGCCGTCGACCGCCAGCAGGCGCAGCTTCTCGATCCGCTCGTAGGCCTCCGGCGTGGCCACCTCGCACAGCATCGCGCGGCTGGCCGCCATGGCCAGCGGGTTGCCGTTGAAGGTGCCGACCATCTCATAGCCGCCGTCGGCCACGTGGCCCATGACCTCGGCGGTGCCGCCGATGGCTGCTACCGCGACGCCGCCGCCGATGGCCTTGGCCAGCGTGACGATGTCGGGTGTCACCCCGGTGACGCCGGTCGCGCCGGCCGGGCCCGCGGTGAGTCCCGTCTTGACCTCGTCGAAGGTCAGCAGCGCCCGGTGCGCGTGCAGCAGGTTCTTCAGGCCGTCCAGGTAGCCAGGCTCGGGGCAGATGATCCCGGCGTTCATCATGATCGGCTCGAGGATCATGCCGGCGATCTGGCCGGGGTGCTCCTCCAGCACCCGGCGCACGGCCGCCAGGTCGTTGAAGCCGACGATCAGGGTCAGGTCGGTGATCGCCTTCGGGATGCCGGAACTGGACGGCAGCGCGATCGGGCGGTCCGCCGGGCCGATCTCCTCGTCATCCTCCGGGCACACCGATACCTGGACCGAGTCGTGGTGGCCGTGGTAGCAGCCCTCGATCTTGATGATCAGGTCCCGGCCGGTGATCGAGCGCATCAGGTGGACCGCGTCCATGGTGGCCTCGGTGCCGGAGTTGGCGAAGCGCCACTGCGGCAGGCCGAACCGGCGTGACAGCTCCTCGGCCACCGCGATGGCCGCCCGGGTGGGCTGGGCGAAATGGGTGCCCAGGCCGACCTGGGTGCGCACCGCCTCGACGATCGCGGGGTGGCCGTGCCCGGCCAGCCCGGCGCCGTAGCCGCCGTGCAGGTCAACGTACTCGTTGCCGTCGACGTCATAGACCTTCGAGCCCTGCCCGTGGCTGAGCCAGACCGGCTGCGGCCGGGTGATCTGCCAGCTGGAGGTGACGCCGCCGGCCAGGGCGCCGGTGGCGAGGCTGGCCAGCCGCCGTGATTCCGGCTGCCGCTCGACGAAGATCCGCTCCTGCTCGGCGATAATCTGCTCCAGCGTGCTGCCCGCCGGCGCGGGGCTCGCTGCTGACTGGGGGGTGGCGGCTGAATCGCTGGCCTGTTTGTCGGCCATATCCCGCTCCTCACGCGGTTGACTGAATGTTCAGTCTAAAACGCGACGCTATATCGGGCAAGCAGGGCGCGCCGTCTGGTCACGCTCAGTTAGATCGCCGGCACTTCTCGCGCGGGGTCCCGGCTGCCTGCGGGCCGGCCGCCGGAGGCCGCCCTAGTGAGCCATGTGCAGGCGGGTCGTCACGATGCGCACCACCACCCGCCAGCCCAGCACGAACACCGCCAGGGAGCCCAGCGCCACCGCGATGAACGCCGCCGCCGTGCCCTGGCCGGCCAGCACCCGGATCGCCATGCCGGCCCCGGCCGCGCCGAGCCAGGCGCCCAGCCCGGCCGGCACGAGCGCCAGCGGCCGCCGCCATGCCCGGCTCGCGGCCAGCCCGATGGCCAGGCCGGCCAGGAACGGCCAGGCCGTATGCCACAGCCCGGCGAGGCTGTCGCCGTCCTGGTGCGTGTGCCGGCCGATGGCCACGAACGCGAGCACCGAGCAGACATCCAGGACCAGGGTGCCCGCTGTCGCTCGCATGCGGCCAGGGTACCGGCCTGGCGAGCCGGCGATATCCGGGCCAAACCGGGCGGGCGAGCGCTTATGCTGCGGGCACATGTTCCGCCTGCTCGCTACCCGGGAGTCCGGCCGCCGATGATCGTCGCTGTCAGCCTCGACCCGGCCGTGCACGTGAGTTATGAGACCAAACGGGTCCTGCCGGGCACCACTCACGACGTCGGGCGAGTCAGGTACCGGGCGGGCGGCCGGGGCCCGGCCGTGGCGCGGCTCCTGCACACCTTTGGGCACGAGGTGGTGGCGGCCGGCCTGGCCGGCGGGACCGCGGGCGAGATGATCCGCGCCGAGCTGGCCCGCATCGGCGTACCGACTCAGTTCACGCCCATCGCCATGGAGTCGCGCCGGGTCGTCGAGGTGGCCGACCTCGCGACCGGGACCATCACGAGCTTCGCCGAGCCGTCCCCGTACATCACGACCGAGGAACTCGGCCGCCTGGCCGCCGACTACCGCAGCCTCATCGACGGGGCGAGCGCCGCGGTGCTGTGCGGCGGGCTGCCCGACGGGCTGCCGCCTGAGACGTATGCCACGTTCGCCACCTACGCGGCCGAGGCTGGCGTGCCGGTCATCCTGGACGCGGGCGGCGAGGCGCTCTGGCACGCCGTCGCCCGCGGCCCGATGCTGGCCGTGCCTGAGCCAGGCGACGGGGATCGCCAGCAGGCGGCGGCCGGGTGCGGCGACGGGGACCCGGCCGCGCTGATGGCCGCCGGAGCGGGCGCAGTGGCGACAATGTCGGGCGAGACGGTGAGCGTGCGCACGGCGGACGGCCACTGGCGGGCCCGGCTGGCGGACAGCGGCGCCCCGGCGGCGATGTCGCGCGATGCGCTGGTGGCGGGGTTCGTGCCGGGGGTCGCGCTCGGCTGGGACTGGCCGGACAGCGTGCGGCACGCGGTGAGCCTGGCCGCCACCGCGGGCCTGGGCGGCGTGATCGACCTGGTGACCTACGAGCGGCTGCTGCCCGAGGTCGTCATCGAGAAAGTCGACCGCTAGGTGGCCTCCGCGGCCCCCGCAGGCTCGGCCCGGAGCGCCCGGCCGCGGTGGCCTGCGCGGCGGCTCCGTGCTCTCAGGGCGCCGGGTAGTTGTACGGGGTCTGGTTGGGCGGCGTCTGCGGGCCGGCGGCGATGGCCGTGACTCCGTACGCCGCGCCAGCGGCGAGCAGGGCGCCCGCGATGATGGCCGCGATGATGGCTCCGACGCGCGACATGCTCATCCTCCCGCCCGGGCTGGCCTCCCTCGGCCGGCAGCGGCCGCCAGGCCAGGCTACTGGCAGAAACGCGGAAATCGGCGGATATCTCGTTCCCGCCGCCACCTGACCGGGTGCTAGCCAGAAGAGTTCGGGCTGTCTGCGCGGAAATAAAACGCACGGGCGGATATGTGCAGAGCCAGCTGCCCGGACGATCTGTCCTGATAACGTACGAAAGCAAGATACCGGCCAGTAGGCTGCCGGTCATCATCGCTGAGGCCAAGGCTGGGCCCGGATGCGCGGGCGGAGCAGCCGGGGGAGGTTTCATGCGCCGTGCAGCCGGCCTGCTGCTTGCCGGGCTGGGCGCCTTCCTGGTGACTTTCGCCTTGCTGCTGCGGTGGTGGGTACCCGAGCAGGTCATCAAGTTCCCGCTGAATGAGTACTCGGTAACGGCTTTCGAAGGCCGCGGCATTACCTATTTCAACCGGGCCAGCCTGAAGGAATACACCGGCGTCACGGCCGCCGCGGTCCAGACCATCGAGGGTGACGTTAAATCGGGCACCGCGTCGACCGCGGTCTGGGGGAGCTTCACGGCCCTGGAGGACCAGACTCATCACGTCGCGATCCAGAGCAGCAGCCAGCGGTCGGCCTTTAACCGCCGGTCCGGCCTGCTGGTGAACTGCTGTGCCGCGGCGATCGGATCCGACACCAGGGTGGTCCAGTCCGGGCAGGGGTTCGTGCTGCCGTTCGGCACCCGGCACCGGACCTACCAGATCTTCGATACCACCGTGCTGAAGCCCGAGCCGCTGACCTTCGCCGGGACGGGCACCATCGACGGGATGGCAGCGCTGAAGTTCGTCGAGCACGTCGCCAGCGACCGGTTCGGCGAGCAGACCCTGCCGGGCCCGCTGGTCGGCATGAAAGACCAGGCCACGGTCACCCTGCCGGAGTTCCTGACCGCGACCAACACCTACTGGGTCGACCCGGTCACCGGACGGCCGGTCGATGTCACGCTCGACCAGACCATCAGCCTGAAGGACAGCGGCGGGGCGACCAGGCTCGTGCTGCTCGGCGGCCAGCTCAGCCAGACGCCCGCCAGCGTCCGCTCGGCGGTGGCCAGCGCGCAGCGCGACCACGCGAAGATCACGCTGATCACCGGCACCGGGCCCCTGACCGGGTTCCTGGCCGGCGTCATTGCGCTGGTCCTCGGAATTGTCCTGGTCGCCAGATCGCGGCAGCCGCGGGTTGCTGATTACGATGACGATGAGGTCGTCGACTTAGCGGGGCGAGCCGGGAGGTAGCGGTGGGTTTCTGGAATCGCGCGGAATCCGACCCCGAATGGATCGCCGTTGTCGATCCGGATGGCACCGAGATCCGGGCGGGCGAGCTGCTCGGGCGGGTGAACCAGATCACCGCGGGACTGCGCGCAGCCGGGCTGCGCCCGGGCGACGGCATCGCCGCGCTGCTGCCCAACGGGTCGGCCGCCCTGGAAGTGATCCTGGCCGCCTTGCAGGCCGGCTGGTACCTGACCCCGCTGAACTGGCACTTCACCCCGCCCGAGCTGGCCTACATCATCTCCGACTGTGAGGCGAAGGCGTTCTTCGCGCACGAGCGCTTCGCCGAGTCTGCCGCGGCTGCGGCGGATCAGGCCGGGATCGGCGCGGCCGTCCGGTTCAGCTACGGCGACATCCCGGGCTTCACCCCGGCGGGGCAGCTGCGCGCGGGCCAGCCGGTCACCGCGCCGCCGGACCGGACCGCCGGCGCGACGATGCATTACACCTCGGGCACCACCGGCCGGCCCAAGGGCGTGCGGCGGGCCCTGTCCGGCTTCTCGCCCGAGGACGCGGCCGATCTTGGCGCCGGGCTGCTGCAGTTCTTCGGCGTGACCACCGGCCGGCCCAATGTCCACCTGCAGACCTCGCCGATCTATCACACCGCGGTCACGGTCTTCGGCGGCGGCGCGCTGCACCTGGGCCACACGATGGTGATCATGGACTCCTGGGACGCTGAGCGGGCGCTGGACCTGGTGCAGCGCTACCGGGTGACGAACTCGCACATGGTCCCGACCCAGTTCAAGCGGATGCTCAGCCTGCCTGCCCGGGTCCGGCAGCGCTACGACCTGTCATCGATGCAGTGGCTGATCCACGCCGCCGCGCCGTGCCCGGTCGGGATCAAGCGGGCGATGCTGGAGTGGTGGGGGCCGTGCGTATATGAGTACTACGCGGCCACCGAGGGCGGCGGCACCATCGCCACGCCGCAGGACTGGCTGGCCCGGCCGGGAACCGTCGGGTCGGCGTGGCCGGTCAGCGAGATCCTGGTCAGCGACGAGGACGGCAGCCCCTGCCCGCCGGGCATCCCCGGCACCGTCTACATGAAGATGGGCGACTCGACGTTCGAGTACAAGGATGACCCGGCCAAGACGGCCGCCGGGCGGCGGGACGGGATGTTCACGGTCGGCGACATCGGCTACCTGGACGAGGACGGCTTCCTGTTCCTCTGCGACCGGAAGTCCGACATGATCATCTCGGGCGGCGCCAACATTTACCCGGCCGAGGTCGAGGCCGAGATCATCATGCATCCCAAGGTCGCCGACGTGGCAGTGTTCGGCGTCCCGGACCCGGACTGGGGTGAGCAGGTCAAGGCGGTCGTGCAGCCGGCGGCCGGGGCGGAGCCCGGCGATGCGCTGGCGGCCGAGATCCTGGCCTCGCTGGAGGGCCGGCTGGCCCGGATGAAGTGGCCGAAGTCGATCGACTTCGCCGGCGAGCTGCCGCGCGACCCGAGCGGCAAGCTGCTCAAGCGCCGCCTGCGGGACCCGTACTGGGCCGGGGGCACCACTCAGATCTGACCCGCCCGGGCGGCCGGGCCGCTGCGTTATGGCTCATCCCCGGACTGCGAGGGCTGGCCGGGGCCGCCGGCCAGGTCGGTGCCAGCGGCCTGGGCCAGCACGTCCAGCAGCCGCGTGGTCGCGGGCGGGTCCGGCGGGTCGCCGTAGGTGACCGCGAAGACGTGCCGCCGGGCGCCGGGCAGCGCGGTGGCGGCGATGCCGGGGTGGCGGGCGGCGCGCAGGCACAGCCCGGGCAGCGTCGTCACGCCCAGGCCGGCCGCGACGAGGGCCTGGACCGCCACGTAGTCGTCGGTGGTGAAGGCCACCTTGGGCGTGAAGCCGGCCAGGCTGCACTGCCGGAGCAGGTAGCTGCGGCAGCGCTCGCAGCCGGCGATCCAGCGGTGGTCGGCGTAGGCGGCCAGGTCGGCGGGGCCGCCGGGCCCGGCCAGGCCGGCCGCGGTGACCAGGTGCACGGGCTCATCCAGGAGCATCCGGCCCCGCGTGCCCTCCTCGGCGGCCGTCGGCGGGGCGGGGTCGGCGTCCTCCTGGTAGTGCTGGAAGACCAGCGCGACGTCCACGTAGCCGGCCCGCAGCATCCGCAGCGCCTCGGGCGGCTCGGCCTCGGTGAGCATGAGGTCCATGCCCGGTGTCTCGGCTTCCAGCCGGGCCGCGGCCGCCGGCACGATCGTGCCCAGCGCGGACGGGAACGCGGCCAGCCGGACCCGGCCCTGGCGCAGGCCCACGTGCGCGGCGAGCTCGGCCTCGGCGGCGTCGAGGCGGCCGATGATCTCCTCGGCCCGCTCGGCCAGCAGCCGCCCGGCGTCGGTCAGCCGGACGCCGCGGCCGGCCCGCTGCAGCAGCCGCGCGCCGGTCTCGGCCTCGAGCCGGGCGATGTGGTGGCTGATCGAAGGCTGGGCATAGTTAAGCGCACGGGCCGCGGCCGTCACCGACCCATGGCGCGCCACCGCGACCAGCACGCGCAGCCTGATCACGTCCAGCATGAGCACAACTATAGATCCCCTCGATTGATTGCGGCGAGGGGTGCCTTCGGGCCTATTTAAGGGTTTTGCCTGGGGCGATGCCGGCTGAGCCGGCGTCGGGAGTCCCGGGTCAGGAGGTATCGGACAGAGGGCCATGTTTGCCGGGAGCGACGGGGGAAGCTATGGCGACTGTGGTGCGGAAATCGCCGAAAATCGAGGAAACGCGGCGCAACAGGCGGATCGTCGCCGCTGCCGCGATCACCGCCGTGGGCGGCCTGCTGTTCGGCTACGACACGGGCGTGGTGTCCGGGGCGCTGCTGTTCCTGAAGGACGATTTCGGCGGCCTGTCCAACCTGCAGCAGGAGCTGGTCACCAGCCTCCTGCTGGTCGGCGCCATGGCCGGGGCGCTGCTGGCCGGGCGGATTTCCGACAAGGTGGGCCGCCGCAAGACGGTGCTGGGCACGGCCCTGGTGTTCGTCGTCGGCGTGCTGCTGGCCGCCTTCACCCCGACCTATCCGGTGCTGCTGATCGCCCGGATCATCATCGGCCTGGCGGTCGGCTCGGCCTCCATGGTGGTCCCGCTGTACATCGGCGAGTTCGCGCCGCCCAGGGTGCGCGGTGGCCTGGTCAGCCTGAACCAGCTGGCGATCACGGTCGGCATCCTGGTCTCGTACCTGATCGACTACGGGCTGGCCGACTCCGGGAACTGGCGGCTGATGTTCGGGCTGGCCGGCATCCCGGCCGTCGTGCTGTTCCTCGGCATGCTGTTCCAGCACGAGAGCCCGCACTGGCTGGTGGAGCAGGGCCGCGAGGACGAGGCCCGCGATGTGCTGCGCCAGTTGCGCGAGCCGGGAGAGATCGACGGCGAGGTGGCCGAGGTCAAGGAGATCAGCCGCGGCCGGGCCAGCGCCCGCGAGCTGCTCACTCCGGCGGTCCGCCCGCTGCTGCTGACCGGCGTCCTGCTGGCGGTGTTCCAGCAGGTCACCGGCATCAACACGGTTATCTACTACGCCCCGTCGCTGCTGCATGACGCGGGCCTGGGCTCCTCGTCGGCGCTGCTGGCCAACGTCGGCATCGGCGCGGTCAACGTCGGCATGACCATCGTGGCCATCCGGCTGCTGGACCGCACCGGGCGGCGGCCGCTGCTTATCAGCGGCACGGTCGGCATGGCGGCGGGCATGGTCATCGCCGCCGTCGCGTTCATCGGCACCGGGGATCACCTGCACGGGGCGCACGCCATCGCGGCGATCGCCGGCCTGGTCGTCTACACGGGCTCGTTCGCGATCGGGCTGGGCCCGGTGTTCTGGCTGATGATCGCCGAGATCTACCCGCTGCGGATCCGCGGCGCGGCGATGAGCGTGGCGAGCACGGCCAACTGGGGCGCCAACTTTATCGTCACGATCTCGTTCCTGACCTTGCTGAGCGCGATCGGCGGGACCGGCGTGTTCTTCCTGTTCGGGTTCCTGACGCTGGTGGCGCTGTACTACTTCTTCCGGCGCGTGCCGGAGACGAAGGGCCGCAGCCTGCAGGCAATCGAGCGGGACCTGCGCGGGCTGCCGCAGCCGGCCGTGGCGGGCGGTGGCGGGCCGGCGGCTGGCGGCGGGCCGGCGGGTGGCGGCGAGTCAGGAACGGGCGGCCCGGCCGGCGAGTGAGCTGAGCCGGGTCGGCCGTCCGGATTGGCCGGGCGGACCAGGCGGGCGGCTGCTCAGGATTGCGCGGCGGGCGGCTGGCGGCCCTCCAGCAGCGGGGCCTCCGGGCGGCGGGGCGGCGGCCCGTCGGTGCGCAGCGCCCGGCGCCGCCACGCGATGCCCGACAGAGCCTCCAGCACGACCCGGTTGGCGAGGTAGGCCGTGACCTCGGCGTGGTCGTAAGGCGGGGCCACCTCGACCACGTCGATCCCGGCGACCGGCAGCTCCATCGCGATCCGCCGCACCGCGTCCAGCAGCTGGCGGGTGGTGAGGCCGCCCGGCTCCGGCGTTCCGGTGCCCGGCGCCATGCCAGGGTCCACGACATCGACGTCGACCGACAGGAACACCCCGTCGCACTCGTCGGTGGCGATGGCGAACGCCTCGGTCAGGCAGGCGTCCAGGCCCCTGGTGACGACCTCGGTCATCTCGAAGCTGCGCATCCGCTGGCCGGCCATCCAGGCCAGGGTCTCCGGCTCGGGCCAGTAACCGCGCAGCCCGACCTGCAGGAACCGGTCCCCGCGTACCGCGCCCGACTCGATGAGCCGCCGCATCGGGGTGCCGTGCCCGTGCAGCGAGCCGAACTGAGTATCGCCGGTGTCGGCGTGCGCGTCGAAGTGGATCATCGAGACCCGGCCCCAGCCCACGTGCCGGGCCACCCCCGTCGCGTCCGGCAGCGCGATGGTGTGGTCGCCGCCCAGGATTACCGGGATGGCCCCGGCGGCCGCGGCGGTGTGCACCGCCTCCTCCAGGCGGCGCAGCGACAGCTCGGTGTCGCCCGAGGGCATCTCCACATCGCCAGCGTCGGCGACCCGCAGTTCGGTGAGCGGGTCGACGCCCAGGGCCAGGTGCGGGCGCGACCCGTCGTGCGGCAGGTAGTCGGTGAACCGGATGGCCTGCGGGCCGAACCGGGCACCGGGCCGGTGCGAGGTCCCGCCGTCGAACGGCGCCCCGATGATCAGGATGTCGGTGCCGGCCCAGGACGCCGGGTCGGCCAGGTCGGCGCGGGCGACACCCAGGAACGTCGCATCCGGCCCGTACATCCCGCCCATACGCGTCATCGGCTCCGCCCTCCCGGCTCGCCACGCCCGGACCACCGGTGCGTGATCATCTGTGGCCCGACGATAGCGCGGCCCGGACAGGGCAGTGCCCGGCACCGCCCGCCGGAGCGGGCCGGTGCCGGGCACCAGGCTGGCCTAGCCTCGGCGGGCACCGGCCGGGGCGGTGCTGTCCGCCCTGGCCGGGGGCTCGTTCCCGCCGGGCGGGCCGGCCGGTCCACTCACCTGCGCGGCTGCTGCGCCCGGCTGCGTGGCCGGGCTGCCGGGCTGGGTGGCCGGGCTGCCGGGCTGGGTGGCCGGGCGGCCGGGCAGGATCCTGGCCAGCGGCCGCGGCAGCCACCAGTTCGCCTTGCCCAGCAGTTCCATCACGGCCGGCACCAGCACCAGCCGCACCACGGTGGCGTCGATCAGCACCGCGACGGCCAGGCCCAGCCCTACCTGCTTGACCGAGACGTTGGCGCCCAGCACGAAGGACAGGAACACCACCACCATGATCGCGGCGGCCGCGGTGATCACCCGGGCCGTGCTGGCCAGGCCGGCCGCGACCGAGCCCGCGTTGTCGCCAGTGGCGTCGTAGGCCTCGCGGATCCGGGACAGCAGGAACACCTCGTAGTCCATCGACAGCCCGAACAAGATCACGAACAGGAAGACCGGGACCCAGGTCGTGACGGGCATCGCCTCGGGGAACCCGAACAGCTGCCGTCCCCAGCCGTGCTGGCTGATCATCACCAGCACCCCGTAGGCCGCGCTGATCGACAGCAGGTTCATCACCGCCGCCTTCACCGCCACCGTCACCGACCGGAACACCACCATCAGCAAGACCAGCGACACCAGCACGACCACCGCGACCAGCCAGGGCAGGCGCTCGCCCATCACGTTGGCGAAGGCCACGTTGCCCGCGTTCGGCCCGGTCAGGTAGGCGCGGATGCCGGTACCCGCGGTGGCCTGCGGCAGCACCGTGTCGTTGAGCCGGTTGACCAGCGCGTTCGTCGCCGGGTCCTGCTCACCAGTAATGGGGTAAGCGATGATCATCGCGGCCTGCCCGTCGCGGCTGGTCACCGCCGGGGTCACCGCCGCGATGCCCGGCGCGGCGCGCAGCGCCCCAGTCAGCCGCGCGATGCCCGCCGTGTCACCCGAGCCCGTGCCCGCCGAGCCGTCCGGCAGGTGCGCCGCGACGATCAGCGGTGCGTCGAAGCCCGGCCCGAAGCCGTCTGCCATCGTGGCGTAGCTGGCATAGCCCATCGTGCCGCGGGCCTGCGCCGACTCGTCCGGCATGCTCAGCTTCATGCCCAGCGCCGGCACCGCCAGCAGCGCGATGATGCCGGTGGCCACCGCGGCGGCCAGCACGGGCCGGCGCTGCACGACCGCCGCCCACCGCAGGGCCGCGCCGGGCCGTGATTCCGGACGGCCTGACGTGGCCTGGTCGCGCCTGCGGCGCCGCAGCCGCAGCCGGGACGGCCGGGCCAGCCGGGTGCCGGTGAAGCCGAGCAGCGCCGGCAGCAGCGTCAGCGCGGCCAGGACCGTCATCGCCACGGTCGCCGCGGCGGCGACTGCGACGCCGTTGAGCAGCGGCTGCCGCAGCACCAGCAGGCCCAGCATCCCGATCGCGACCGTTGCCCCGGCCGTCAGCACCGACCGGCCGGCCGTGCGCATCGTGGTGACCAGCGCCGTCTCCGGTGCCGCGCCGGACCGCAGTGCCTCGCGGAACCGGGTGACCATGAACAGGGCGTAGTCCACGCCGATACCCAGGCCGATCATGGAGGCAACGATCGGGCTGAACGTGGGAGCCGGGATCAGGTGCCCGATCAGTGCGATCAGGGACAGCCCGGTGCCGATCCCGAACAGTGCCGTCACCACGGGCAGCCCCATCGCCAGCACCGAGCCGAAGGCCAGCAGCAGCACGATGGCCGCAGCCAATATGCCGATCCCGTCGCTCGCCCCGCCGTACGGGGTCTCGGCCAGGTCCACCACGTCGCCGCCCAGGCTGAAGGTCAGCCCGTGCCGGGAGGCCGCCGTGGCGTCGTGCATCAGCGCCGTCGCCTCGCTGCCCGGAATGCTGGTGGACGGGACGGAGAACTGGATGGTGGCGAAGGCGATGTGCCCGTCGCGGGAGATCTGACCCGGCGCCTGGTAAGGACTGACGACCGAGCTCACCCCCGCCGCCCGGGAGAACGGGATCAGCGCCGCGGTGATCTCACGGCGGACCGCCGGGGAGGTGACCGGCTCCGCCGAGCGGATGGCCAGCGTGAGCGCGTCCCCGGACTGCCGGTGGAAGTGCGCGTTGATCATGGCCTGGCCGGGGTCGGCGGTGCCGAAGTCATTGTCGGCCGGGGCGCCGAACCTGGTCCACAGCGTGATCAGGCAGGCCAGGCCGGCCAGCCAGGCCACGACGATCAGCCACCGGCGCCGGTAGCAGGCCAGGCCGGTGCGGCCTAGCAGTCCTGACGGGTATCTCATCTTGCTCATCTCCTGCGAGCCACGGGAGTGTTGCCGTGATCTAGCCTCGTCAGCGAGGCCCGCTGGCACGTCGTACGGCGGGAGGCAGTTCCCGGACCGGCTACTCGCCCCGGCGTACTCCCGGCGGAGTACGCCGCTGGCGCGCGGCGGCCGGAGCGCTGCGCGGCGGAGATGAGCGGAGCAAAGGGGTGACGAGGTCCGGGACAGGCGCGGCAGCGCCGGGCAGGGGCCGCGGCCGAGGCGGCGCTAGGCGCCGACCCGGGTGCCGGTCTCAGAAAGGACGGGCTGGATGATCTCGTCGGCAACCCATTGCGGTGAGCGGCCGCCCAGGACCGCGGCGATCACGATGTGCGTGACGCCGGCGTCGATCATCGCCCGGATCGTCTCTCGCGCGCTCGCCGCGGCGTCCGGCTCGGCGGGGCGGACGATGAGCTGCATCGACCGGGCGATCTCGGCCTGATCGCGCCCGGCGGCCGCGCAGTGCTCGCGCAGCAGCGCGTCGCGCTGCGCGAACTCCGGTGACGGCGGTCCCGGGTAGTTCCAGATGTCGGCGTGCTCGGCGACCAGGCGCAGCACCCGGTCACCCTGGCCGCCGATCATGATGGGCGGGTGCGGCCGCTGCACGGGCTTGGGCTCGCAGATCGCGCCGCGCAGCTGGATCGAGCGCCCGTCAAAGTCGAACTGGTCCTCGCGTGTCCACAGCTGCTTGATCAGCGTCAGGGAGTCGGCCAGGTCGGTGACTGCCTCGCCGGGTGAGACCAGCCGGACGCCGTAGGCCTCGAATTCGCGGACCGCCGGGTTGGCCACCGCGACCCGGCTGCCGCCCGCGCCGATCCCGAAGTTCAGCCGTCCGCCGGCGATGATGTCGGTCGTCGCGGCCATCTTGGCCAGCAGCGCAGGCGAGCGCAGCCGGTTGCTGGTCACCAGCACACCCAGGCGCAGTCGCTGGGTTTGCGCGGCCAGCGCCGCGAGCAGGGTCCAGGCTTCCAGGGCCGCGGCCCGGATGTCTCCGCGCAGCGGGACCATGTGATCCCACAGCCACGCGTGCTCGAAGACCTCAATCTCGTCGGCCGCTCGCCAGATGGCGAGGATCTCCTCATAGGTGTTGCCGATCTGGCTGGTCTTGATGCCGAAGCTCAGTCGCCCTGGCGGAGTAGTCGTCATATCGTCAGTATAGCTGATCGTCACTAACACTGATGATCAGTAGTCCGGTAGAATGCACAGATGCCTCCCCGGTCCGTTGCTGGCCAGCCCGCCCGGGCGCTCGATGCCCCCGCCGCCGGCGGCCCGCCGCTGCCAGAGCTGGCCGGCCGGCTGGGCTACCTCCTCAAGCATGCGCAGCTGGCGCTGGCTGAGCTGAACGCCGCGGCCCTCGCACCATCGGGGATCAGCGGCCGTCAGCTGGCCGTCCTGATCGCCGTGGACAGCTCGGCGCCGCTGTCGCAGGCCGAAGCCGCGGGCCGCCTGGGCGTGGACCGGACAACGATGGTGGCGCTGATCGACGAACTGGAAGACATCGGGCTAGTGCGCCGCCAGCGCGACCCGGCTGACCGGCGCAAGAACGTCGTGGTGCTGACCGGGGACGGCCGGCAGACCCTGGCCGCGGCGAAGGAGGCCAGCGACGCCGCCGAGCGGCAGTTCCTCAGCCCGCTGCCGCCCGCGCAGGCCGCCGCCCTGCGTGCCGCGCTGCGCGCGGTCGCCTTCCCCGATCAGTCGGAGTCTTGACTTCCTCGCCGCCATCTCCGCGCTGCGCCAGTACATCGGGCAGCAGGCCCGTCCGTCCGCACGTGGCTTAGGACGGTCCGCCATCCTCACCGGCCTGAAGGCCGGCGCACTGGCGGACTTCTTAGTAGCGGAAGCCCTCGAGGAAGCGCCGGAACACCCCGCCCTCGCGGGGCAGGGCCGGAGCCGGCGGCGGCGCGGTGGCGCGCTGACGGCCGACGGGATCGCTGTAGTCGGCGCGGGCGATGACATCGACCACCTGGGTGTCGTCAAAGCCCGCCGAGCCAGGGATGGTGGGCACGAACCCGACCAGGTTGCCGTTCCGCATCACCGAGGCCTCCAGGCTCGCCGTTCCCTCGGCGCCCCAGATCGCCTCCCGGCCGCCGTCGATTCGCACGCGCACGGCGTACCGGTCCATGCTCAGCTTGGCCAGGTGCGCGTCGATGCCGCGATCCCGCAGCCCGTCGCTCACCCGGCGAGCCCGACCTTCGTCCATGCCCAGGAAAGTATGCGGGTTACCTGAACAAGACCTGCAGAGATGCCTAGCCTCAGCCCAGGCCGCCCGAGCCCACGTCACCGGCCGAGCGTGGCGGCAAGGTGCGGGGCGCGTGGCGGGGGCGGCAACGTGCGGGCGGCGCTGTGCGGGGCGGGGCGGGGCCGTGCGGGGCGGGGGCGTGGGCCGGAGGTAGTCAGGGGGCGCAGCCGGGCTCGGCCAGGCCGCTGGCGTAGGCGATCACGACCAGCTGGGCGCGGTCGCGGGCGGCCAGCTTGGTCATCGCGCGGCTGACGTGGGTCTTGGCCGTCAGCGGGCTCACCACTAGCTGGGCGGCGATCTCGTCGTTGGACAGGCCCGCCGCGACCAGCGCGACGACCTCACGCTCGCGCTCGGTCAGCGCGGCCACCGCCGCCGGGGGAGTGGTCCGCCGCCCGGCCGGTCCTGCCCGTCCCGTGGCGCCCGGCGACGCCGCGCCCGCCGGATCCGGCCTGCCGTCGCTGGCTTTCCCCGAGGTGAACGCGCTGATCAGGGCCCGAGTCACGCTGGGCGCCAGGAGCGCGTCGCCGCCGGCTACCACCCGGATGGCCTGCAGCAGGTCGTCGGGCTCCACGTCCTTGACCAGGAATCCGCTGGCCCCGGCCCGCAGAGCGCTGAACACGCTCTCGTCGTCATCGAAAGTGGTCAGCACCACGACCCGGACAGCGGCGAGTTCCGGGGCCGCGGTGATCCGCCGCGTCGCGGTGAGCCCGTCGACCTCCGGCATCCGCAGGTCCATGAGCACGACGTCGGGCCGGTGCTCACGAGTCAGCGCGACGGCCTGCCCGCCGTTGGCTGCCTCGGCGACGATGTGCATGTCCGGCGCCGAGGCGATCAGCATCCGGAAGCCGGCCCGCACCAGGGCCTGGTCGTCAGCCAGCAGCACCCGGATCATGACGCCTGCGTCCGCGTGTCCGTAGTGGTCGGACCGGGGCCGCCCGCCAGCGTGATGGCCGGCAGGGGCAGGCGAGCAGTGACCTGGAAGCCGCCCTGCGGGCGGGGCCCGGCGGCTAGCTCGCCGCCCAGCGCCTGCGCCCGCTCGGTCATGCCAGTCAGGCCGTGCCCGCCCGGCACCTCGCCATCCCGCCCGTCGCCATCCGGCCCGCCGGCCTCGTTCGCCCTGTCCGCCGGGCCGGCTGAATCGGGCCCGCCGGCCTCGCCCGCCCGGCCTGCCTTGCCTGCCGGGCCAGGCCCGACGGTATCGCCTGCGCTGCCCGCCCGGCCGTCATCGGTGACCTCGATGAACAGGCCGCCCGGCTCGTAGCGCACCACCACATCGGCGCTGGCCTGCGGCCCGGCGTGGCGCAGGACGTTGGTCAGGGACTCCTGCAGGATCCGGTAGGCCGAATGGTCAACCGCGGGAGGAAGCGGGACCGGCTCGCCCTGGATGACCACCGTGACCGGCGCGCCCGCCGCCCGGACGGCACCGCTGAGCGCGTCCAGCCGGGCCAGCCCGGCCGTCCGGCTCTCGGCCGACTCCAGGTCGCCTTCCTCACCGCGCAGCTCGCCGAGCGTGATCCGGATATCCGCCAGCGCGCCCTTGCTCGTGTCCCTGATCGCTGCCAGTGCGTCGCGAACTCCGCCCAGTACGCCGTTGTCTGCGGTGCCGTCCGTAGCGCCGGGTCCCGCGGCACCCGGCCGGGCGGCACCAGGCTGGCCGGCACCAGGCTGGCCGGCACCGGGCTGGGCGGCACCGAGCACGTGCAGTGCCGACGCTGCCTGGACGGTGATCGTGGCCATGCTGTGCGCCACCGTGTCGTGCAGGTCACGGGCGATCCGCAGCCGCTCCTCAGCGACCCGGCGGGCTGCCTCCCGCTCTCGCTGGGCGGCGGCCAGCCGCAGCCGCTCGGCTGTCTGGCTCGCGATGGCCCGCCTGCTGCGGACGACGTCGCCCAGCAGGACGGCCAGGAGCAAGATCACCAGCGAGGGCAGGAACTCGCTGGTCAGCGACAGCACACTGTTATGGGTAGAGGCGCCGACCAGGAACAGTCCGACCGTCATGTAGAAGGCGGGGATGATGATCGACAAGGCCAGGAACCCGGCCGCGGCCGCGTCATACAGCGGCAGGGCCAGCAGCGGAACCGGTGAGATATCCCGCCGGTCCAGCGTGTAGAAGGCAAACAGCAGCACCGCGCAGGCGATGAGAACGCCGCGCGGCCAGCGGCGGCGCAGCAGCACCGGCAGCCCCATCACCGTGCCGAAGGCATAAACCCCGGCATCCAGGACATGCTGGTTCGGGCCGGTCGCGGTGACGCTGTTCAGTTGCACGGCGGCGATGACCACCGCGGTGGCGAGCACGTCGACCGGCCGGATCCCCAGCCGGGCAGGCCGCAGTGTCACGAACAGGCGGGCCCGTGCCCGCCCGGCCACGCTGCGCAGACTGCTCACGCCGTCACCGTACGCGACTCAGGGCGATCGCGGGAATGGCAGGATCTAGGTCCATGGAGGCGCGCTGATGGCATTCGACGAGCTCGACAAGCGAATCGTCGTCGCGCTGGTTGATGATGCCCGTGCCACCTATGCCGAGATCGGGGCCGAGGTGGGCCTGTCGGCGCCGGCGGTCAAGCGGCGGGTCGACCGGCTGCGTGCCTCCGGCGCGATCACCGGCTTCTCCGCGCGCATCGACCCGGCCGCGCTGGGCTGGACCACCGAGGCCTACGTGGAACTGTTCTGCCGGGGCCGGACCTCCCCGGCCGACATCGCGGCCGCCGTCAGCAAGCATCCCGAGATCATCGAGGCCTGCACGATTACCGGCGAGGCCGACGCGCTGCTGCGCATCCGCGCGGCCGATGTGCGGCATTTCGAGCGGGTAGTGGAGCGGATCGGGGCCGAGCAGTTCGTCGTCCGGACACGCAGCGTGATCGTTTTGTCCAGGCTGGTGAACCGCCCCGACATGCCGCCGCCCGAGCCCGGCCGCTAGCCTGCGTTCATCTGAACCTTTTCGCCTGGATCTGCGCCGACCGGGCGGTTGCCCCTGGCCTGATCGGCTACAGTCTTGCGCATGTCAGAGCGTGACGACTACCCCGGCACCGGGCGTCCGATGACCACCGGTGAGTTCCGTACGACCCCCGATGCGTCGGCCAACACCGCTCAGTTCCGGGCGTTCGCCGCCGAGCAGGCTGCCGACGATGCGGCGCCCTGGGACATGAAGGCGTCCGGCCGCAGCGTCGGCCGCCTGGCAGGCATCGTGGTGCTGGTCGCCATCGTGCTGGCCGTGCTGGCGCTGATTGTCGTCAAGCTTTAGGCCCGTCTCGATCGGGGTGCGTCATTCGCCCCGGACTCGCTGAGCAGCGCTTTCCTGGCGCCGCGCTTTCCCGTTACCCGTACCGGGCTGCCGTGCGCGTCGGGCCGTTGCCGAAGTTCGACTGTGCTTTCATGAGTCGTCATGAGCGCTGGATCAGCGGCGGGGGGCAACGGGACCTGGCGCCCGCCGGGGGTTGCGGCCGGGGGCGGCCCGGAGCCCGGTGACGATCCGGCGGCCGAGAAGCACCGGCTGACCGCTCTTGAGGGCCTGGCTGCCCTGTCCTTAGACGCGCTGTCGTCGGTGGCCTACGGCCCGGAGGCCATCGTCATCGTCTTGATGACGGCCGGCGTGGCCGCGCTGGATTACACCCTTCCGGTTACTGTCGCGATCGTCGTCCTGCTCTCGGTCCTGGTCATCTCCTACCGGCAGGTCATCGAGGCCTTTCCGGCGGGCGGGGGCGCGTACGCCGTGGCCAAGGCGCACCTGGGCCGCACGCCCAGCCTGATAGCCGCAGGCTCGCTGGTAGTCGACTACATCCTGAACGCTGCCGTCGGCGTGTCGGCCGGCGTCGAGGCACTGGTCTCGGCCTTCCCCGGGCTGTACGGCGACCGGGTGGTGATCTGCCTGGTCATCCTGGCTGCGATCACCGCCGCCAACCTGTGGGGCGCGGCCGAGTCAGCGCGGCTGCTGATCACCCCGACCGTGATCTTCATCGTCGCCATCTACGCGGTCATCCTCGGCGGGCTGCTGCGCTCCCATCCGGCGGTCGCGGTGTCGCATCAGCTGCCATCGGCGACCGAGACGGTCGGCCTGCTGCTCGTGCTGCGCTCGTTCGCCTCCGGCTGCAGCGCGCTGACCGGCGTGGAGGCGATCGCCAACGCCGTGCCCCAGTTCCGCGCGCCCAGCGTGCGGCGTGCCCAGCACACCGAGATGTGGCTGGGCATCCTGCTCGGCACCATGCTCATCGGCCTGGCCATCGGAATCCGCAGGTTCGATATCACGCCCACCGCGACCCAGACGGTGCTCGCCCAGCTGACGGCCGCGTCGCTGGGCCACAACGTCGCCTTCTACGCGGTGCAGATGATCACGACGATCCTGCTCAGCCTGGCGGCCAACACCTCGTTCGGCGGGCTGCCGGTGCTGGCCTCGCTGCTGGCCACCGACAACTTCCTGCCGCACCTGTTCTTCCTGCGCGCTGACCGGCAGGTGCACCGGTACGGCATCGGGGTCCTGGCGGTGGCCGCGGGGCTGCTGCTGGTGGCCGCACGCGGGGACACCCAGGCCCTGGTGCCGCTATTCGCCATCGGGGTGTTCGTCGGGTTCACCTTGTCGCAGACCGGAATGGTGCGGCACTGGCGCGAGCGCGGCGGCCCTGGCTGGGAGCGGCGGGCGACGATCAACGGCATCGGGGCGGTGTTCACCCTCATCGCCCTGGGCATCGAGCTCTTCAGCAAGTTCACCGAGGGCGCCTGGCTGGTGGTCATCGTGGTGCCGCTGCTGGTGCTGCTGTTCCACCGGATCAGCGTCACCTATGAGCGGATCGGCCTCGTGCTGCGCCTGGGCCAGCAGCCGGGGCCGCCGCGCAAGGTGGAGTCGCTGGTCATCGTGCCGGTCCGGGGCATGTCCCGGCTGGTCGAGGAGGCCGTCTCGGCGGCGCTGTCGCTCGGTGATGAGGTCCGCGCCATCACGGTCAGCTATACCGATCACACCGACGAGGAGGCGCAGGCCCTGTTCCGCCAGCGCTGGCAGGACTGGCACCCGGACGTGCCGCTGATCACGCTGGTGACCCGGCACCGGTCGCTGGGCCCGCCTATCGTCGCCTACCTGCGGGACCTGGAGGCCACCGAGACCGCCCGGCGGATCGTCGTGCTGATCCCGGAAGTGCAGCCGGCCAGGGTCTACCTGCGGGTGCTGTTCAACCAGCGGGGCGGCGTGCTGGACCGGGCGGTCCGCCGCGGCACCACCCACGTGGCGACCTGCCGGCTGCGCTACCGGCTGACCTACCTGGCCGGGAGCGGGCAGCTGGTCCCGGGGGCCACCCCCTGGAAGCCCTAGCGACGGGCGCCCCGTGCTCGCCGGCCATCCCAGCGGGCCGGGCGCCGGCCCCCGGTCGTTCCTGGCCTCAGCAGGCGCTGGTGAAAACTGGGAGGATGGCCCGGTGACCCGCGATGAGCTGCTGGACTACTGCCTGGCCAAGCCGGGCGCGTGGCGCGATGAGCCCTGGGAGGGCGACGTCGTGGCCAAGGTCGGTAGCAAGATCTTCGCCTTCACCGGGTCGGAGCCTGGCCTGTCGGTGGGCGTGAAGTGCGGCGCGACGCGGGACGTGGCCGATGAGTGGCTGGCCCGCTACCCGCAGGATGCCTCGGTGGTGGCCTACATCGGCCGCTCTGGCTGGAACACACTGCGCGTCGGCGCCACCATCCCGGACGAGGAGATCCGGGAGGCCATCGACGTGTCCTACGACGCGGTGGTCAGCAAGCTGCCCCGGAAGGACCGGCCGGCCTAAGCCTGTCCGGTCGGGCTGCTACGCAGTGGCCCGTCGCGCGTACACCTCTATCTCGATCTTCATCCGGGGGTCGGCGAGACCGCACGTGAGCATGGTGGCGGCCGGCCGGACGTCGCCGAAGTAGCGGCGCAGGACCGGCCAGCAGGGCTCGAAGTCCTCGCGGTCGGGCAGCAGGTAGCGCACCCGCACCACGTCGGCGAAGGTGCACTGCGCCTCGGCCAGTGCGGTCCCGATGTTGCGCAGGCACTGCCCGGCCTGCTCCACGACGTCGTCGGAGATCGTCATGGACGTGTAATCGAACCCGGTCGTCCCGGACACATGCACCCAGTCGCCGTCCACCACGGCACGGGCATAACCGATCTGCTCCTCGAAGGCCGAGCCGCTGAAGATCGCGCGTCGCTGTGTCATGCGCCGAACGCTAAAGGTACTGGCACAGATACGTCTAATACAGCGGACGGCATGGCCTGATATCTGTGAGCGTATGGAGCGTCCCGAACTCTCTCTCCCGCAGCTGCACGCCTTCGTCGTGCTCGCCGAGGAACTCCACTTCGGCCACGCGGCCGACCGCCTGGGCATCGCCCAGCCGCCGCTGAGCCAGCAGATCCGCCGTCTGGAGGACAAGGTCGGCCACGCGCTGTTCAGCCGCGAGCCCGGCCGCGTCACGCTCACCCCGGCAGGCCGCGAGCTGCTCCCCGCCGCCCGGCGGGCCCTGACCGGCCTGGCGGACGGCCTGGTGGCGGCCCGGGCTGTCGGCAGCGGCCGGGCCGGCCGCCTGCGAATCGGGTTCGCCGCCTCCCTCGCGCTGACCATCCTGCCCGGCCTGCTGCGCATCTTCGGGCAGCGGTTCCCCGGCGTGCATCTGGATATCCGCGAGATGACCACTGTGCCGCAGCTCGCCGCCCTGCACGACAAGACCATCGACATCGGCCTGCTGCGCGAGCCCCCCGACGCCGAGGCGGAGCTCTGTTTCCGGACGGTAGTGAGCGAGCCCTTCGTGGCCGTCCTGCCGGCCACCTGCCAGCTAGCCGCCCAGCCGGCCGTGCAGCTCGCGCAGCTGGCGGACTCGCCCTTCGTGCTGCTGCCCCGCACGGCCGGCCCGCAGCTGCACGACCAGATCACCGGCCTGTGCACCGCAGCGGGCTTCACCCCGCGGATAGCCCAGCACGCGGTGGAGTGGCAGACCGTATGCGCGCTCGTGGGAACTGGCCTGGGCGTCTCCCTGGCGCCGGCGAGCATCCGGCGCATCCGCCTCAAAGGCGTCGCCTTCCGCAGGATCGAGCCCGGCACCACCCGCACGCGAGTCGCCGTCGCCTGGCGCAGGATCGACCAGAACCCCCTGGTTACGCACCTGCTGGCGACCGTTAGCCGCGATCTGCCGGACAGGGCTTAGCGAGCCGGGCCGGCCCGGCCGGCTCAGTACCCGCCGCCCAGCCGGGTCCAGGCACTCCACTGGCTGTCGGCGAAGACGGAGACGGCGATCTTCCGCTGGCTGGTCAGGATCGCCACCTCGGGCTGACCGCCGGCGTTGACCCAGGCCGTGGGGGAGCCCAGCATGTGGCTGCTCAGCGGCATCCAGGTGCCCCAGCCCGCGGCGCCGCTGCCCTCCTGGACGGCGTAACCGAGCTGGCCGTCGCGCTGCTGGGCCATGACTGCGGTGCCGCCGCCGGGCCACGGCACGGCCGTGGGTGAGTTCTTGATCTTCGTGCTCCCGGCTGGCGAGCTGCCCCAGCTCCAGCCGGCGCCGCCGGCCGGCTGCCAGGCATAGGCCAGCTGGCCTGAGCTGGCCCGCGCGAACACCTCGGCCTGGCCGTTGTCTCCGGCAACCACCGCGGGCATCCCGGTCAGCCTGCCCGGCCCGCCGCTGATGGTCGTCCAGCCGCCCCAGGTGCCCTGGCTCTGCTCCCTGACGGCCAGCCGGCCGCCGGCGGTCCGGCAGAACACCGCCATCTTCCGGCCGCTGACCACGAACGGCACCGGCGTGCTGGCGCAGCTGCCGCCCAGGCCGGCCCAGGCGGTCCAGCTGGAGTTGCTGCCGGGCGAGCGCTGCCGGGTCCAGGCCAGGCTGCCGCCCCTGGTGCCGGCGAACACCGCCACCGCGCCGCCGGGCATCCGGATCGCGCCGGGGCTGCCCGTGGCGCCGGCCGGCGGCTGCCCGCCGCCGACCGCCCCGCCCCACTGCCAGTCGTTGGGGGCGCCGTCCTGCTGCCAGGCATGGGTGATCGTGCCGGACCGGGTCCGGGTGAACAGGGTCAGGCTGCCGTCGGGGTTGGCCGTCACGGCCGGGTTACCCGCCAGGTTCCCGGGCGAGTTGCCCACCGCCCGGGTGGCCGACCAGCTCGTCGTCCCCACCGGGTGCTGGTAGTTGTGCCGGATCGTGCCGTTGGCTGCCCGGGCGAACCACTCGGCTGTGGTGTTGGCGTTGAGCGCGACGGCGATCCGGAAGGCGGGCCGCAGCTGGCTGCCCCCGGTGCCGCCGCCGGGCGGGGTGCCGCTCAGCGTGACGTCCAGCTGGTCGTTGTCGATGTTGACCGTGGTGCCGCCGTAGGTCTCGTTGTGGCCGCCCTTGTACTGGTGAATGCGCTGGTGGCTGGTCCACATCCCGGACGGCATGTAGGAGCTGCTGGTCGTGGCGTGGCCGTCCCAGTCGGCGTAGTGGATGATGTCGGGCTCGGTCATCTGGCCGGCCGCGCTGACCAGGTCGGAGATGTTGGAGAACGACTCGTAGATGCCGGCCACGTAGCCGCGCGCGTGCAGCTGGCTGTCCCAGGCCGACAGGAACGTGGTGACGGTGCCGGTGCAGCCGCCGCGGTAGGCCTCCATGTCGAAGATGATCGGCGTGCCTGCCGGGATGCCCAGGTCGGCGGCCTGGGCGACGGCGTCGCTGGCGGCGGCCCGGCCCTGCGCCGCCGCCCTGGCCGGGCTGATCCGGGCGTTGCCCGAGGCCGCGATGCAGGGCGCCTGCAAGCCGACATAGAACGGGAAGTAGTGCCAGCCCTGGGCCTGGATGGCGCGGATCCAGGCGGGTGTCAGGCTGGCCTGGGAGCAGGCCCGGTTGACCCCGCCGATGTAGATGCCCACCGAGCGGTACGGGGAGGCCAGCCAGTGCTTCATGGTTGCCGCCGACGGGGCCGCGCAGGTGTCAAAGCCGGGACCCTTCACCACGCCGGCCTGCGGGGCGGCGGGCTTGATCGCGGCCGGGGTGATCGCCTCCGGCCCGGCCGGCGCCGCGGCGGCCCGGCCGGTGATGGTGATGGTGGACTGGATGGACCGGGCCAGGGCCGGGCTGCGGCCATACGACAGGCTCACCTCCACCCCGGCCGACGGCAGGATGTCGATGATCGTGTGGGTGATCGCGGCGTTGGCGTTGGTCTGCGCGGGCCGGCCGCCGATCCTGGCCGGGCGGGTCGCCTGGCGAAGGTCGGGCCCGGCCGGGCTGACCGGGGTCAGGGCCACGGCCGTGGTCTTGCCCTGCAGGCCCGCCGGGCACGACGGGTCCGGCCCGGGTGTGCCCAGGTACACCGCGTGCACGTCCAGGCGCGGGCAGGCGTCCGGGTGCCGGGTCAGGCTGATCACCGGCCACGATGCGGGCACCTTCAGCCGGATGCCCCGGTAGGTCACCGTCTGCCAGGGCCGGGCGGCCGGCCCCGCGGTGGCCGCTGCGGCTAACGCAGGAGAGCCCGCGGTCGCGGCGGCGGATGCCGCGTCGGCTCCGGCGGTGCCGGCCAGCAGCGCCCCGGCCGTCAGCAGGCAGCCCGCCGCCAGGGCGCGGGCCGGCCGGGAACTCCGGTAGCTCATCGGCAATCCTTTCGCGCGGGCACCGCGCTGTTCAGGGCGGGCAGGAGCGTGCCGCAGTCAGAAGCAGAGTGTCCGTTTCCCGGCCCGTCGCCGGGCGGGCGGCGGCAGCGCGGGGAGCCTCCTGGCGCAGTACGGCCGGGCCTGGCGGCTCGCGCCAGGGGAGCCGCAAGTGACTATGTGCAGAGATGCGATCACCAAGAGTAACTGCATTTGGCCGAGATTAGCGGAGGTCTCCGCCCGCTTGTCGAGTGCCCCTGCCGCCATTACCTGCGGTTTAACTGGAGCTGGCCCGGCGGCTGGGAGCTGGCCGGAGCCGGGCTGGGATCTACCCGGGGTCGGGCTGAAAGCGGTACCCCATGCCAGGCTCGGTCAGCAGCCAGCGCGGACGAGCCGGATCGGGCTCCAGCTTGCGCCGCAGCTGCGCCATGTACAGGCGCAGGTTGCCGGTCGCGTCGCTGTAGCCAGGGCCCCAGACCTCGGCGAGCAGCTGCTGCTGGGTGAGCAGCTTGCCCGGCGAGCGCAGCAGCACCTCCAGCAGGTGCCACTCGGTCGGCGTCAGCCGCACGTCCGGGCCGTCCGGGCCGCGGATGACCCGCTTGGCCGCCAGGTCGACCACCAGGTCGCCCAGGCGGACCTGCGGCAGGTCGCCGTCGCCGCCCTGCCGCCGGACGACCGCGCGCATCCGGGCCAGCAGCTCGTCCATGCTGAACGGCTTGGTGACGTAGTCGTCGGCGCCGGCGTCCAGCGCCTCGACCTTGTCGCTGCTGTCGGCGCGGCCCGACAGCACGATGATCGGCGCGTCCGTCCAGCCGCGCAGGCCCTGGATGACCTCCACCCCGTCCAGGTCGGGCAGCCCGAGGTCGAGGATCACCAGGTCGGGCGGGTGCCTGGCGGCCATCTCCAGCGCCCGGGCCGCGTTCGGGGCAACCCGCACGTCGTAGTGCCGGACTCGCAGGTTGATCCGCAGCGCCCGGAGGATCTGCGGCTCGTCGTCGACGACGAGCACGGTCGTTGTCATCTACAGCCCGTGGTCATGCCGGCTGGCGGCGGCCGGGGTCCCGGCCGGGCCGGGCACCGCGGGCAGCGACAGGGTCATCGTCAGCCCGCCGCCCGGCGTGTCTTCCGGCTCCAGGGTGCCGCCCATGGCCTCGGTCAGCCCGCGGGACAGGGCCAGGCCCAGGCCGACCCCCGTGGTGTTGTCGGTATCACCGAGGCGCTGGAACGGCACGAACATCCTGGTCCAGTCCTCGGCGGGGATGCCCGGCCCGCGGTCGATGACCCGCAGTTCCACCCGGCCCAGCAGGGCACTGCCGCTGAGTACGGGCGGCGACCCGGCAGGGGCGTAGCGCAGCGCGTTGGCGGTCAGGTTGGCGATGACCCGTTCCAGGATCCCCGGGTCGACGGCGACCTCGGGCAGCCCCTCGGGAATGGCCACCTCGACGATGCGCCCGGCCGGGCCCAGGTCATCCAGCGACCGGGCGACGATCTCGGCCAGGTCGGCGGCCCGCGGGAAGACCGCCAGCGCGCCCGCCTGCAGCCTGCTCATGTCGAGCAGGTTATCGACAAGGTGAGCCAGCTTGTCGAGAGACTCGTCGGCCGTGGCCAGCAGCTCGTCGCGGTCGTCCTCGGCCCACTGCACGTCGGTGGCGCGCAGGCTGGTGACAGCGGCCTTGGCCGAGGCCAGCGGGGTGCGCAGGTCATGGCTGACGGCGGCGAGCAGCGCCGTGCGCATCCGGTCGGCCGCGGCGATCGGCCGGGCCGCCTCGGCCTCGGCCGTCAGCCGTTCCTGCTCCAGCGCCGTGGCCGCGTAGGCGGCGAACGCCCCTAGCACCCGCCGGTCGGCAGCGGCCAGCGGCCGGCCGCGCAGGGCGAGCACGAGGTCGCCAGTCACCGGGACCTCGGCGTCCGCCGCGCCGGGCGAGCCGACCGGCTGGTCACCGGCGGTGGCCACGGCCGTCCACTGGCCAGGCGCCCGGCCAGTGGCGGCCGCCGCCCACCGCCCGGCCCGGGATCGCTGCCCGTCCGCCGTGCCGTCGCCGCCGGCTGGCGCGGCGCTGAGCTCCAGCAGGGTCACCGAGTCCATCCCGAATGCCTCCCGGACCCGGTTCAGCACCGCGGCGAGCGCCTGCTGCCCGCGCAGCACGCTGCCGGCCGTGGTGACCAGCAGCTCGGACTCGGCGCTGGCCCGGGCGGCCTGCTTGGAGCGCCGCGCCGCGCGGTCCACGATCTGGCTGACGGTCAGCCCGACCGCCACGAAGATGATCAGCGCCAGCACGTTGTTGGCCTCGGCGATGGTGAACAGGTGAATCGGCGGCGTGAAGTAGTAATTCAGCAGCAGCGACCCGGCGAGCGCCTCCAGGACTGCCGGGATGAACCCGCCGACCAGGGCGACCGAGATCACGGCCACCAGGAACAGCAGCACGTCGCTAGTCAGGTTCACCTGATCGCGCAGCTGGGTGAGCACCAGGGTCAGGACCGGTGCCAGGACGGCTGCCAGCACGTAGCCCAGCAGTCGCCGGCGCAGCGGCAGGCCGCCATCGCGGCGCGGCAAGCCCCGGCCGCGGCCCATCTGCGAGTGGGTGACGATGTGCACGTCGATGTCACCGGAGTCGCGGATCGTGCGCATGCTGACCCCCGGCCCGGTCAGCAGCGACGACAGCCAGCTGCGGCGGCTGGCGCCCAGCACCAGCTGGGTGGCGTTCTCGGCGCGGGCGAAGCTGAGCAGCGCGTCCGGCACGTTCTCGCCGACGACCTGGTGATAGGTGCCGCCCAGCGACTCGGCCAGCCGGCGCTGGGCAGCCAGCGCCCCGGGGCTGGCCCCGGTCAGGCCGTCCGAGCGGGTCACGTGCACGGCCAGCAGGTCGCCGCCGGACGACCGGGCCGCGATCCGGGCCGCCCGGCGGATCAGCGTCTCGCCCTCGGGGCCGCCGGTGAGCGCGACGACGACCCGCTCGCGCGCCTCCCAGGTGCCCTGGATGTCATGCGCGGCGCGGTAGCGCTGCAGCCCCTCATCGACCTTGTCGGCCAGCCACAGCAGCGCGAGCTCGCGCAGCGCCGTCAGGTTGCCGATCCGGAAGTAGTGCGTGAGGGCCGCGTCGACCTTCTCGGCGCGGTAGATGTTGCCGTGCGCCATCCGCCGGCGCAGCGCCTCCGGTGTCATGTCGACCAGCTCGACCTGGCCGGCCGCCCGGACCACGGCGTCGGGCACGGTCTCGCGCTGCGGCACGCCGGTGATCTTTTCCACGACGTCGTTCAGCGACTCCAGGTGCTGGATGTTGACGTTGGAGATCACGTCGATGCCGGCGGCCAGCAGCTGCTCCACGTCCTGCCAGCGCTTCTCGTTGGCGCTGCCCGGCACGTTGGTGTGCGCGAACTCATCGACCAGCGCCACCTCGGGCCGCCGGGCGAGGACCGCCGCCAGGTCCATCTCCTCGAAGTAGGTGCCGCGGTAAGCCACCTGAGCCCGGGGGATGACCTCCAGGTCGCCGATCTGCGCCTCGGTCTGCGCGCGGCCGTGGGTCTCGACAAACGCGATGACCACGTCAGTGCCGCGCTCGGCTCGCCGGTGACCCTCGTTGAGCATGGCGAAGGTCTTGCCGACCCCGGCCGCCGAGCCAAGGTAGATGCGCAGCTCGCCGCGCGGGGTCGCGCTCGCGGGACGCGGGTTAGCCGCGCTGTCCGGTGCGTCTGGATATGTACTGCTGCTCACTGATGTTCCTCTGCGGGCCAGGCGGTGCCGGCCGGCGCGGGCTCAGGTGGCGTCCCGCCGGCCGGCTCGCTCTAGCCGAAGATAGATCACGACGTCAGGGCCGGTACCGGTCGCCCTTGCCGGGCCCGGTCAGGCCGGGTACTGGTCATTGAGGGCGATGTTCAGCATCAGCACGTTGACCCGCGGCTCGCCGAGGAAGCCCAGCGTGCGGCCCTCGGTGCTGGCCTGGACCAGTACGCGCACCTGGGAGGGGCTGACGTGCCGGGCCGCCGCGACCCGGTCCACCTGCAGGGCGGCGTTCCGCGGTGAGATGTAGGGGTCGAGCCCGGAGGCCGAGGCCGTGACCGCGTCCGGCGGGATGGCCGAGACCGGCACGTGGTTCAGCGCAGCGTACTGCTTCTGCCGCTGCCGGATCAGCGCCACCAGCTCGGGGTTATTCGGCCCGAGGTTGGAGGCAGCGGAGAAGCCGGGGTCGCAGCCGGAGTCGTTCTTGTCGCCGCTGGTCGCGCTGGACGGCCTGGGCTGGAAGTACTGCGGCAGCGGGCTGCCCTGGGCGTCAGCGAACTCCTGGCACAGCAGGCTGGACCCCACGACCCGGCCGTGGTAGCTGACCGGGGAGCCGTTGGCCTGGTGATGGAATGCGGCCTGCCCGATGCCGACCATCAGCAGCGGGTAGGCGATGCCGAGAATCACGGTGAACAGGAGCAGGGCGCGCAGCGCGGCGATGTGCTGCGTGACAATGCCGGGAAGGCGATTCATGTCAGGTCAACTCAATCCGGGGATGAACTGGATGAGGAGGTCGATGAGCTTGATCCCGGCGAACGGGATGATCAGGCCGCCCGCGCCGTAGATCCACAGGTTGCGGCGCAGCATGGCCGCCGCCGACGAGGGCCGGTACCGGACGCCGCGCAGCGCCAGCGGGATCAGCGCCACGATGATCAGCGCGTTGAAGATGATCGCCGAGGTGATCGCCGAGTCCGGGCTGTGCAGGCCCAGGATGTTGAGCCTGGCCAGGCCGGGGATCACGCCCTGGAACATGGCCGGGATGATGGCGAAGTACTTGGCCACGTCATTGGTGATCGAGAAGGTGGTCAGCGCGCCGCGGGTGATGAGCAGCTGCTTGCCGATCTCCACGATCTCGATGAGCTTGGTCGGGTTGGAGTCCAGGTCCACCATGTTCCCGGCCTCCTTGGCGGCCGAGGTCCCGGTGTTCATGGCCACTCCGACGTCGGCCTGAGCCAGCGCCGGCGCGTCGTTGGTGCCGTCGCCGGTCATCGCGACCAGCCGCCCGCCTTCCTGCTCCTTCCTGATCAGGGCCATCTTGTCTTCGGGTGTCGCCTCGGCCAGGAAGTCGTCCACGCCGGACTCCGCCGCGATGGCCCGGGCGGTCAGCGGGTTGTCGCCGGTGATCATGACGGTCCGGATGCCCATCTTGCGCATCTCGGCGAACCGCTCGGCGATCCCCTCCTTGACGATGTCCTTGAGGTAGATCACGCCCAGCGCCCGCGCGGTGCCGTTGGCCCGCTCCGCGACGACCAGCGGCGTCCCGCCGACCCCGGAGATGCCATCCACCATGGCTCCGAGCTCGTCCGGCGGGGTGCCGCCGTTGTCGCGGATCCACTGCCGGACCGAGGCGGACGCCCCCTTGCGCACCTGCCGGCCGTCGGCCAGGTCGATGCCGCTCATCCGCGTCTGCGCGGTGAACTCCACGAACTCCGCGCCCTGCAGCTCGCCCTCTTGGCGCTCGCGCAGGCCGCAGGACTCCTTGGCCAGCACCACGATGGAGCGGCCCTCTGGGGTGTAGTCGGCCATGCTGGACAGCTGGGCCGCATCGGCCAGCTCGCTGGCCCGGACGCCGTCCACCGGCAGGAACTCGGCGGCCTGCCGGTTGCCGATGGTGATGGTGCCGGTCTTGTCCAGCAGCAGGGTGTCCACGTCGCCGGCGGCCTCGACCGCGCGGCCCGACATGGCCAGCACGTTGCGCTGGACCAGCCGGTCCATCCCGGCGATGCCGATGGCCGACAGCAGGGCGCCGATGGTGGTGGGGATCAGCGCGACCGTCAGCGCGACAAGGACGACCAGTGTCTGCGGCGCCCGGGAGTAGAACGCCATGGGCTGCAGGGTAATGACGGCCAGCAGGAAGATGACCGTCAGCGAGGCCAGCATGATGTTCAGCGCGATCTCGTTCGGCGTCTTCTGCCGCCGGGCCCCTTCGACCAGGGCGATCATCCGGTCGATGAAGGTCTCGCCCGGCTTGGAGGTGATCTGCACGACGATCCGGTCGGACAGCACCCTGGTGCCGCCGGTGACGGCCGAGCGGTCGCCGCCCGACTCGCGGATGACCGGGGCCGACTCGCCGGTGATGGCCGACTCGTCGACCGACGCGACGCCCTCGACGACGTCACCGTCGCCCGGAATGGTCTCGCCTGCCTCGACCACCACGTAGTCGCCGAGGGTTAGCTGGGTGCCCGGCACTTGCTCCTCGCGTGGTCTGACCGCTCCTGGCAGCCAGTCCAGCAGCCGCCGGGCGACCGTCTCGCGCTTGGTCCGGCGCAGGGACTCGGCCTGGGCCTTGCCGCGGCCCTCGGCCACCGCCTCGGCCAGGTTGGCGAAGAGGACCGTCAGCCACAGCCAGGCCACGATGGTCCAGTTGAAGATCGACGGCCTGGCAATGGCGGTGCCGGTCGTGAGCACGGCGCCTGCCTCGACCACGAACATGACCGGGTTCCTGAGCTGGACCCGCGGGTCCAGCTTCCGGACCGCGTCCGGGGCCGATTTCCACAGCATCCGGGGGTCCAGCAGGCCCCCGCCGACCCGGTGGCGCGCTGCGGGAGCCGCCCGCGCGGCGGTGTCCGGCGCCTCGGGGGTTGTCGTCACCGACATGTCAGTGCAGCCCTTCTGCGAACGGGCCCAGGGCGAGCGCGGGGAAATAGGTCAGGCCGACCAGGACGAGCACCACGCCGACGAGCATCCCGACAAACAGCGGCCGGTGGGTGTCGAGGGTGCCGACGCTGGCTGGCACGGGCTGCTGGCGGGCCAGCGAGCCGGCCAGGCCCAGCGCGAAGACCATCGGCGCGAACCGGCCGAGCAGCATCACCACGCCGCCGGCCGTGTTGTACCAGTCCGTGGCCGTGGTCAGGCCCGCGAACGCCGAGCCGTTGTTGTTGGCCATGGAGGTGAAGGCGTACAAGACCTCCGTCAGGCCGTGCGGGCCCGGGTTCAGGATCGAGTTCTGCGGCGTCTTCATCGCGATGGACAGGCCCGCCCCGGCCAGCACCAGCATCGGCGTGGCCAGCAGGTAGAGCGCCGCGTACTTCATCTCGGCCGGCCGGATCTTCTTGCCCAGGTACTCCGGCGTGCGCCCGACCATCAGCCCGCCCACGAAGACCGTCACGATGGCCAGGATCAGCAGGCCGTACAGCCCGGCACCGATGCCGCCGGGCGCGACCTCGCCCAGGGCCATGTCGAACAGCGTGATGCCGCCGCCGAAGGCCGTGAAGGAGTCGTGGAACGAGTTCACCGCGCCGGTCGAGGTGGTCGTGGTCGAGGCGGCGAACAGCGACGAGCCCGGCGCGCCGAACGCGACGTTCTTGCCTTCCATCGCGCCGTGCGCGAGCTGCGGGGCCAGCCCGGCGCCCTGCGCCTCGAAGAAGCTGATCCCGCCGACCGCGGCGAGCCAGATGACCACCATGACGGCCAGCAGCGCGTAGCCCTGCCGGGTGTCCCTGACCATCTTGCCGAACATGCGCGGGGCGGCGAACGGGATGAGCAGGATCAGGAAGATCTCGAACCAGTTGGTGAACGGGTTCGGGTTCTCGAAGGGGTGCGCCGAGTTGGCGTTGTAGAAGCCGCCGCCGTTGTTTCCCATCTCCTTGATGACTTCCTGGGACGCGACCGGGCCGCCGACAATGGTCTGGTGGCCGTGGGCCAGCGTGGTCACGGTGTGCGCGGCGCTGAAGTTGTCCACCACGCCGGCCGCCATCAGCACGATGGCGCCAAGTACGGCCAGCGGCAGCAGTAGCCGTACGGTGGCCCGGGTCAGGTCCACCCAGAAGTTGCCGAGCTTGTCGGTCCGGGACCGGATGAAGCCGCGCACCAGCGCCACCGCGACGACCAGGCCGACCGCGGCGGACAGGAAGTTCTGCACCGCCAGGCCGCCCATCTGGACCAGGTAGCCCATGGTCGACTCGCCGGAGTAGTTCTGCCAGTTGGTGTTCGTCACGAACGAGGCGGCGGTGTTGAACGCCAGTGCCGGCGGGACGCTGGCCATCCCCAGGGATAGCAGCAGGTAGTGCTGCACCCGCTCGAGCAGGTACAGGAACAGCACGCTGACCAGCGAGAACGCCAGGACGCTGCGCAGGTAGGCCGACCACTTCTGGTCGGCGGCGGAGTCAACGCCGATGATCTTGTAGATGCCGCGCTCCACCCGCCAGTCACGGTTGCTGGTGGCGCTATCACCCGGCGACGATCCCGCTGGCCCCCCGAATATGCGGGCCATGTAGTTGCCCAGCGGGACATGGCAGGCGGCTAGCGCAGCCACCAGGAGGAGCAGCTGGAGCCAGCCCGCGAGCGTGCTGCTCATCAGAACCGCTCGGGGAGCACGAGAGCCGCGAACAGGTAAATGACCAGCAGGATGCCGGCGATCAGGCCGGTCAGGTTCTCAGCGCTCAACGCGCTCGACCCCCTTCACCAGGAGGAAAAGCGCGACGAAAACGAGAATCGTCAGGCCGATGTAAGCCAGGTCGAGCATGGCGCCTCCTCGGCTGCGCATACCAGTAGCTCAGCCAGTTAAGCTCCGTCTGACCTGGCGAGATGCCGGCCCTTGCGCGATCTATGCGGGCCCGCGAGGACTCCTAACGCGGTCCATGCACGGGCCTGCCGGAAGCCGGGCAGCGCCCGCCGAAGGTGATCGAGAAAGCCGGGGACTAGCTGGAGGCAGGCCCGCCGCGCAGGCGGCGCGCGGGCGCGCGGGCCTCAGGCGCGGGCCAGGCGGGACCGCGTCAGCGGTACCGGGCGGGCCCAGGTGCGGGCCGCGGCGTCAGCCGTAGATATCGGGGTCGCGCACGCCGAGTTCGTCGGCGCGGGCGAGCAGGTCGGCCGGGTCGGAGTACACCCGGTAGGCCCCGGCCCGCTCGAGTTCCTCGCGGCCGTAGCCGCCCGACATCAGGCCCACCCCGATGGCCCCGGCCCGGCGGGCCGCCAGCAGGTCCCAGACGCTGTCGCCGACCACGTAGCAGCTCGCCGGGTCAGCGTCGAGCAGCGCGGCGGCGGCCAGGAACAGGTCCGGGTCAGGCTTGGCGTGCGCCACGACGTCGCGGGTGATCATCGGCGCGCCGGGCGCCAGGCCCAGCAGCTCCAGCGCGTGCTGGGCGGTGGCGCGGCGGCCGCTGGTGGCGATGGCCCAGCGCACGCCGCGGGCGGTCAGCGTGGCCAGCAGCTCGGCAGCGCCCGGCAGCGGCCGGACCGACTCGGCCAGCTTCAGGTACTCGCGGGCGTGGGCGGTCTGCAGCGAGTCGGCGTCGGCCGCGGACAGCCTGATGCCGGTCTCCCGGATCAGCGCGGCCATGAACAGCCCGCCGCTCATCCCGATGCGCCGGTGGATGCGCCACACCGACAGGTCGATCCCGGCCCCGGACAGCGCCTCCCGCCAGGCGATCACGTGCTGGTACACGCTGTCGATGAGCGTGCCGTCCAGGTCGAACAGGAACGCCGGCGTGGCCGGCTGCGGGTAGGCAGTGCTATCGGTCATGCCCGCTCGCTCATGATGGCTACCTTAGGCCAGGCACGCGAAAGCGGGGCTGCACCCCCCGAGCATGCAGCCCCGCTTCCATCTCGCTAGCCGCAGGTTAGCTGAGTACTGCTAGATAACCGAGGACCGGCGGCGGCGGGTGTACAGCGCGCCGTAGCCGACGTGGTGACACTCGCGCTCAGCGTCGCCGC
>DASUBV010000279.1:0-3722 GCA_035763085.1 Streptosporangiaceae bacterium | reverse complement strand
TGCCTACCAGGCACACCCCGAGCGGTTCCATCGGCCGCCCCGGCCGCGCGAGATGCCCGCCCGGGCGTGGATCAACAAACCACTCAACTCACCACAGAGCACGCAAGTGGCCTGATGTCTCACTTGACTTGACAAATTCCGCGCCGGGGTGAGCGGCGGCCGTGCGGCGACACCGCGCAGGCCCTTCGTTACGGGCCTGAAAGTCCTTACGGGGCTGAAAGGCTTGCGGGCGCGAACGCCGGCATCGTCGCGGGGGCGGCTGGGCTGTTCGCCGTGACGAACGTCGATGACATCCTGGTGCTGTCGCTGTTCTTCGGCCGCAGCGCCGGGCAGCGCGGCGCGGCCAGGCGGATCACGGCCGGGCAGTACCTCGGCTTTACCGTGCTGCTGGCCGTTACCGCCGCCGCCTACGGCGCCACCTTCCTGCCCGGGTCCGCCATCGCCTACCTCGAGTTCCTGCCGCTGGCCCTGGGCCTGCGGGCCGCCTGGCAGGCGCGGAAAGACCACAAGCGCGACGGCGACGGCGAGGAGCGCCAGGACAGGCAGGACGGCCCGCACCCGCTGCAGGTCGCCGCCGTCACCTTCGCCAACGGCAGCGACAACATCGGCGTCTACCTGCCGGTCTTCGCCAGGAGCGGGGTCGCGGGGGTCGCCGTCTACGCTGTGGTATTCCTGGTCCTAGTCGGCGTCTGGTGCGCCGCCGGCTGGTTCTTCGCCACCCGCCCCGCCGTCGCCGGCGTCATCGGCCGCTGGGGGCACATCGCGCACCCGGTCGTGCTGATCGCCCTCGGCCTGTTCATCCTCATCCAGGGCGGCGCGTTCGGCCTCGCTGCCTGGGCAGGACTGCGCTGCCAGGGCCGGCCAGCGCCTGGCTGGCCGGGCTATGCCGACGAGCGCGCCGACGGCGAAGCCAGACGCGCGGGCTGCCTCCGGGCCGGGATACCGAGCTGCTGGCCGAGGCCGACGGCCTGCTGATGGGCCGGCTCCTGCTCACCCCCGGCCAGCAGGCCCGGCCGACGCTGGAGCAGCGGCCGGTCGCCGTCGGCCTCGCCGGCCAGGCCAGGGCCGCCCTGGCCGGCGCTCCAGCGGTAAGCGGCAGGTCGCAGACCCCGGGCCAGGACCGGCCTCCGGGTATCCTTGGAGGCGGTGTGCCGGGAAGCCTGGTCGGCGACAGAGCCAGACACTGGAGGCCGGCATGCGCAGCGTTGAGATCATCCTTGCCCTGGTCGTGCTCGCGACAGTGGTCGCGGCGTTCGCCGGGCGGCTGCGCGTGCCCGCCCCGTCGCTGCTGGTGGTGGCCGGGCTTGCCGCCGGCCTGGTCCCGGGCGTGCCCCGGGTCGAGGTCACGCCCGAGATCGTGAGTCTGGTGGTGCTGCCGCCGCTGCTGTACGCAGCCGGGCAGGAGCTGCCGCTGCGGGACCTGCGGGCGGTGTGGCGGCCGGTCGCGGTGCTGGCCACCGGCCTGGTGCTCGCCTCGGCCGCCGCCGTCGCCGCCGTCGCGCGGGCGGTCACGCCGCTGCCGGGCAGCATGGCGCTCGTGCTCGGGGCCGTCCTGGCCAGCACCGACCCGGTCGCGGTCAGCGCGCTGGGCCGCCGCCTGCCGCTGCCCGCCAGGCTGCACGCGCTGGTGCAGGCCGAGAGCCTGTTCAACGACGCCACCAGCCTGGTGCTCTTCCGGGTCGCGGTGGCCTTCGCCGCCGGCACCGCCGGCGCGGGCGGCTGGGCCGGGGGCATCAGCCAGTTCGCCCTGCTCGCCGGCGGCGGCGCCGCAGTCGGCGCCGCGACGGCCGGCGCGGTCGCGCTGGTCCGCCGCCGCATCACCGACCCGGTCCTGGAGACCGTCGTCGCGCTGGTCACCCCGTACGCGGCTTACCTGCTCGCCGAGGCGCCCGGGGTGTCCGGGGTGACCTCGGTCGTGGTCGCCAGCGTGATCCTCAGCTCGCGCAACGCGCGGCTGACCACCGCGCAGAGCCGCCTGCAACTCCACTCGGTGTACCAGACGGTGGTATTCCTGCTGGAAAGCGTGGTCTTCGCGCTGATCGGCCTGGAACTGCCCGCAGCCATCCGCGAGCTGTCCCGCGGCGAGGGCAGCTGGCCGGCGCAGGCGCTCGCGGTCGCCGCGACCCTGATCGCGGTCCGCGCCCTCGGGGTCTTCCCCGTCCTCGCCATCGCCCGGCGGCGGGACGGCACCCGGCCATGGCCGGAGGCCGCCGTGGCGACGTGGGCCGGGGCACGCGGCGTCGTCCCGCTGGCCGCCGCCCTGTCCATCCCCCTGACCAGCGCCTCCGGCGCCCCGGTGCCCGGCCGCGACCTGGTCCTGGTGCTGGCCGCCGCCGTCATCGTGGCCTCACTGCTGGGCCAGGGCCTGACCCTGGAACCGCTCGTGCGGCGGGCCGGGATCGCCCGCCCCGCCACGGAGGGACGTCACGAGGCCACCCTCGCCCGGCTGCGGACCACCGAGGCAGCACTGTCCTGGCTGGAGCAGCTCGCCGCCGACGCCGCCGCCCCCGACGACATGATCGACCGGCTCCGCCGCAACCTGCAAGCACGCTCACGGGTACTGGAAGACAACGACGGCGCCCCTGCCCCCAGCGCCAGCAGCACGGCAGCCACCTACCTGCGCCTGCGCCAAGGGCTGCTGGACGCCCAGCGCGACGAGCTCACCCGCCTGCACTCCGACGGCGAGGTCAGCGACGCCACCCGCCGCCGCCTCCAGCGGCAGCTCGACCTGGAAGAAACCGGCCTCGCCGACACGTAACCCGCCCGCTGCCACCCTCCGGCAACCTCCCGGCACCCGGCGTCACGGCCCGGGCTCACGCCGAAGGCAACGACCAGCCCCGCGCGAAGCGAGGGAAACGACGACTGCGCCGCCCCCAGAACAGGCATCCGGACCCTCCAGATGACAACAAGCCTGCACGGAGATGACAACTTCACCGAATCCTTACAGCGGTTGTTGCGGGAGGTCCGGTTACCTCCGGTGCCCCTACGTGTACCTCGCTTGTACCTGCGGTGTACCTGGCGGGGAACGGCGCCGTCGGCGCGGGCCGCGCGTTACGCGGCGCTGGTCCGCTACGGCTCAGACGGCAGCGACCGCTACTACCGGCCCGGCCAGATCTACATGGCCGCCCAGCCCCACCACTACTACGATGGCACCATCGCCGACACCGAAGTCGAGCTGGCCGTCCTCGACCCGGCATTGCCGGCCCAGCTCGCGGACACCGCCCCCGGCCGCGCTCAGCACCCCCTGCGCTTCACAGGCTACGAGTCCGTCTCACAGCAGGCCGCCCAGCAGCGGCGCGCCACCTACGCCCACGTCCGCGACGGCATCCGAGCAAACCCAGACGCTGCACCCTATCCGCTCGTGAGGAGCAGCGCCGCCCAGCTGCTCGCCGCCGACCCCGCCCGCGAGACCGTCACCGCCATCGCCTACCGCTGGGGATTCCCCAGCGCCGGGATGGATTACCCGCGCTCCCTGTGCCGCAAGATCTCTCCGCCAGCCGCTCCTATTAAAGCGTTATACATGATCACGTATTCGAGCGGCTTGGTGAACTGGTCACCATCCGCCTGCCGCGCCGCCGCCAGCCCCACCGCGCCGCGAGGCCCGCAACAAGCTGAAGCCCCCGGCCGCCTTCCGCATCGCGACCCGCAGGACGCAGCTCCGGCGCCCCGGGCCCGGCCCGGTCGGTGACCTCGACCCTGACAGTACGGTCCCCGGCAATGAC
>DASUBV010000278.1:0-32372 GCA_035763085.1 Streptosporangiaceae bacterium | reverse complement strand
GGCGGCTCACCGGCCCGGCCGGGGCAGCGCCTTCTCGAACCAGTGCCGGGCGTACGGGTCATCGCTGAACGGCTCCACCTCGCGGTAGCCTGCCGACCGGTACAGGCTGATCGCCTCGGTCAGCGTGCTATTGGTCTCCAGCCGGACCACGGTGACCTGGCGGGCAGCCGCCTGCGCCTCCAGCTCGGCGAGCAGCCGGCGGCCCAGGCCCAGCCCGCGCACCGTGCCCGCGACCCACATCCGCTTGATGTCGGCCGGCCCGCCGTCGCGGAACTTCAGCGCGCCGCAGCCGACCGGCTCGCCGTGCAGCGTGGCGACCAGCAGCAGGCCCGCCGGCGGGGTCAGCTGGGCGTCGCTGGCCGGGATGCTGCTCTCCGGGTCGAAGCCGCCCTCGAACCGCGCCGCCAGCTCGCGGAAGTAGGACCGGACGCAGTACCGGGCTCCGGGATCGCGCGGATCGGTCACCTCGACCCGCACCGCCGAGGCCGTCAGCAGCCGCTCCACCTCGGCCATCGCCGCGGTCAGCCGGGCCCGCTGGGGGCCGGCCAGCGGGCTCAGGATCGCCTGCGCTGCCTCGTCGGACCGCTGGTCCAGGACTGCGCGCTCGGCGCGGCCCGCCGGCGTCAGCCGGACCGCGCGGACCCGGCCGTCGGTCCCGCCCCGCGCGGTCGTCACCAGCCCGGCGGACTCCAGCGCCCGCAGCATCCGGCTCACATAGCCCGAGTCCAGGCCGAGCCGGGCGCGCAGGGCGCGGACGTCGCTGCCGTCCGGGCCGATCTCCCACAGCAGCCGCGCCTGGCCGAGGGGCCGGCCGCGGGACAGGAACGCGTCCTCCAGGGCGCCGCTCCGCTCGGTGACGATCCGGTTGAACCGCCGGACCTGATCCACCATGCCGGCATCGCTGCCGGCGCCCGGGCCCGTGCCCTCGCCAGAGATCGTGCTCGCGCTCATTCTCTGACCATAGTCAGAGAATGTGCCCGGTGCTAGACCCCGGCGGCCGGCGGCAAGCCGAGCTGGTCGCGCCCAGCCGCGGTCAGGTCGGCCAGCGTGGCGCGGCCCGTCCACGTCGTCTCGTAGTTCTCCGCCGCGAAGTCGGCCGGGCTCGCGCCGGCCAGGAACGCCTGCCCGCAGGCCGCCGCGTAGGCCGCGTTCTTCTCGCAGTACGGCGCGGCCGGGATGTACATGACGTTGCCCCAGCCGCGCTGGTTCGTGACCGGGCCGACCGAGTGGATCAGGTCGGCGTGCCACCAGACTGTGTCGCCCGGCTGCACCGCCGGGATCGGCGACAGTGCCTCCAGCAGCTCGCCGTGATAGCGCTCGGTGACCGGGATCGCCTCGCCATTCCGCGCGCCGCACAGGTCACCGGCGGCCACGTCGTCCTGCAGTGCGCGCAGCAGCAGGTAGCCCATCGCGGCCGGGATCGGCACGGTGTGCAGGACGCCATCGGCGGGCCGCATGTCCGACAGCGCGGTCCAGCCCTGGAAGCTGCGGAACGCCGAGCACATCACCGTCGACGGGAACTCGTGCACCTCGGTCCGGTACGCGCCGTCCCACGGGTCGTATTGATCCCAGTCGCCGGACAGCACGTGCCGGAACACCCGCTGGTAGGCCGGCAGCAGCCAGCGCTCGACCGACCCGGAGTCGGTGTGCGGGGACAGTCCGGCCGAGCTCGCGCCCGGCGCGCGGCGCCGCACCCGGTCGGGGTAGGCGGTGTCGCGGCCGGGGTCGAACCACACCCGGCCCTGCGACTGGTGCTGCCAGAACCCGTTCAGGAACCGGCGCACGGTCATCATCGCCGCGTCCTGGCGGGCCTGAACCTGCGGCCGCGACCAGTACACCGGGTAGATCGACGGCTTGCCCGCGGCCAGCCCGCCGAACACCCCGTCGTCGATCGCCTGGTAGCTCTCGAAGAAGTGGTTGTCCTCGGCGTACCGGGCCAGCTCGGCGTCCCACGCCTCGGCCTGAGCCCGCGCGAAGGTGCCGGTGACCAGCGCGCAGCCCCGGCGCCGGATCGCTGCCAGGGTCGCATCCGGCACCGTGCCCCCGGCTATGTCGGCGAAGGCCACCACCGGCCACGCCGTCCCGGCGGCCTCCCGCTCCGCGCGCACCGCCGCCACCTCGGCGCCGATCGCCGCCCGGGCACGGGCGAAGGCGGCTGTCACGTCACCGGCCTGCTCGCGCAGCCGGGCCTTCGTCTCCCGGATCGCCGCGTCCATGTCGGCGGGCGGCTCAGAGGTGCGGACGGCACTGGCCATGAGGCCTCCCCGAGTCAGCTGCGGGCACCACCTGCCTGTGATCTACGGTAACGCCATGACATGTTCGCGGCCGCTGCGCTTCGGCCTGGTCGGCACCGGGCACTGGGCGCGCATCACCCATGCCCCGGCCCTGGCTGCCACGCCCGGTGTCGAGCTCACCGCCGTCTGGGGCCGTAACCCCGAGGCGGCGGCCGCCCTGGCCGCGCAGCATGGCGCGACGGTGCATCACGACATCGGCGCGCTGCTCGATGACGTGGACGCGGTGGCGTTCGCGGTGCCCCCGGACGTGCAGGCCGGCATCGCCCGGCGTGCCGCCGCGGCCGGCAAGCACCTGCTCCTGGAAAAGCCCCTCGCCATCGACCGGGCCCAGGCCGAGGCCCTGGTGCAGGAGGTCGGGCAGGCCGGGGTCGCGGCGCTGGTCTTCTTCACCGCGCGCTACCAGGAGGACGTGCGGGCCTGGCTGGCCGACGTCACCGCCCGCGGCCCGTGGACCGGCGGGCACGCCACCTGGCTGGGCAGCGCGCTGCGGGAGGGCAGCCCGTACAACACCCCCTGGCGGCGGGCCAAGGGCGGCCTGTGGGACCTCGCCCCGCACCTGATCTCGCTGCTGTGGGCCGCCCTCGGCCCGGTCACCACCGTGACCGCCGACGCCGGGCTGGCCGACGTCACTCATCTCGTGCTGCACCATGACAGCGGCGCCGCCTCCGCGCTGACCGTCACCCTCAGCGCGCCGGGGTCCGCCGAGCTGCTGGAGGTGTTCATCTGGGGCGAGCCCGGCCGCTCGGCCGCCCCGGCCGAGTCGCCGGACGCGGTCGTCCCGCTGCGCACCGCGCTCACCGAGCTCGCCGCGATGGCCCGCGCCGGCCAGGTCAGCCACCCCTGCGACATCCGTTTCGGCTACGCCGTCGGCCGGATCGTCGCCGAAGCCCAGCACCACCTCAACGCCGCCCGCGCGGCACCCCCAGCGAAGTGACCTCGGACCCACGTCGCTTTGGCCACGTGCCGGTTCAACGCCACTTGCTGGGCCGCTTGTGGACCGACCCCATGGCTCGTCGGTGACTTGCTCCCCTGGCTGGCGGGCTCTGGCTACACTGGCCTGAACCCCGCCGGTCCTCGGACCGGCCTGACGGCCCCGTAAGGGGCCGTCGTTTCTTGTGCCGGGCGCGAGTCCCGGGACGCTGATCTCAGTGCTGCTGCGACTGACCGGGCCGGTACCTCGTCAGCCACGGGACATCTCAGCCATCAGCTGTTCGGCGGCTTCCTCGCCACGCACGTCCGCAGCTGAGCTCAGCTGAGGAGAGCGCCGCAGAACGCTTCAATGGCTAGCCTGCAGTCGGCGGCGGCAGTTGCGGGATCGACGTCGGGGTGATCGAGCGTGACCTGCTCGACGTAGGCTCGCGTCCCCTGAGCGTCAGCGCTGGCGAAATTGGCTCTCAGGTCGGTTAGCTGACCTGCGACCGCGGGGATGCTGGCGCCGAACAGCTGGCGGACGCGTTTGGCGGCAGCCAGCGCATCACCCTGGTTGTTGTTCAGCAGTACGAACGCCAGGTCGTACCAGTCCTTCGGTTTGCGGCGACTGTATGCGGCCGCCGTCTTGGCCAGTAGGAACCCGGCGAGCCCGGAAACATTGATCGCGGCGCTATGGCGCACGCCGTTCTCGGTGGTCGAGATCGTGCGGACGTCGCAGTCCTGGGCCGCAAAGCCGGTGCCGCGCAAATTTGCCGCGCCCAGATCCCGGCAGCCGCTGAACCTGATAGTGGCCCCGGAAGGCTGGGTGTCGAGATCGGCCAGGAGCTCGAACTTTACTGCCGCCGTCTGTCGGCCCACGGCCGACTTCCACCGCCAGATGTACTGATCGTCTGGGCGGAACTCCGCCTTGATGAGCGCCTTCTCCAGCCTCGCCGCGTGGACAGACCCGTTGCTGATCTCGAGGTCCACCTGTACGTCGACGTCATTGGTGCCAGCGTGCCGCACGGCCGAGCCCGAACAGAGGAGAGCCGGTACTAATCCGCCGAGCAAGACAAACTCAGGCCGCCCGCCGTAGTGGCGGACCACTCGGACAAGCGCGAGCTCGGCAGCCACCCGCGCCGCCAGAGATCGTGGCGGCTCCTCAATACTCACGGGACATCTCCGCACGCAGGTGCTCTGCTGCGTCCTCGCCGCGAACGCCCGCGGTGCGCAGGTCAGCGAATGCTCGCGGCCACAGCACGGACCGAAGCCTCGGTGCGATCTCGTCCGTCATGACCGAAGAGGTGGTGGTAGGGAACGGGCGGAGGAGCAGGCGGCCGCCCTCCATCTCCTGCAGGCCGGCGAGGCCCGCCGCCCAGCGCAGCCCAGCGCGAGTGCGGCCCGGTACGTAGATCTCCAGGGGAGTGACCTGGGTTAGTGTCGGTGCCAGGACCGCAGCTGTGAGCGCGCTGGTCACGGCCCAGTCCAGGCCCTCGTTGTCCCAGGCGCGTCCGGCCTCGATCACTCCGGCGACGGGATCGCGCCACAGAACGCCGATCCGGATGTAGCTCTGCGGGCGAAGCCGGGCAGCCGCGTCCGCATAGGCGTCGGCCAGTTGCGCCTGGTCGACTGCCTGGCGGCGTGAGGCTGGGCCGCGGGCCGCCGAACTGCCCAGGAGCCCTTCGCCTTCCAGGAGCTTCAGCGCGGTGGCAGCGGTGCTCATCGACAGCTTGGTCCGGCCCACGACGGTGGCGACTGTTGCCGGGCACCCGGTGAGGAGAGCCTCGCAGACTGTGAGCGTTGCTGGCCGCCAGCCAGTTCGCTCGTTTACCGGCAGATCCGGGTCTCCGTCGAGTCGGATCAGCAGCATGCCGGCGCTGATCTGAGCGGCGCCGGTCTCGTCAATCCAGCCGACGCCTTCCCGGGCGGCCAGTGCCCTGGCGCCGGGAGACAGCCGCGGCGCGACGATGACATCAGGCCGCGGGCCGAGCTGAAGCGCGTCGGCTACCTGCCGCGGCCAGCCAGCGGTAATCCACCGGAGCCGGAGCGGCTGCCCCCTCACGATGGCGCAGGTATCGCTCCCCTCGTGCTCGGTGACCTCCGCACTGGCGCCCTGGGGCAGCACGGTTTGCAAGGCGTAGTAGGCTCGACTATAGGACATAGAGCTATCATACTTCGATCAGATGGGTACTTCACTAAAGCAGCGAAGTATTTACTCAGAGCGAAGCTAAAGACGGAGTTAGCGACGACCAGAAAGCCGGGAAGGAGCGCCGCTCACTCCTCAATGGCGCCGCCGAGGGTGCGCAGGTGCTCGCGGAAGCCCAGCGCCGGGTCCTGCTCGCGGCGCGCCAGGTAGGAATCGAACGCCAGCTGGCTGCGCAGCGTCGTGCCGGTGCGGATCCGCTCGGCCTGGCGCCGCTCGGCGTCGCGGATCGTCTCGGCCAGATCGCACAGCTCGGCGGTCTTGCTGGCGGGCACGAACAGCACCCCGTCGTGGTCGCCTACCACGATGTCGTCGCGGGTGACCGTCCACTCGCCGACGCTGGCCGACTCCAGCGCGCCCGGCGGCCGGGGGTGCAGCCGCTGCGGGCCGGCCGGCAAGGCGCCCAGGCTGAACACCGGCAGGCCAATGACCTGCAGGTCGGCGGTGTCGCGGTGCAGTCCCCAGATGACCATGCCCGCCAGGCCGGCCGTCTGAGCCTCCAGCGCGATGAGGTCGCCCACGCACGCCTCGTCGAGCCGCCCGCCATTGTCGGCGACCAGCACGTCGCCGGGCTCGGCGGACTGGAACGCCTCCAGGAACACGTCCACGCTGCCGGTATGCCGTGCCGGGCACACCCGGCCGGCCAGCCGGGCGCCGGGCAGAGCCGCGCGCAGCGCCGCCGGCGCGCACCGTACCGGGACCTGGGCGCGCACGCAGGCATCGGCCAGGTGCGGGGTGGTCAGCGCGGCGATTCGCTGCGCTAGCTCAGCCGGGAACGGTGCCATGTCTCCTCATTTCCGCGGCAGGCCGGAGCCCGTCGCAGGACGGTGGCGGGATCCTCATCATGACCGCTGGCCGCGGCCGGGCTGACAGCGGCACCCGGCCATGCAGTGCTTCGCGGGCCGGGTCTCATCGCCAGTCCAGGTCGCCCCCCGGAGCGGCGGGCGACCCGAACGGTGGCGAGAGGCCGGCCCGCGCCCGGGTTACCGTGGCAGCGCCGCTCGCCATCTGGCTGAGAACAGCAACTGGCTGATAACAGCAAAAAGCGGGCGAGCACGTCAACGGCCGCAGCTCCGGGAGGCTGGCATGGACGGGTACACGTGGGCCGACGACGCGGCCCGGGTCGACATGGCCGAGCTGTCGAACCTGTACAAGATCGCGCCGCTGGGCGACAAGCCGCCGGAGGCGCTGCGCACGGTGTTCGGCAACAGCATGTTCACCTGCTTCATCTACGCCGGGGACCAGCTCGTCGGGGCGGGCCGGGCCCTGGCCGACGGGCTGGACTGCGCTTACATCGCCGACCTGGCGGTGCACCCGGATCACCAGGGCCGCGGCCTCGGCAAGGCGCTCGTGCAGAACCTGGTAAGCCGCGCGCAGGGCCACAAGAAGATCATCCTGTACGCCAACCCCGGCACCGAGGGCTTCTACCACCAGCTCGGCTTCCTCCGGATGAACACGGCGATGGCGATCTGGCAGGACCCGGCCAGGGCCGTGCAGGCCGGCGTGCTCAGCCAGGCACTCTGACCGGCTGCTGCACCCCCGGACCCGGATGCCAAACGGAATGCTCAGCGCTGATCAGGCGCCGGCGCTGCCGGGCTCCGGCGAGCGGCGGATGGTGCCCAGCCCGGCCGGCCTGCTAGCGCCGGGTGGCGACGCCCTCGAAGGTCCAGGCGAACGCGCGCGGGCCCGGCACGTAATAGGTCTCCAGCCTGGTCAGCTCCAGGCCGGCGCCGGTGACGAGCCGGTCGATCGGCCGGTTCAGGTGACAGCCGCCGGCCAGGGCGTGCTGCAGCGGGTTAAGCCGCCGCTGCATCCGGGCGACCTTCGCGTCGGGGGACAGGCCGTGCTCGATGAAATGCAGGGCGCCGCCGGGACGCAGCACCCGGCGCACCTCGGCCAGGGCGCGGCCGGCGTCCGGGATGGAGCACAGGGTCCAGGTGCTGAGCACGCTGTCGACACTCTGGTCGGCGGCGGGCAGGTCCTGGGCGTCGGCGCCGGCGAACTCGACCGGGACCGTGCTGGCGGCGATCCGGTCCGCGCCCAGGCGGCGCCCGACGGCTGACGGCTCGACGGCGGTGACCCGGGTCACCGCGGCCGGGTAGAACGGGATGTTCAGCCCGGACCCGAAGCCGATCTCGAGCACCTCGCCGCGCAGCCCGGCCAGGGTGCGGGCACGCAGCCGCTTGAAGTCCCCGCCGCGCATGAGCACGGCGAGCAAGCGCGGCACGACCTGATCGCTGTACCAGCCCACGACCGCCAGTATGGCCCGCCAGGCCGCCGCCGGGAAACCCCGGTACCCGGAGCCCGCGTCAGGACTGGCTCAGGAGATCAGCTCGTCGGCGGCGGCGGCGAACAGCTCGGTGTGCGCGTCGGCGTCGGCCTCGGTGGTGGCCGGGCACATCAGCGCCATGTTGTGGAACGGGGTCATGAGCACCCCGCGGTTGATCATGTACAGGTGCAGGTACTCATCGAGCTCGGGGTCGGCCGCGGCGGCGGACTCGCCGCCGGTGCGGGGCGGCTGCGGGCAGAACCGGTACTCGGCGCGGGCGCCGAGCTGGGCGATGCTCCACGGCAGGCGGCGGCTGTCCAGCACGCCCTGGACGCCGGCGGTGAACCGGGTGGCGACCTCGATCATCCCGGCGAACGCCTCGTCGGTGAGCACCTCGTCCAGGGTGGCCCGCATGGCCGCCACCGACAGGGCGTTGCCGGCCAGCGTGCCGCCGACTCCGCCGGTGTCCTCGATGTCGGCGGCGGGGTCGTTCAGGATGAGCTCGGTCAGCTCGGGGGCCAGGCCGTAGGCGCCGGCCGGGATGCCCCCGGCGATGGACTTGCCGATGGTGACGATGTCGGGTGCCAGGCCCCACGCCGCGGTACAGCCGCCCGGCCCGGCGCTGAAGGTGTGCGTCTCGTCGTTGATCAGCAGGGTGCCGTGGCGGCGGGTGATCTCCCGGACGGCCGCCAGGTAGCCGGGCTCGGGCAGCACGATGCCGATGTTGGTCAGCGCGGGCTCCATCAGCACGGCGGCGACGTCACCGCGGGCGAGCTCGCGGTCTAGCGCCCCGGCGTCGTTGAACTCCACCACCCGGGTCGTCTGGGCCGGGTCGACGGGCGCGCCGACGTTGCCCTCCCGCGACCGCGGCCCGTCCGGCGTGGCCACGATGAACGACTCGTCCACGCTGCCGTGGTAGCAGTAGCTGAACACCAGGATCCTCGGCCGCCTGGTGACCTGCCGGGCCAGCCGGATCGCCCACCGGTTGGCGTCGGTGGCGGTCAGCGTGAAGCTCCAGTGCTGCACGCCGAAGCGGCGGGTCAGCTCGGACGCGACCCGGGCCGCGTCCCGGGTGGGCAGCATGGTCGTCGCCCCGCCGGCCTCGCCGTAGCGGCGGGACAGCTCCGCCTGGACGGCGACGGGGGAGTGGCCGGCCATCGCGCCGGTGTCGCCGAGGCAGAAGTCGATGAACTCGTTGCCGTCGATGTCGATCAGCCGGGCGCCGGACGCGCCCGCCAGGTACACCGGGAACCCGCCCGCCCACATCCGCATCCACGTCATCGGCACGCCGCCGAGCAGGTTCGCGCCCGAGGAGCTGAACGCCTCCCAGGAACCGGGGAAATTAGCCCGGTACAGGGTCTGCTCGCGCTTGATCAGCTCGGTGAGCCGGCCCCGGTCGATGGTGACCAGGCCGGCGGCCAGTTCGGACATCGGGCAATACCTCCTGCTGAGCGCCGTGAGTGCTGATCCTAGGCCGCCGGGCCCGGCGGCAGCCATCCCGGCGATCACCAGCCGCGCGATGACCATCCGCTGGGGGTGAGGCAGGACGGCGGCTCCGGCGTCACCCTGGGCACTGACTTTCACGATGAGGGGAGCTGGCCATGACCATGCCCGTAACCGCTGATGTAGATGCCGATACCAAAGATGCGCTGTCTGGCCTGTCGACCGGCGACGTCGATGTCATCGAGAGCGGCCTGGGGCTGCGCGAGCAGTGGCAGCAGGAAAGCGGCCTTGATGCGCGCAGCTTCTCGCTCGTGAAGATCGCCGCGCTGGTAGCGCTGGATGCCCCGCCGGCATCCTATTTGTGGCAGGTGTCCAGCGCCCTGGACTCGGGGGCCACGCCCAGCGAGATCCTCGGCGTGCTGCGGGCCATAGCCCCGCAGGTCGGCGGGCCCAAGGTGGTCGCGGCCGCGCCGGAGATCATGGTCGCGCTGGGCTTGTCCCTGCCGGACGGGGCCTGAGATGTTCGTGCGGCGCCGCCCGCTGCTGCGGGCGGCTGCGGTCGGCGGCGCGGCCTACATGGCGGGCAAATCCCGGGCGCAGCACCAGGCGGAAGCCGGGCAGGCCCCGGCCGCGCCAGCCCAGGCCGCGCCAGCTGGCCAGCCCGGTTCCGGGTCGGCGCCGGGTGCGCCCGGCGGCGGCGGTCCGGCGGGCGGGCCGGGCCAGGCTGTCACCGACCAGCTCAGCCGGCTCGCCAGCCTGCACCAGCAGGGCGCACTGACCGACACGGAGTTCGCCGCGGCCAAGGCCAAGCTGCTGGGCACCTGACCGTGTCGTGCGGCACGGGCTGCCGCGCTGGTCAGGCGCGCAGGTCGTCGATGAGCCGGGTGATCTCGCCCACCGTCGAGCGCAGCACGGGCAGCCGCGACACCGCCACCAGCCGCGCCGCCACCGGGGCGGTGACGTCGATCAGGTGGTAGGTCCGGGCGCAGCCCGCCGATGAGTCGTGCACCCAGTACAGGATGACGCCCATCGAGTACAGCCACAGCAACTCGGGCAGCCGGTCGCGGACCTCCTGGCTCATCCGTGCCGAGGAGCCATCGGCTACCTCGCGGAACAATGCGGTCGAGGCGTCCCTGGCCGGGCTGGATTCCGCGCTGAACGGACTGAGCGGGCTGCTGGGCTCGGCCGCGTGCTTGTAGAACGTGGCCGCGAACGCGTGATAGGGGCCCAGCCCGTCGACCAGCGCGCGCAGCGTGCCGCGCAGCCGGGCGCCGAGCTCGGTCTCGCGGTCGAGGACGGGCCGGCTGGCCGCCAGGTGCTCGGCGTGCCGGATGAGGTAGAACTCCTGGATCAGCTCCTCCTTGGAGCCGAAGTAGTAATACGCGTTGCCGGTGGACACCCCGGCCCGGCTCGCGATCTCGCGCATAGTGGCGGCCTCGTAGCCCCGCTCGCGGAACAGCGCCAGGGCCGCATCGACGATCGCGGCCCTGGTCTGCCGTGCACGCGGCGTCAGCTCAGGCGCTGCCACGCTGGTCAATGTACGACACGCGGCGGCCGGGGCGGCCAGAGCGCCGGCGCCGGGCCTGCCTGGCGCGGCGCCGCCTCCGGCCGGCCGGCTGCCGCACGCTGTGGCGCTTCCGGGCGGTCCGGGCTGGCCGCGCCCGGGTCAGCGAAGTAGGGGAGCGGCGGCCGGGACCGGGTCCGCCGCAGCCGGGCGAAGGCCACCGAGGTGGTCACGTGCAGCGCCCCGAGAACCAGCAGCAGCACGCCGAGCCGGCCCGATAGCAGCTGCAGCGCCTGCGCGGTGCTGGTCACGTGCGACCAAGACGGGACGGTCAGCGCGATGAATCCGAGGCTCAGCAGGTAGAAGGCGACCACCAGCAGGCGGCTGGCCGCCTCGGCCACGCCGCCCTGGCCGGCGAAGGCCTCGTCCAGGAACGCCCGCCCGCTGCGGGACAGCGCCCGGCCGACCAATCCGGTCAGGAGCAGGCTGATGGTGATGTACAGCAGACTGGTCACGATGGCGCTCACGGCGGCCACCTCCTCGGAGAACTACTTGAACACGTTCAAGGCTGCTCCGCCTGCCCGGCCGGGTAAAGGTGCCGGCGCTGTGATCCTGAACACGTTCAACTTTGCTGCCACTGCTCCGCGCCATCGTGCGCTGCGCATTCATCCGGGGGCTCCGGGCCCGCTTGCGCCTGCGGCGGTAACGCGTAGCTGGCTGCGGGCCGTGCCGCCGCATATGGCCCAGATGCGGCAGTTGGCACAATGAGAGCGTGACCACTCAGCACAGTGACCTCAGCCCCGCCGGCCAGGCCGGCCTCAGCGACCACTCCGGCTCCGCCGAACTCACCCGCCCCGATGGCTCCGGCGGTCCGGCCGGCCACGAGCCGGGCCTGACCTTCGAGCAGGTTCAGGCCGCCGCGGCCCGGCTGGCCGGGGTCGCGCACCGGACCCCGCTGCTCACCTCGGCCACGCTCGACGAGCAGTGCGGCGGGCCGGTCATGCTGAAGGCCGAGAACTTCCAGCGAGCGGGCGCCTTCAAGTTCCGCGGCGCCTACAACCGGCTCAGCATGCTGAGCGAGCAGGAGCGGGCGGCCGGCGTCGTCGCGTTCTCCTCCGGCAACCACGGCGGCGCCGTGGCGCTGGCCGCGAAGCTGCTCGGCATCCCGGCCGTGGTCGTGGTCCCGGCGACCGGGGCGCCGGCCAAGCTGGCCGCGATCGAGGGCTACGGCGCGGAGATGGTCCGCTACGACCCGGCCACCGAGCGCCGGGCCGAGGTCGCCGCCGCGATCGCCGCGGCGCGGTCGATGACGATCGTCCGGCCGTTCGACGACTACGGCGTCATGGCCGGGCAGGGGACGCTGGGGATCGAGCTGGCGGAGCAGGCGCGGGCCGGCGGCGCGGCGGGTGAGGACGGCCAGGCCGGCGCCGGCGCCGGTCCGGTCGACCAGGTGCTGGTGCCGGTGGGCGGCGGCGGGCTCGCGGCCGGGGTGTCGACGGCCATCCGGGCGCTGCTGCCGGGCGCCTCGGTCATCGGCGTCGAGCCGGCCGGGGCCGACGACACGCGGCGGTCCTTCCGGGCCGGTCACCGGGTCACGCTGCCCGAGCCCGTCACCATCGCCGACGGCCTGCTGGCCCAGCAGCCGGGCGAACTCACCTTCGCGGTCAACTCCCGGCTGCTCGACGACGTGGTCACCGTGTCCGAGGAAGCGATCATCGACACGATGCGGTTCTGCTTCACCCGGATGAAGATCGTGATCGAGCCCAGCGGCGCCGTCGCGCTGTCAGCGCTGCGCGCCGGCGTGGTCCCGGCCGCCGGCCATCGCTCGGTCGCGGTGATCTCCGGCGGCAACATCGACCCGGTCACCTTCGCCGCCTACCTCGCCCGCTAGTCCAGCCCAGTCCCGCCCGCCGGCACCCGGCCCGGGCGCGTGCGCGCAGGCCCTGATGACAGCGGCCGCCACAGCCGGGTGCCGGGCGGCCCCCGCGCGTGCCCGGCCTGGCCGGCCCGGGCATCGACGCCCCGCTGGCGCGCACGGTAGCTGATAACAGCAAGAGGCGCCGGCCGCTCCGGCGGCATCCGCCGAGTTACCCCGGCGGCGGCCGTGCCGTGGTGTCAGAGGGGCAGCACGCGGACCGGGCCGCCGGCCAGGCTGACGCGGCTCATCCAGCCCGCGGGCAGGGTCAGGCTGCGGCCCGGCATCAGCCGGGCCCGGTGCCGGGCCAGCACCCGGCCGTCCTGGCTGACCTCCAGTCGGGCTCGCGGCCGGTACTCCGCGCTGCGCAGCACGAACCGCCCGCGCGGCGGCGGTGTCCCCGGGTCGCGCAGGAGGCCCGGCGAGATCCAGCTCAGCGGCGCTGCCACCGTGACCGGGATCGCTCGCCCGCGCCCGGCCGGCGCCGGCCCGCCAGGGAACTCCGGGCCGTCCGGGGCAGCCCCGGCGCCGGCACCGAGGCCGGCATCGAGGCCAAGGGCGAGCCAGGCGGCGATCTGCCCGGCCGCGTGCCGGCCGCTCAGTGCCGCCACGTCGGCCGTCTCCGCGGGGTGCACCAGATTGCCTGCCGCGAACACGCCCGGCACCGAGGTGGCCATCGCGGTGTCCACGACCGGGCCGCGCGACCCCGGGTCGGTGTCGAGCCCGGCGGCCGAGCGGGCCAGCTCATGGTCGGGGATCCAGTCCCCGGTGAACACCAGCGTCTGGCAGGCCACGAACCGCGTCTCGCCGGTGCGCAGGTCCCGCAGCTCGGCGCCGGCCAGGCGGTCCCGGCCGTCCACCCGGCTGATCGCCGTGTGCGTCCACACCGGCACCCGCCAGCGCAGCGCCGCGCCGGCCCGGAACGCGGCGTAGCTCTGCTGCCGCGGCTGCTCGGTGACCAGCCCCGCCACGTCCGCTCCCGCGTGCGCGAGCGTGACCAGCGCGGAGAAGCTCACGTGCTCAGCGCCGATGATGAGGGCCCGACCGGGCAGCCGCTGGCCGGCCAGGTACACCCGCTGCTGCAGCTCGCCGGTGGTCAGCACGCCGGGCGGGCGGCCGCCGGGGACCAGCCGGGCGGCCCGCGGCCGCTCCCGGCACCCGGTGGCCAGCAGCACGGCGCGCGCGTGCACCGTCTCGATCCCGGCCGGGCTGGTGAGATACGCCGAACGGGGCCCGGCCCACCCGGTGACCGTCGTGCTGGCCCGGATCTGCGCGCCGGCCTGCGCCGCGGCCCGGGCATAATGCCGCGCGTAGGCCGGGCCGGTCAGCAGCCGGTGCAGGTCGCGCAGCCCGTAGCCGGTGTGCGCGCAGTGCCGGGGCACGCCGCCGGCCTGCTGCTCGCGGTCGGCCACCAGCACCCGGCGGATGCCACGCCGCCGCAGCTCGATAGCGGCCGCCAGCCCGGCCGGGCCGCCGCCCGCGATCAGCACGTCGACGTTCACCGCGGCCTCGCTCCGTGCCGGTCAGCCCGGGCCGGGTGCGAGCTCAGCGGGCGGTGGACGCCGGGTCCTGGCCGGCGCGCCGGCCGTACGCGGGGTCTCACCGGGGCTCACCGGGGTCCGGGGTCAGCCGCGCGGCCAGCGAGGACACCATGGCGGCACAGTAGAAGCCCTGGCACCGCCCGTTCATCGCCCGGGTGCGGCGGCGCAGCCCGCCGAGGTCAGCGGGGGGCACGTCGGCCGCCAGCGCGTCCCGGATCTCGCCGCGGGTGACCCGCTCGCAGTGGCAGACGATCTGCCCGTAGGCCGCGTCGGCGGCGATCTTCGCCGCGTCCTGGTAGGGCCGGGTGCCGGCCTCGCCGATCCAGGGCATCCGCGGCGGCCCGCCGGTCGGGCGGTCGCGCAGCTGCAGGCCCGCGCCGGCCAGCTCGCTGACCACGTACTCGGCGATGGCCAGCGAGGCGGTCAGCCCGGTGGACCGGATCCCGGCCACGCACGCGTACCGGCGGGCACTGTCGACCCGGATCTGGTAGTCGCGGTGCTCGGTGGCCGCGCGCAGGCCCGCGTAGCAGGCGGTGACCTCCTCGCGGGCCAGCTCCGGCAGCAGCCGCGCGCCCCGGGCGGCCAGCCCGGCCAGCCCGGCCCCGGTGGTGGCGGTGTCGCCGCGGTCGGGGACGTCCTCCGCGGTCGGCCCGAGCAGCACGTTGCCGTAGACGGTCGGTGCCACCAGCACGCCCTTGGTCCGGGCCGTGGGCACCGGCAGCAGGATGGAGCTCAGCAGGGGCCGGGCCAGCTTGTCGTAGACGATCAGCTCGCCGCGCCGCGGCGTGATCGTGAACCCGCTGCCGCCGGCCATCGCGTCGACCCGGTCGCTGCTCAGCCCGGCCGCGTTGACCAGCCACCGGCAGCGCAGCACCGGGCCGCCCGCCGTCTGCACGCAGTGCGCGGCCCCGTCCGTCTCGTTACTGATGGTGGTGATGCCGGTGACCCGGGTGCGCAGGGCCAGCGCGACCCCGGCCCGGACCGCCTCGGTGGCGAAGGCCAGCGGGGTGGTCCACGGGCAGATGATGCTCTCGTCGGGGATCTCCAGCGCGGCCAGCGCGCCGGGCCCCAGGTGCGGCTCGCGCCGCCGCAGCTCGGCCTGCCCGACGCGGCGGATCGCGGTGTAGCCGTTGCGCCGCGCCTTGCCGGCGATCCCGGCCAGGGCGGCCTGCTGCTCGGGTGTCCAGGCGACCAGCAGCGCGCCGGTGCGCTGCACCGGGATCCCGGCCTGCGCGGCGTACTCGGCCAGCAGGTGCGCGCCGCGGCGGACCAGGCGGCTTTCCAGGGTGCCCGGCTCGGCGTCGAAGCCGGTGTGCAGGATGGCGGTGTTGGCCTTGCTGGTGCCGGTCCCGACGTCGGCGGCGGCCTCGGCCAGCACGCACGACAGCCGGTACTGCGCCAGCGTCCGGGCGATCGCGGTGCCCACCACGCCGGCGCCGATGATCAGCACGTCGGCGGGCGGCCCGCCCGGCGCGCCGGGCAGGCGACCGCCGTGCCGGGCAGCGCGGTGGCCCGGCGCGGTCACGATCCGCCCGCCAGGACCAGGCGCAGCGCGGCCTCGTAGTCCGCCAGCCGCTGGGCTGCCTGGCCGGGGCTCATCGATGGCTCGATGACCTGCTGCGGCGCGGCCGGGCCGACGGCCTCGGCCAGGCTGGCCGCCGCGCCGGCGCCCAGCCGGGCCAGCGCGGCCACGCCGAGCGCGGTGGCGTCCGGCGACCGGAACACCTCGACCGGCACCTGCAGCAGGTCCGCCTGGGCCTGCAGCAGCAGCCGCGAGCGGGTCAGCCCGCCGTCGGCACGCAGCACGGTCAGCGGCGCACCCAGGTCGGCGGCCACCGACCGGGCCAGCAGCGCGACAGCGGCGGCCAGCCCGTCGAGTACCGCGCGGATGAGGTGCGCCCGGCTGGTGGACAGGCTCAGGCCCAGGAACGCGCCGCGGGCGTCCGGGCGCCAGTGCGGCGCGCCGAGCCCGGCCAGCGCCGGCACGAACTGCACGCCTCCAGCATCGGGCACGCTGGCGCCTGCGGCATCCAGTTCGGCCGCGCTGCCGGTGATCCCGACCTCGGTCAGCCAGCGCACCGCCGAGCCGGCCGTGTAGACCTGGCCGTCCAGGCAGTAGGCAGCCCGGCCGGCCAGCCGCCAGGCCACCGACGCCGACAGCCCGGCGCTGGACCGGACCGCCTGCTCGCCGGTGGCGGCCAGCAGGAACGCGCCGGTCCCGTAGGTGCACTTGGCCTGCCCGGCGGCCAGGCAGCCCTGGGCGGCCAGCGCGGCCTGCTGGTCCACGGCCAGGCCGGTGACCGGCAGCGCCGGGCCGAACGCGGCCGTCTCGCCGGCGATGCCCGCGCAGTCGGCGACGGCGGGCAGCGCCGCCGGGTCGAGGCCGAACGCCGCACAGGCCCGCGCCGACCAGTCCGCGCCGTCCAGGTCGAGCAGCATGGTGCGGGACGCGGTGGCCGCGTCGGTGACGTAACCCGCGCCGAGCCGGGCCAGCAGCCAGGTGTCGGTGGTGGTGACGACGCCGTCGCGGGTCAGGTTCTCGCGCAGCCAGGTCATCTTGGGCGCGGCGAAATACGGGTCCAGCGGCAGGCCGGTGACCTGCGCCAGCCAGCCGGCCTGCGGGGCCAGCCGCGCGCATACCCCGGCCGAGCGCCGGTCCTGCCAGACGATCGCCGGGGTCAGCGGCCGCCCGGTGCGCCGGTCCCAGGCCAGGACCGTCTCGCCCTGGTTGGCCAGCGCGACCGCGTCCGCCGGGGCGCGCGCCGCGGCCAGCGCCTGCCGCCCGGCGGCCAGCACGGACTCCAGCAACTGCTCCGGGTCGGCCTCCACGGCGTCACCGCAGGCGCGGGTGGCGACCGGCACCTCAGCCGCGCCGAGGATCTCCTGGCCGGGGCCGGCGACGACCGCCTTGGTCGCGGACGTGCCCTGGTCGATGGCGAGGACATTCACCGGCTAGGCCGTGCCCCCGGCGGCCGGCCTGTCGCCGGCGGCGTCCGCGGCCCCGCCGGCCGTGCCGCCGGCCAGCGCGTCCCGGCCGCGCAGGCCCGCCTCGGTGCGCATCGCGGCCGGCTCGGTCAGCCACTGGATGAGATAGAAGACCAGGCCGACGCCGAGCGCGCCCAGCACGTAGTACTGCGCGTCGCGGAACTCGGCGGGCCCGATCAGCACGATCAGCTCGTAGGCCAGCCAGATCAGCGCGCCGGCGATGACCGGGATCTCCCACCGGCCCAGCGCCGCCGGGCGGCCGCGGCGGCGGCCGGCCAGCAGGTACAGCAGCACGGTGCTGGCGTACAGCAGGGCCGGCATGATGGTCGAGGCGGTGAACAGCGTGACCAGGGCACCGGTGTGGGTGCGCAGCACCAGGGTGATCGCGGCGCCGATGACCGCGGCCAGCGCCGTCGCCCAGGACGGCCCGCCGGTGGCCCGCGGCACCTGGCTCCACAGCTGGTGGCCGGGCAGCCGCCGGTCGCGGGCCATCGACCAGATCATCCGGCTGTTGGTGACCATGATGACCAGGCCGCAGGCGAAGATCGACACCACCACGAAGATCAGGAACAGCTTCTGCACGACGCCGCCGAGCACGTCGTGCACGATCAGTGCAACCGGCGCCGAGCTGGCCGTGGCCGCCTGCACCGAGCTGGTGGCGTAGCTGAGCGCGATCAGGAAGGCCATGCCGACCGCCCCGGACAGCAGCACGGCGCGGACCATGGCGCGCGGGATCGTCTTGTGCGGCTGCTCGGTCTCCTCGGCCAGGTTGCTGGCCGACTCGAAGCCGACGATGGTGTACGCGCCGAGCAGGGTGGCCAGCATGAACGGGCCGAGCCAGGAGTAGTACCCGGCGTGCGGGACAACGCCGGGCGAGGCCAGGTTCGACCAGTGCCCCAGGCCCCGGACCGCGGCCACGATGAGCAGCAGCACGGTCAGCCCGGCGATGCCGATCACCTCGGTGGCCACTGCGGTGTTGTTGACCCGCGTGGTCATCCGGGTGGACCAGATGATCAGCGCGGCCTGCAGGGCCAGCACGACCAGCGTCTCCAGGGCGGCGCTGGTCGGGGTGTAGGCCTGGCCGATCAGCGGCTGGAAGGCGACCTGCACCAGGCCGTAGTCGACCGAGACGGTCACGATCGACAAGAACGCGAACGACATCCAGCCCAGCCACCAGCCGATGTGCACGTTGGCCAGCCGGGAGGCCCACTGGTAGGAGTAGCCCGACAGCGGCACCTGCGCTGCCAGCGCGCCGTAGACCAGCGCCACCAGGGCCTGGCCGGCGGTCACGATGACCCAGGTCCAGATGGCCCGCGGCCCGCCGGTGCCCAGCGCGAAGCCGTAGGTGGTGAAGATCCCGGTGGTGATCGAGATGAACGAGAACGCCACCGCGAACGACTCGAAATGGCGCAGGGAGCGGACGAACTGCTGCCGGTAGCCGTAGCGGGGGAGCAGAGCGTCGTCGTCGTGCTGGGCAGTAGTGGCCACCGCTCGATCACTTCCTCGGCGGCCCGCGCGCGGCGGGCGCTGGTCGCGGCCGCTATCCGGCCTCGGTCAGGGACGGGTGCCCGGTGCCGGCGCACAGCAGCCGTACCCCGGCCGCGCTGAGCTCGGCGCGGGCGCGGGCGTTCTGCTCGCCGTCGGTGATGACGGCGGCGACGGCATCCAGCGGGCAGACGCGGTGCACGGCGATGACGCCGAGCTTGCTGGAGTCGGCCAGCACGTAGCTGGCGGCGGTGTGGGCGATGATCGTGCGCCGGACCACGACCTCGGACGGGTAGTAGTCAGTGAGCCCGGCCCCGGGGTGGATCCCGCCCGAGCCCAGGAAGGCCCGGTCGGCGTAGAACTCAGCGAAGAACGCCTCGGCGTGGGCGCCCGAGCAGGCGCCGTCGCCCAGCCGGACCTGGCCGCCGGCCAGCAGCAGCTCCACGCCGTCGCGGCCGGACAGCTCCATCGCGGCCGGCACCGACCCGGTCAGCACCCGGCCGCGGAATCCCGGCGGCAGCGCCCTGGCCACCTCCAGCGCGGTGGTGCCGACGTCGATGATGATCGTGTCCTCCGGCTGCACCAGGCTCGCGGCCAGCGCGGCGATGGCGCGCTTGCGGCCGATGTGCCGGATGCTGCGGGCGGCGAAGCTGCCCTCGCTGGACCGGCCGGACGGCCGGGTCGCGCCGCCGTAGACCCGCTCCAGCAGGCCCCTGCCCTGCAGCGCGCGCAGGTCGCGGCGGATGGTCTCGACCGATACCCCGAACCGCCGGGCCAGCGCCTCGGCGGACACCGCGCTCTGCGCGCGGGTCTCGGCGAGGATGGCCTGGCGGCGCTGGGTGGGCAGCATGCGCGCTCCGCTGGGTGGCGGTGCCGGCGTGGCGGCGACCGGGTGATCCCGGCTGGGCGGGTGCGGCCGGGTGTGCGATGTCGGCTGATGTTGACCGTTATTGACTGATGTTGTGCTTGTTCTGTGACATCGTCAAGAGGCTCTGGGACCGGCCGCCGTGATCGTGAAAAAGTCGGCATGTCCGGGCGCCCGGCGTCCGGCCGCTCACCGACGCAGCAGGAGGCAGCGATGGCCATCACCCCGCCCGGTCCCGAGCAGCTCCGCCAGATCGCCGCCCGGTACGGGTTCGCGCTGTCGCCGGCCGACCTGACGTCGCTGGGCGGCCTGGTGGCCGGGGCACTGACCTCCTACGACGAGGTGGAGCGGCTGTACCTGGCATCCCGCCCCGAGGCTCCGGACCGTCCCTGGCAGTGGCCGGCCGCTGACGGCAGCGGCAACGAGCTCGGCGCGTGGTACGTGCGGATGTCGGTCCGCGACGAGGCGGCCGCGGGCGGGCCGCTGGCCGGGCGGACGGTGGCGGTCAAGGACAACATCCAGGTGGCGGGCGTCCCCATGATGAACGGGTCGGCGTCAGTCGAGGGCTACCTGCCGCGGCGCGACGCCACCGTGGTGACCCGGCTGCTGGCCGCCGGGGCCACGCTGGCGGGCAAGGCGGTCTGCGAGGACCTGTGCTTCTCCGGCGGCAGCCACACCTCACGGACCGGGCCGGTGCGCAACCCGTGGGACCGGTCCCGGTCGGCGGGCGGGTCCTCCAGCGGCAGCGCGGCCCTGGTCGCGGCGGGCCTGGCTGACCTGGCGCTGGGCGGTGACCAGGGCGGCTCGATCCGGATCCCGAGCGCGTTCTGCGGCACGGTCGGTCACAAGCCCACCTTCGGGCTGGTTCCCTACACCGGGGCGTTCCCCATTGAGCACACCATCGATCACCTGGGCCCGATCACCCGGACGGTGCGCGATGCCGCGGTCATGCTGGGCGTGCTGGCCGGCCCGGACGGGCTCGACTCGCGGCAGCGGTCCGACCCGCCGCCCGCCGATTACCTGGCGCGCCTGGAGGACGGCGTGGCCGGACTGCGGATCGGCGTGCTGCAGGAGGGCTTCGGCATTCCCGGCCTGTCCCAGCCTGAGGTCGATGCCACCGTGCGGGCCGCGATCGACACGCTGGCCGCCGCCGGGGCGCGGGTCAGCCCGGTGCCGGTTCCGTGGCACCGCCACGGCATGCACGTGTGGAACGTGATCGCCACCGACGGCGTGGTGGGCCAGATGATCGACGGCAATGCGTACGGCATGAACACGGCGGGCCTGTATGACCCGGAGCTGATGGGGCACTACGCGCGCGGCCGCCGCGAGCACGCCGACGAGCTGTCGGAGACGGTGAAGATCGTGTCGCTGTGCGGCCGGTATGTCGTCGACGGCTACGACGGCCGGTACTACGCGATGGCCCGCAACCTCGCGCTGGAGCTGACCGCGGCCTACGACGCGGCGCTGGCCGATCACGACGTGCTGGTGCTGCCCACGCTGCCGATCACGGCGTCGGTACTGCCCGCTGCCGGCGCCAGCCGCGAGGAGAAGGTGGCCCGGTCGCTGGAGATGATCGCCAACACCGCGCCGCTGGACATCAGCGGGCACCCGGCCACCTCGGTCCCGGCCGGGCTGGCCCGCGGCCTGCCCGTCGGGCTGATGATCGTCGGGCGGCATTTCGACGATGCCACCTGCCTGCGGGTGGCCCGGGCCTGCGAGGCGGCAGCCGGCGGCTTCCCGGCCCCGCCTGCCCGCCCGGCCGGGCCGGGCGGGCAGTGACCGCCCCTAGGATGCGGCGATGAACTTCGATCAGTTCACCGTGGTGCTGCTGCGCCGCAACCCCGGCGGGCCGCAGCTGTCGGAGGCCGACGCGGCCGCGCTGCAGGACGCCCACCTCGCCTACCTGGCCGGCCTGCACGAGGCCGGGCAGCTGCTGGCCGCCGGGCCGCTGGCCTTTGATGACCCCGACGAGCCGCTGTGCGGGCTGAGCATCCTGCCGCTGCCGGTCGAGGAGGCGCGGGCCCTGAAGGAGGCCGACCCGGCCGTGCAGGCGGGCGTGTTCACGCTGCAGGTGCTCCCGTGGCGGGTGCCCGGCGGGGCGGTCACCTACTCGGCCGCCCGGTTCCCGCACTCGGTCGCCGAGGTCATGGGCGACTGAGCGTCGCGGCCCGCAACGTCATCGTGGTCCGGCCGGCAGGTCGCCGTAGTCCGCCACCGCAGGCCCGCCAGGATCATGCGCGAGCGGCCGCCCGGCGCCGTAGCCGCGGTAGAGCCTGGCCAGCGGCCGGGGCGTCCACCAGTTCGCGCGCCCGAGCAGGCGCATCAGGGCGGGCGTGAGCAGCATCCTGACCAGCGACGCGTCGACGATCAGCGCGGCAATCATGCCGATCCCGATCGTCTTGGCGATGACGATCTGGCCGGTGCTGAACCCCGCGGCGACCACGATCAGCAGCAGCGCGGCGGCGGTGATGATGCGGCCGGTGCTCTGTATGCCCGTGGTGACGGCGCGGACATTGTCGCCGGTATCGCGCCACGCCTCCCGGATCCTGGACAGCAGGAAGACCTGGTAGTCGGTGGCCAGGCCGAAGAGGACGGCGAGGATGAGGATGATGAGGCTGGGCTGCAGGCTGCCGGTGCCCGTGAAGCCGAGCAGGCCGGACAGGTGCCCGTCCTGGAAGATCCAGACGACAACGCCGAGTGCCGCGGCGACCGAGGCCATGTTCAGGGCCACGGACAGGAGCGGCAGCGCGATCGAGCCGAACGCCAGGAACAGCGCCAGGAGGGTCACCGCCGCGATGAGCACGGCCATCGCGGGGAGGCGGCTGCCCATGCTGGCGAGCAGGTCCACGTCATCGGCGGGCGCGCCGCCCACGAGCATGGTGACGCCGGGCGGCGTGGCCAGCGCGCGGATGCCGCGCACCGCGGTGTAGGCCCGGTCCCCGCTGGACGGGCCCTGGTAGTCCGCGGTGACCAGGGCGGCACCGCCGCGCCTGGCGGTCACCGTGGCGCCCGTGACTGCCAGCACGGACCGGATGCTGGCCGTCAGCGCCCGGAGCTGCCCCGCGGATGCGCCCTCGACCAGGACCTCGGCCGGCGCGGCCGTCGAGACCGGGAAATCAGCCGCGATCGTCTCCGACACCGTCCGTGCCTCGGCGCCGGCCGGGAGCACGCGCACGTCGGTGCCGGCGAAGCGCGCGCCGCTGGCCGGCAGCGCCAGCACGGTCACGATCGCGAGCACCGCTGCGAGGTAGCGGACCGGGCGGCGCATCACGCTGCGGGCGATGGCGGCCCACGCACCGCTGCCGGAGGCGCCGCTCGTCACCCGGCCGGCGCCAGCCGCGGCGGGGCGCCGGAGCCGCGGCAGCGGAACGCGCAGGGCGTTGACCCGGTGACCCAGCAGTGCGAGCATGACGGGCAGCACGGTCACCGAGGCGGCCATGGCCACCAGCACTGCCGCCATCCCGCCGAACGCCATCGACCGCAGGAAGCCCTCAGGGAATAGCAGCAGGGTCGCCAGGGACAGGGCCACCGTGAGCGCGGAGACGACCACGGTCCGCCCGGCCGTGGAAACCGTCCGGGTGACCGCGTCCCGCACGTCGCGGCCGGCAGCGAGCTCGTCGCGAAAGCGGCTCACCAGGAGCAGCGAGTAGTCGACGGCCATGCCCAGACCGAGCAGCAGGATGGTATTCACCGCGAATGTCGACACGCTGGTCGCCAGGGTGATGACCCTGATGGCCGTCAGCGCGCCGAGGATGGTCACGCCGCCGACCAGCAGCGGCAGCGCCGCGGCGGCCAGCCCGCCGAAGATGAGGATCAGCAGGACGAACACCACCGGGAACGCGATCCGCTCGCCCTTGCCGAGGTCCTTCTTGGTGATCGCGTCGGCGGTGGCGTCGAGGGCGACGGGCCCGCCGACCCGGGTGGTCAGCCCGCGTGCCTGCATGGCCGGGCGCAGGGCGTTGTAGGCGCTGACCTTGCCGGTCTCGCTGGCGGCGGCGAGCCTGACGATCGCGTACGTGGCGTGACCGTCCCGCGAGACCAGCGCGGGCAGGCCGGAGCCGTAATACGTGGTCACGCCGGACACCGCCGGCTTGCTGGCGAGCGCACCGGTGGCGGCCAGGACCGATGCGCGGAATCCCGCGTCTCGCACGGTCCTGGCCCGGCTCGAGTACAAGACGACCAGGTCGGAGCCCTGGTGCCCCAGCCTGGCGGTGATCTGCGCCTCCGCCGTCGCGGACTGGCTGCCCGGATCGGTGAATCCGCCGGTGACGAGCGAGCCGAGCACGCCGCTTCCCCACGCGGCGCCAGCGATGGCGAACGCCACGGCAGCCGCGACTACCAGCCACCGGAACCTGAGCAGATTCCGGCCCCAGCGAGTGAACATCATGCGCTCCCTGTCCTAGCCGTTGAGCTTCCGCGCCGATGCTCGCGGGCCGGCCAGTGCCCTGTCGTCGCCCGCCGGATGCCTCTTCGGGCTACTGCCCGCGGCGCAGGCCGGGCGGCGCTACGCCCGTGGTGGTAGCCGGCGAATGCGACCGTGGGCTCATGCGGGACGGCCGCGCGCTGGCTAGCCTGCGAGCATGAGGTTCCGCTTGCGATGGAGCGTGCGCACGGCCGACTGGGTGCTCGCGGTCACGCTCGGCGTGCTCATGGTGTCCATGGCGCTGCTCGCGGGCGCCGGGGTCACGGTCCGGCCGCTGGGCTACGCCCTGCTGCTGGCCGGAGCCCTGGCACTCGCGGCCCGGCACCGGGCGCCGGTGACGGTCCTGGCCGTGACCACCGGGTGCGTGCTCTGCTACCCGCTGGGAATGAGCGCGGGGACGGTCACGACATTCCCGCTCGCCGCCATCGGCGCGTTCCCGGCGCTGATCGCCGTCTACACGGCCGCCCGGGCCGGCTGGCGCTGGCCGGCCGTGGCGGCGGGCCTGCTCCTCGTCCTGGGGGTTTTCGGCATCAGCCTGCTGGACCACGGCGGGGAACTGCGCCAGGTCGTTCAAAGCTGCCTGTCGCTGGCCGGGTGGCTGGTCGCCGCGGGAGCCTACGGGGTGGTCACCCGGCAGCACGGCGTGCTCCTGCGGCAGGCCGAGCAGCGGGCCGCCGAGGCGGAGCGAACGCAGGAGGAGACGGCGATCCGCCGGGCCGGAGAGGAACGGCTGCGGATCGCGCGGGACCTGCATGACTCGCTCACCCATACGATCTCCGTCATCAAGGTGCACGCTGGCGTGGCCGTGCACCTGGCGCGCAAGCGCGGCGAGGACGTTCCCGACGCCCTGCTCGCCATCCAGGACGCCAGCCGCACGGCCATGCGGGAGCTGCGCGCCACGCTTGACGTCCTGCGCCAGCCAGGCGACCGGCAGCCGGATGCGCTCGGCCAGCTGCCCGGCCTGCTGGACATGGTCAGCTCGGTGGGGGTGAAGGCAACCCTTCTGGTCAGCGGGCAGCGCCGGGCCCTGCCGGCCGAGGTCGGCCAGGCCGCCTACCGGATCGTCCAGGAGGCGCTCACCAACGTCACCAGGCATGCGGGGAAGGCGTCAGCCACGGTCCGGGTCAGCTACGGCCCGGCCGAGCTCACGGTGCAGATCGATGACGACGGCCTGGCGCGGCCGGGGGTTCCGGCGGTGCCCGGCACGGGCCTCACCGGGATGCGGGAGCGGGTGACCGCCCTGGGCGGCGAGCTCAGCGCCGGTCCCCGGGCGGCGGGCGGTTTCAGCGTGCTGGCCAGGCTTCCGCTGGCCGTCCGGGAGCGTCCGGCAGACCGGGACCTGACGGGCGCCCGCCCGGCGGGGGCGGCGTGATACGCGTCCTGCTCGCCGATGACCAGGCCCTGATCCGCGCCGGGTTCCGCGCCCTGCTGGACGCCGAGTCCGACATGAAAGTCGTCGCCGAGGCAGCCGACGGTGCGCAGGCCGTCGCCGCAGCCTCCCGGTGGCATCCCGATGTCGCCCTGATGGACATCCAGATGCCGCAGCTCGACGGGATCGAGGCGACCCGGCAGATCACCGCGGACAAGAGCCTGGACGGCGTGCACGTCGTGGTCCTGACCAACTACGGCCTCGACGAGTACGTGTACGACGCGCTCCGGGCGGGCGCGAGCGGCTTTCTGCTGAAAGACGCCGAGCCGGATGACCTGCTGCACGGCATCCGGGTCGCCGCGCGGGGGGACGCGCTGCTGTCGCCCGTCATCACGCGCAGGCTGATCCGCGAGTACGTCTCCCGCAGGCCCGGGCTATCCCCGGCCGTGCTGGACAGCCTGACCAACCGGGAGCGCGAGGTCGTCGCGCTCGTAGCGCGCGGCCTGAGCAACGAGGAGATCGCCGCGCACGCGGTGATCAGCCCCGCTACCGCTAAGACTCATGTCAGCAGGGCCATGACCAAGCTCGGCGCCCGCGACCGGGCCCAGCTCGTCGTCTTCGCCTTCGAGTCGGGCCTCGTCTCCGCGCCGCGCACCGCGGGGCAGGCGGCGGGCGAGCGTGAAGTGCGCCGCGGCGACGATGATCATCTTTCCTGCTGAACCAGCTGGCGCGCCAGTCCGTGGAACATACGAGAACGCTGCATGTCGGACAAGGTGCGGGCTCGGATAATTCACGCCGATATCAGTGATATCCGGATATAAGCACTGGCAGCTCGCCCGACATGCAGCCATTTACGGTGATGTCCTGTACGACCATTATGCAGGCATCTTGCACTCCGCAAGTGCGTTACCGGCCGGCGTTGGCTACCGTTGGCGTGGTGGGGGATCACGGCTCCCGGAGAGCGGCCGGGCGCACCGCCCCGGTCGAGGTTCGGCTGCTGGGCGGGTTCGGGCTGCGCGTCAACGGCCAGGACGTGCCGACCAAGACGTGGCGACTGCGCAAGGCGCGCCACGTCGTAGCGCTGCTGGCCTTGTCGCCCGGCCACCGTCGCCATCGTGATGACGTCATCGAGGCACTGTGGCCCGACCGCGGAATCGAGTCCGGGCTCAATAACCTGCATCAGGCGTTGCATATCGCGCGGCGCGGAATGGCCGGCCCCGGCGGGTCGGGCCGCAGCCGGATCCGGGTGCGCGACGAGTGGGTGGCGCTCTGCCCCGATGAGAAGCTGCAGGTGGACGTCGAGGAGTTCGAGGCCGCCGCGGCGGCCGCTGACGGGTCGCCGGACTGCGGCACCATCGAGAAGGCGCTGACGCTGTACCGGGGCGACCTGCTCCCGGAGGACCGTTACGAGGAGTGGGCGCTGCTGCGCCGCGACGAGCTGCGGGCCCGGCGGCGCCGGCTGCTGACCCGGCTGGCGGCGCTGCACGAGACGGCCGGCAACCCGCAGACCGCGATCAGCGTCCTGGGACCGCTGGTGGCCGAGGACCCGGCCGACGAGTCCGCGCAGCAGGCGCTGATCCGCGCGTACGCGCTCAGCGGCGACCGCGGTGCGGCCCTGCGCCAGCACGAGCAGCTCGTCGCCGCCCTGCGCGACCAGCTGGCCGTGCCGCCCGACGCCGCGACCGACCGCCTGTACGCCGACGTGGTGGCGGGCAAGCTGTCGGCCGGCGGCAGCGCGGCGGGCCGGGCGGCCGGCAACGGCGGGACCATGGAGCGGGAGAACGCGCCGCGGCATCATCCGGGCCCAGCGCGCGGGCGGCCTGGCGCTGGGCACAACCTGCCGGTGTCCCTGAGCACCTTCATCGGGCGCGACCGCGCCCTGGCGGAGCTGGGCGCGCTGATCGGGCAGCACCGGCTGATCACGCTGACCGGACCGGGCGGCTGCGGCAAGACGCGGCTGGCGGTGGAGGCGGCCCGCTGCGCGCTGGCGGACTTCCCCGACGGCGCCTGGCTGACCGAGCTGGCCCGGGTGTCCGACACCGGCGAGCACGCCGTGGGCCGGGCGCTGGCCGTGTCGCTGTCCCTGGGCGAGCGTTCCGGCCAGTCACCGCTGGACGCGGTCATCGCCGAGTTCGCTGACAAGCGTGCCCTGCTGGTCATCGACAACTGCGAGCACCTCATCGACAACTCCGCCACGGCAGTCGCGGCGCTGCTGGAGTCGTGCCCCAAGCTGGTCATCCTGGCCACCAGCCGGGAGCCGCTGCGCGTCCCCGGCGAGGTGCTGTGGCGGGTTCCGTCGCTGGAGATGCCCAGTCAGCGCCGGGTGCCGACACTGGTCGAGCTGGATGCCTGCGAGTCGGTCCGGCTGTTCGTCGAGCGGGCGATGGCAGCCCAGCCGGGCTTTGCGCTCGATGAGAACAACGCCGCCGCCGTCGCCGAGATCTGCTCCCGGCTGGACGGCCTGCCGCTGGCCATCGAGCTGGCCGCCGCGCGGGTCCCGACGCTGGGCGTCGACGGCATCGCCGAGCGGCTGGATGACCGGTTCCGGCTGCTCACCGGCGGCAGCCGGACGCTGCTGAGCCGGCAGCGCACCCTGGCCGCCACCTTCGACTGGAGCTACGAGCTGCTCTCGCCGGCCGAGCAGGCCGCGTTCCGCCGCTTGTCGGTGTTCGCCGAGACGTTCTCGCTGCCGGCCGCAGGCGCCGTCGTCGATGGTGATGGCGCCAGCCGTGATGACATGGCGTTCGTGCTGCCTGACCTGGTCGGCCGGTCGATGGTCAGCATCAAGCGGGAGCCCGCGGCGGTCCGCTACCGGCTCATCGAGACGCTGCGCGAGTACGGCCGGACCCGGCTGGCGGAGGCGGGCGAGACCGAGTCGGCCCGGCGGCGGCACGCCGCCTGGTACCTGACCCTCGCCGAGGAGGCGGCCGGGCACTACGCCGACCCCGGCCGGCGGCTCTGGTTCGAGCGCATCGCCGCTGATCAGGTCGACTTCCGCGCGGCGCTGAGCTCGCTGCAGGACACCGACCACGAGCGGGCCCTGCGGCTGGCCGCGGCGCTGTGGCCGCACTGGGTGCTGCACGGCAGCTTCGGCGAGGGCATCGAGCGGCTGGAAGCCGCGCTGGCCGCCTCCGACAAGCCGTCGGCGGCCAGGGTCGAGGCGCTGCTCGGCGCATTCGCCATCAAGATGCGCTGGACCGGCGTGGGGGAGGAGAACCCGTACGCCGTGCAGGCACTGGACCTGGCCCGGTCGATCGGCGATCCGCTGGCCATCGCCCGCGCCGGGTTCTTCACCGGCGTCCAGTCCTGGATCCGCGAGCAGCCCGGGCCGGCCCGCTCGGCGTTCCTGACCGCCGCCGCGGTGGCCCGCACGGCCGGCCTGGTGCTGGCCGAGGCGTCGGCGGCGCACGCGCTGGCCTGCGTGAACTGGTCGCAGGGCCGTCCCGCGCTGGCCCGGCAGCGGCTGCGCGAGGCGCTGGCCCTGGCCCGGCGGGGCACGGTCCAGGCCGATGCCAGCTCGTTCTGGCAGCTCACCATCGGCGCCCTGGTCACCGACTGGTGGATGGGCGAGCCGCACCTGGTGCTGGAGGAGACCTACGTCCCCTTCCAGGAGAACCGCGGCCCGGCGGCGGTTGCCTACATCCGGGCCAGCATGGGCAGCCTGGCCCGGTCGGAGGGCGACCACGGCACCGCGCGGGACCTGCTGGCGGAGTCGCTGGCACTGTTCGAGGATGCCGGCGATGAGGCGGGCGTGGCGCTGGCCTTCGCCGGGCTCGGCAAGGTGGCCATCGCCACCCGCGAGGTGGCACGGGCCCGCGAGTACCTGACCCGGAGCCTGGCCATCCGGCGCCAGCTGCAGGACCGGCGCGGCATCGGGCTGACCCTGATGAGCCTGGGCCGCCTGGAGACCGGCGAGGACCAGCTGGACGAGGCCAGCGAGCTATGCACCGAGGCGGCCGCCAGCTTCCGGGCCAGCGGTGACCGGCCCGCCATGATCCTGGCACTGACCCGGCTCGGCGAGCTGAACATAGCCCGCGCCCAGCGCGGCGCGTCCGGGCAGAACCGCGCCCTCGCCGGCGCCGACGCCGTCCGGCTGCTGGAGTCGGCCACCGCCATCTTGCGGGTCATGGGCCACAGCGCGCACCTGGGCCTGGGCCTGGCCGCGCTGGCCGAGGCCTACGCGACGGCCGGCGGCCAGGAGCGCGCCGCCGACACGGCCACCGAGGCCATCGGGCTGCTGGCCAGCGGCCCGGCCGAGCCTGGCCGCGAGCACACCCTGCGCCGCCTGTCCGTGATCGCGGAGTCCGCTCCCTAGCAGCCGCCGCCCTGGGCCGGCGTGCCGGCTACACCGGGGCGGGCAGGCCGGCCAGCGCCTCCTCCACCGCCGCGTCGCTCAGCGCCAGGTCGCGCATCTCGCCGGCCAGGTAGTTGTCATACGCCGGCAGGTCGAGCAGCCCGTGCCCGCACAGCGCCGTCAGGATGACCTTCTGCTCGCCGGTCTCCTTGCAGCGCAGCGCCTCCTCGATGCACGCCGCCACCGCGTGCGTCGGCTCCGGCGCCGGCACGATTCCCTCGGTCCGGGCGAACCGCAGGCCCGCGGCGAAGCACTCCGACTGCGGCTTGGCCACCGCCTCGAGCAGGCCCAGCTCATAGATGTGCGACAGCAGCGGCGACATACCGTGGTAGCGCAGCCCGCCGGCGTGGATCGGGTCGGGGATGAACGCGTGGCCGAGGGTGTGCATCTTCAGCAGCGGGGTCAGCCCGGCGGTGTCGCCGAAGTCGTAGGCATAGGTGCCGCGGGTGAACGACGGGCAGGCCGCGGGCTCGACCGCGCGGATCACCGGGTTGATCTTGCCGGCCAGCTTCTCGCGCAGGAACGGGAACACCAGGCCGCCGAAGTTCGAGCCGCCGCCGGTGCACCCGACGATCACGTCCGGCGTGTCCCCGGCCTCGGCCAGCTGCTTGATGGCCTCCTCGCCGATCACCGTCTGGTGCATCAGCACGTGGTTGAGCACGCTGCCCAGCGAGTAGCGGGCACCGGGGTCGGCGGCCGCCGCCTCGACCGCCTCGCTGATCGCGATGCCCAGGCTGCCCGTTGAGTCCGGGTGCTCGGCCAGCACCGCCCGGCCCGCGTTCGTCACGTCCGAGGGGCTCGGGTGCACCGTGGCCCCGTAGGTCTGCATGAGCATCTTGCGGTAGGGCTTCTGGTCATAGGAGGCGCGCACCATCCACACCTCGAGCTGCAGGCCGAACAGCGCCGCGGCGAACGACAGCGCGCTGCCCCACTGGCCCGCGCCGGTCTCAGTGGTCAGCCGGCTCACGCCCTCGGCCGCGTTGTAGTACGCCTGCGGCACGGCCGTGTTCGGCTTGTGCGAGCCCGCCGGGCTGCCGCCCTCGTACTTGTAGTAGATCCTGGCCGGCGTGCCCAGATCGCGCTCCAGCCGGCGTGCGCGGAACAGCGGAGTGGGCCGCCACAGCCGGTAGACGTCGAGCACGTCGTCCGGGATGGTGATGTGGCGGTCGCCGGAGACCTCCTGCGCGATCAGCGCGGCCGGGAACAGCGGGGCCAGGTCATCGGGCCCGACCGGCTGCCCGGTGCCCGGGTGCAGCGGCGGCGGGGGCGGCGCGGGCAGGTCGGGGATGATGTTGTACCACTGCTGCGGCATTTCCGATTCGGCCAGGATGTACTTCACCTGTCGGTCCATCAGTGCCTCCCGCGCGTGGAGAAGATCGACTGCCCCGTGCGGCCACGCTAGCCCACCGCCTGTGCACCGGAAGTACCGGCCCGGCCGCCGCCCGGCCTGTCCGGGCCCGCCGCCGCCCGCCGTGCCCGGCCGGGAATCCCCGCCGTCCTCGCGCGGTTCACCGCTGATATGCGCGTGGATATCTGGAGCGACATCGTGTGCCCGTGGTGCTACCTCGGCAAGCGCCAGTTCGAGCAGGGGCTGGACCGGTTCGCCGGCCGCGACCAGGTCGAGGTGGTGTATCACGCCTTCGAGCTGGACCCGGCCTTCCCGGCCGGCCAGGGCACGCCGGTCGGCGAGCTGCTGTCGGCCAAGTACGGGCTGACGCCGCAGCAGGCCGAGGCCGCGGAGGCCACTATCGCCGGGAAGGCCGCTGCCGCGGGGCTCGGCTTCACCGCCGACCGGCTGATGGGCAACACCTTCCACGCGCACCGCCTGGTCCGGCTCGGCCTCGAGCGCGGCATCCAGCACGAGGTACTCCAGCACCTGTATGAGGCCTACTTCGCGCACGGCCAGCCGGTCTTCACCGCCGCGGACCTGTCCGGGCTGGCGGCGGCCGCCGGGCTGGACCCGGCCGAGGCCGGGCAGGTCCTGGCCGGTGACCGTTATGCCGGCGCCGTCCGCGCCGATGAGGAGCAGGCCGCGAAGATCGGCATTAACGGGGTGCCCTTTGCCGTCGTGGCCGGACGGTACGGCGTGTCCGGCGCGCAGGCCGCCGAGACGTTCACCGCCGTGCTCGACCGCGTGGCGGCCGACGGCGCCGCCGCGCCGGCCTCCTGACCCTTCCCGGCGCGCGCCAGGCCCGCCAGCTCCGGCCGGCCCCGGCGCGTGCCCGGCCAGGCCAGTGCCGGGCCGGTCAGGTGGCCATGCTCAGCCGGCCGCCGCGCAGCGCGTCGCTGGCCGCGATGGCCGCCCCGCGGGCACCGGCCATGTCCAGGTCAGGCACGATCGCGAAGGTCTCCACGCTGGCCTGCTCGGTGCGCAGGTCGGTGTTCTCGCGGACGGTGTCCAGGAACCAGTCCCGGAACTGCGGCGCCGCCTCCACCACGCCGCCGCCGACGAAGTAGATGTCGGGGTCGGTGAAGTTCGCCGCGATCGTGAACAGCCGCCCGATCGCGATGGCCTGCTGCCGGAAGATCTCGCGGGCCATCGGGTCGCCGGCCTCGCCGAAGCCGCGCACCAGCTTGGCCGCCTGCCGGATCGACTCCGCCCGGCCGAGCTCGTGATCGGGGTAGCGGGTCAGCCAGTAGGGGAGCAGGTTGGCCATGATCCCCGACAGCGAGGCGAAGCTCTCGGCGTCGCCGGACAGGCCGCAGTTGCAGGCCGGCACCGGCTGGCCGTCGGCCACCAGGCCCTCCAGCGGGATGCGGATGTGGCCCAGCTCGCCGGCCATGCCCGCGGCGCCGCGCACCACCTGCCCGGC
>DASUBV010000277.1:0-37017 GCA_035763085.1 Streptosporangiaceae bacterium | reverse complement strand
AGCTCGTGGCGGGAGCGGCAGGCCGCCGGATCCGGCCCGCTCGGCTGGGCGCGGCTGCGCGCGGCCCGCCCGGCCGGCCGGGGATATCGCACCCGGCGGCCGGCCTGACCCGGCGCCGCTGGTCCGGCCGTCACGCTGGCCAGCCGGCCGCCGGCTCCTGCCCCGGCAGCGCCGGCGCGCAGGCCGTCGCCCTGCCGTGATGCCGGGCGGGTATCGTCACGCCCGTCGGGCAGGCACGAACGTCGCCGCGGGCCCGCAGGCACGGCCCGCGGCAGGAGAGGGCGCGCAGATGAGTCGACCCCTGCTGAACCGCCGGCTGGCCGGGCTGGGCACCACGATCTTCGCCGAGATGTCCGCGCTGGCGGTCTCGACGGGCTCGATCAACCTGGGCCAGGGGTTCCCCGATACCGACGGGCCCGCCGAGGTGGCCCGGGCTGCCGCCGATGCCGTGCTGGCCGGCCGCGGCAACCAGTACCCGCCGGGCCCGGGCGTCCCCGAGCTGCGCCAGGCGATCGCGGCGCACCAGAAGCGGTTCTACGGCCTGGAGGTCGACCCGGACACCGAGGTGCTGGTGACCGCCGGGGCGACCGAGGCCATCGCCGCGGCCCTGCTGGCCCTGCTCGAGCCGGGTGATGAGGTCATCGCGTTCGAGCCGTACTACGACTCCTACGCGGCCTGCATCGCCATGGCCGGCGCGACGCGGGTGCCCGTCACCCTGCGGCCGCCGGAGTTCCGCCCGGACCTGGACGCCCTGCGCGACGCGGTGACCAGCCGGACCCGGCTGCTCCTGCTGAACTCCCCGCATAACCCGACCGGCATGGTGCTCACCCGCGAGGAGCTGACCGCCATCGCCCAGCTGGCGGTCGAGCGGGACCTGCTCGTGGTGACCGACGAGGTTTACGAGCACATCGTCTTCGAGGGCGAGCACATCCCCATCGCGACGCTGCCGGGCATGGCCGGGCGGACCGTCACGATCAGCTCGGCGGGCAAGACGTTCTCCTTCACCGGCTGGAAGGTGGGCTGGGTCACCGGGACGCCGGAGCTGGTCAGCGCGGTCCGCACGACCAAGCAGTTCCTGACCTTCGTCAGCTCCGGGCCGTTCCAGTACGCGATCGCGGCCGGCCTGGGCATGGCCGACGCGTTCTACGCCGGGCTCGCCGCGGGCCTGCGCGGCAAGCGCGACGTGCTGGCCGCCGGGCTGACCGCCGCCGGCTTTGATGTCTTCCTGCCGCGCGGGACCTACTTCATCACGACCGACATCGCCCGACTCGGCGACGGTGACGGCCTGTCCTTCTGCCGCAGCCTGCCCGGCCGCTGCGGCGTCGTGGCCATCCCCAACGTGGTCTTCTACGACAACCAGGCCGCGGGACGCAGCCAGGTCCGCTTCGCGTTCTGCAAGCGCGAGGAGATCCTGGCCGAGGCCGCCGGGCGGCTGGCCAGGGCCGGCGGCCAGGCCGGATGAACCGGGCAGGCGACGGCCGGCCGGGGCAGGCTGCCGGCGCGGAGCCCGACTCGCCGGCCGGGCACGGCAGCAGCACGCGGCTCGTTATCGCGACATGATGGGAGCCGGAGTGCGGCAGCAGCGAACGCGGCAGCAGCGAGCAAGGAGCCAGCGGTGAATCCCACCTCACCCGGCGGCGGCCCGGTAGCGGCCGGCCCGCCAGCGCAGGTCTATCAGGCCGCCCGGCAGGACAAGCCCTGGGGGCACGAGCTGATCTTCGCGGCCGTGGACGGGAAGTACGCCGGGAAGATCATCCACGTGCTGGCCGGGAAGTCGCTGAGCCTGCAGTACCACCGCGAGAAGGACGAGACGATCAGCGTGCTGGCGGGCCGGGCACTGGTGGAGTACGGGCCGGCCGCCGACGAGCTGGCCGGGCGGGAGTTCGGGCCGGGCGACACGATCTGGCTGCCGGCCGGGGTGGTGCACCGGGTCACGGCCAGCACCGACCTCACCTTCGCCGAGGCATCGACCGCGGCGCCCGGCTGGCGCGAGGACGTCGTGCGGCTGGAGGACAAGTACGGCCGGGCCGGGACCACCGCCCCCTGAGGCCCGGCGGGCAGGCTTGCCGGATTTGCCCGGTCAATACTGACATGAGGGAACACGGCCGACGCTGATAGCGTTCAGGACTGTGCGGCAGGCTGCTGCCGTCACTCCCGCGGGCGAGCGGCCCGCGCGGTCGGTTGCATGCGCTTCGCTGCCCGGTGATCTCGCTGCCAGGGGCACGGACGCCCGAGCTCTGCCTCGCGACGCGGCCCTGAGCACAGACGGAGTCCTACTTTGCATGACAATGCCCGGCGTCAGCGTGCGCCCCGGCACCCCGGCCACGGCCGGACTCGATCCAGTCAGTCATCCAGTCAGTCATCACCTGGCACGGCGCCATCCGGGCGGCCGCCAGCAGGGCGGTCACGTCCCGGGCGGCCGGAGGGCCAGCCTGACGACGGACGGCGGCGCCCCCGCAAGCAGCAGTCCGGCCCGCGGGGCGGCGGCCAGCGGGCCGGCAGCCAGGGCCGCCCCGGCCGCCGCCGCGGCGCCGCCGGTCCCGGCCCGTCCGGCCGGCCGTCGGCCCCGGCCGGCCCGGCGGCCGAGCTCGACCGCGCGCTGGCTGCCGCGCTCGCCGCACCGCCGCCCGAGGCGACGACCTTCGCGGCGCTGGGCCTGCCGGACGCCCTGGTCGCGGCGCTCGCCGCGCGCGGCATAAGCGAGCCGTTCGCGATCCAGTCGCGCGCGCTGCCGGACGCGCTGGCCGGCCGTGACGTCCTGGGCAAGGCCCAGACCGGCTCGGGCAAGACGCTCGCCTTCGGGCTGCCCGTGCTGGCCCGGCTGGCCAGCTGGCCGGACGGCGGCCGGGCACCGCGGCGGGCGAAGGCGCCGCGCGCCCTCGTCCTCGTCCCGACCAGGGAACTCGCGGTCCAGGTCGCGGACGTGCTGCAGCCACTCGGCCGCGTGCTGGGCGTCACCGTCACCACGGTGTACGGCGGGGTCTCGATCCCCCGGCAGATCGACGTCCTGGCCCGCGGCGTGGACCTGGTAGTGGCGACGCCCGGCCGGCTGATCGACTTGCTGGACCGGGGCGCCTGCACGCTGGACGGCATCGAGATCACGGTGCTGGACGAGGCCGATCACATGGCCGATCTCGGCTTCATGCCGGCGGTCACGAAGATCCTGGACAAGACGCCGGCCGGCGCTCAGCGGCTGCTATTCTCGGCCACGCTGGACCGGGGCGTCGCGCAGCTGGTGACGGCCTACCTGAGCGACCCGTCGCTGTGCGCGGTGGCCTCCACCGAGATCGAGGCCGGCACGGCCGAGCACAGCATGCTGGTGCTCGACGCCCAGGACAAGGTGACGGTGGCGGCCGAGATCGCCAGCCGACCCGCCAGGACGCTGTTCTTCGTGCGGACCAAGCACGGCGCCGACCGGCTGGCCCGGCAGTTCAGCCGGGCGGGTGTCGAGGCGGCCGCCATCCACGGCAACCTGAGCCAGAACCAGCGCCGGCGCGCGCTGGCGGGATTCGCCGCCGGCCACCCGCGGGTCCTGGTCGCGACCGACGTCGCCGCGCGCGGCATCCACGTCGATGACGTGGAACTGGTCGTGCACTTCGACCCGCCGAACGACCACAAGGACTACCTGCACCGGTCGGGCCGGACCGCCCGGGCCGGAGCCGACGGCCTGGTGGTAGCGCTGGTCGAGGAGAGCCAGGTCCGCGAGGTGGAGAGACTGCACCAGTCCGCGGGCATCACCTCCACCCGGCATCACGTCGTTTCGGGGCACGAGGTGGTCAGGAAGATCGCGACCTCAGGCACCCCGGTCCCGCCGCCGCCTCCGGCTCCCGAGCCGGCCGCGGCTCCGCGCCGGGCTAAGCCGCGCGGGCACCGGCCGCGCCAGGCGCGGGACGCGCGGGCCGGGGACCCGCGGGGCAGGGACGGACGGACCGGATCGGCGCGGCGGCGGCCGGGGGCGGAGAGCCCGGCCCAGCCAGGCCGGCGGAGTCAGCCGGGCCAGCCAGGCCGGCGAAGCCAGCAGGCCCAGCGGCGGGGCCCGTCGGGTCAGCCACGTTAGAGAGCGCGGGGCCCGGAGCCCGGGTCCGGCTCGGCGCCTGGGGGCGGCCGGGCTGCTGCATGGCCGCCCCCGGCACTGGTCAGCGGTACCGGGCGCCGGTCAGCGCGAGCCGGCTCCGGGCGCGCGGTCCAGGTAGCGGAACAGGTCCGCCCACTGGTCCGGGCTGACGAACGCGACCACCGCGGCGCGGTCGATCCCCGCTGACCGGAAGCCGGCCGCCAGGCGGCCGGCGGGATACTCCCGGCGCAGGGATGCCAGCAGCGTCCCGCCCACCCCGCTGAAGCCGGCCCGCACGGCACGCTCGTAGGCGCCCAGCCGCGCCGCCGGGATGAGCGGTTGCGCGCGCCGCGCGAGATGCAGGATCCCGGCATCCACCCGGGGCACCGGGCGGAACTGACCGCGGCCGATCCGGCCGCGCAGCTCCCAGCGCACCAGCGGCCAGGTGCTGACCGTTAGCAGGCTCCACCGCCCGTAGGCTCCGGTCCGCTTCCTGGCGTACTCCAGCTGCGTGATCAGCGTGGCCGAGGTCATCGCGCGAGCCGCCAGGCACCAGTCCACGATCGGTGACGTCACCGAGAACGGCGCGTTGCCCACCACCTGGAACGGCTCACGCGGCGGCCGCGCGGCCAGGAAATCCCCGGCCACCACCCGGACATTCGGCCGCCCGGCCAGCCGCGCCGCCAGCCGCTGCGCCGGGCCCGGATCCACTTCATAGGCGATGACCTGGCCGAACATCTCCGCCAGCCGCTCGGTCAGGATGCCCTCGCCGGCCCCGACCTCCAGGCACAGGCCGTCCGGCATGCCCTCGACGGCATGCAGGAACTGGCTCGCCGCAGCCGGCGAGCGCAGGTAGTTCTGGGACAGCTCACGGCGCCGGCGGTCGCGATCGCTGCGGGCCGGGCTCACCTGGCTGACCAGGCGGGCACGGCGGGGGCGGCGGCGGGCACCGGCCCAGCGTACTGAGCATCGCCGCGCGGACGGCCCAGCGGACAGCCGGACCGCGAGCTAGTCATCGGTGGAGCGGCGCAGCCGCTTGACCTCCGAGCGGCGCTGCTTGGCGGCCAGGCGGCGTTCCCGGGAAGCCCGGGTCGGCCGGGTCGGGCGCCGGGACGGCGGCGGGGGCGCGGTCGCCTCGGTGAGCAGCTCGGACAGCCGGGCCGCCGCGGCCTCGCGGTTGCGCAGCTGCGAGCGGTTCTCGGCCGAGGTGACGGTGATCACCCCGCCGGCCAGGCGGCTGCCGAGCGCCCGCAGGGCCCGCTGCTTCATCACCGGCGGCAGGGCCGCGGACTGCGCGAGGTTGAACGACAGCTCCGCCCGACTGTCGGTGGTGTTGACCGACTGCCCGCCGGGGCCGGCTGACCGGGAGAACCGCCAGGACAGCTCCTCGGGCGGGATGACAATGCCCCGGGCGGTGACCTCCAGGCTCACCGGGCCCGTCGCGGTCGCACGGCGATCACGTCAGCATCTCCGGCACGGGCCGCATCGGCTGTCATTCCGCCTGCATACCACAGGGCCGCCGGGCCGCGCGATCCGCTAAGTCCCGGCACGGCCGCACGGGGAGCTGCCGGGCCTCGCTCGTGCCGCACCGGTAACTGCCGCCGGGCCGCCGCCGATACGCTGACGTAGCTGCCGGCAGGGCCGGCCCGGCAGATCTGGAGGCGTCGGGATGAAGGGGACACGGGACGGCTATCTCGCGGCGGCCTCGATCGCCACCGGCCTGCTGGCCGAGGCGGCGGTCGCGCGGCAGTGGGATCACGACAGCGCGCTGCCCGCGATGCAGGTCAGCGCGCTGGCCGGTCACCTGGCCCGGCAGATCTTCAGCCTCGAGGAAGTGCTGTCCGGCGAGGCCAGCGCCGACCCGCCGATCTCGCTTCCGGAGCACTACGCCCGGTCCCGGTGGGTCGATGCGGGGCTCGATGACGAGGCCAACGTGTTCGTCCGCAAAGGCGGCGCGGCCGAGGCCGCGGCCGGGCCCGCCGCGCTGACGGCCAGGGCTCGCGGCACTCTGGCCCGGCTGGCCGCCCGGCTGCCGGCCTTGCCGCCCGGCCTGGTCGTCCTGGTGCCCTGGGGTCCCTGGCCGCTGACGCTGGATGACTTCCTGGTCACCCGGATGATGGAGATCGCCGTGCACTCCGATGACCTGGCGCAGAGCGTCGGGCTGCCCACTCCCGTGTTCCCGGCCGAGGTGGCCGACGCGGTGATCGTCCTGCTGGCCCGGCTAGCCACGCGGCGGCACGGTGCCCCTGCCGTCATCCGCGCTTTCAGCCGGGCCGAGCGCGCCCCGGAGCACATCGCGGCCTTCTGACCGGCCGCTCATCAGATGCTCACCCGCCTTTTTCGCCGGCCCGGCTTCTTTCCCGGCCGCCGTTCCGCGTTCCGGCAGCGGCCGTTCTGGTGCCAATACTGCGATATCGCGACGACACGCCCGGGCGGAAATCAGCCCGCGCAGGGCCCCGGCCGGGCAAGATTTCGCAGCAGGCGACTCGCCTGGCCGCGGCGATTGCGCAGCCTCCGGCTCCCGACCGGCAGCCGGCGCGGGCATCGTGGCGGAGAATGCACTCAGTAATTGCTACGCGGCGTACTGTCACCGGATTGCGCGGCAATCCGAGTATGAGCATGGAGGGATAAATGGCCCGTCGGAGTCGTTACGTCCTGTCGGCGGCTGTCGCCGGGGCGTGCCTCACCCTCAGTGCGTGCGGGGCGGGCACCGCGCCCGCGGCCGGCGGATCCCCGCCCGCCACCACGAACGCGGCCAGCGGCGGATCCACGTCGCACTTCTGCGACGACGCCACCTCGTTCATGCGGCACATCCCGTCCGCGCCATCCGGCAAGCACGTCTCGCAGGCCACGGCGCGAGCCAACCTGCACAAGGTGCTGCAGCAGGCCGTCAAGGGCTTCACCGGGCTGAAGGCCGAGGCGCCGGCCAGGCTGCACGCACCGCTGAAGAAGATCATCCACGTCTACAAGTCGGACGAGAAGGCGATCAAGCACAGCAAGAGCCTGGCCGACATCAGCCAGGCGATGGTCAAGGGCAACGCCTCTGGCTCGATCGCCTTCCAGAAGGTCCTCAAGTACATCGGCAGGAACTGCACCTCCTGACCCGCCCGCGGCGCGACGGGCCCGGCCGCAATGGCCGGGCCCGTCGTGTCTGGCGGGGTGATCACCATCCCGGCGAAATCTGGCTGACCTGGCCGAACTTCCGGCGGAGCGCCCAGCCGGGTTGATACCTTCGCAAATTGCCGGAATCGCCCGGCGATCATTCCCCGGTCCGGGTTCCCGGTTAGCCCGCTGGGCCTGCCCGGGCCAGCGACGGAGGTTTCTGCTCATGCGTGGCTTCAGGAAATTCTTGATGCGCGGCAATCTCATCGACCTGGCCGTCGCCGTGGTCGTCGGCGTGGCGTTCAACGCTGTTGTCCAGTCGCTGATCAAGAGCATCATCACGCCGCTCATCGCGGCCATCGCCGGCAAGCCCAATTTCGGCAACCTGATGTTCACGGTGCACCACAGCATCTTCCGCTACGGCGACTTCCTGAACGCCCTGGTCTCGTTCGTGACCATCTCGGCCGTGATCTACTTCCTGATCGTCTCGCCAATGGCCCGGATCACGTCGATCGCCGACCGGAACAAGGAAGCCACCACGCGGTCCTGCCCGGAGTGCCTGAGCGAGATCCCGGTCGGAGCCACCCGCTGCATGTACTGCACGGCTCAGGTCCCCCCGTTGTCGGCCGCCGGGCGGCACGCGGCGGGCTGATCGAGCGCGCCCTTCCGGCGCTGCCGGCGACCGGCGACCGGCGACCGGCGACCGGCGACCGGCGACGGTACCGGTTACTTGGCGTCGGCGTAGCAGTCCACCACGGCCGTGGTCATGGGGAAGTTGACCCGGGTCGAGCCGAACAGCAGGCGGCCAGCCTCCGCGGCGGCCGCACCGGCGGCCGCCACTACCTGGTCGGCCTGGCCCTCCGGGCAGTGCACGATCACCTCGTCATGCTGGAAGAACACTAGCTGCGGCGAGTCCTGGCCGGACCCGCCGATCGCGTGCAGCCGCCCGCGCAGGCTGGCCAGCAGGACCAGGGCCCAGTCCGCCGCACTGGCCTGGACGACGAAGTTCCTGGTGAACCGGCCGCGGGCGCGGGCCGCCCGGCCGGCGCCCGGATCCCGCTCGGCCTCGGGATCGCCGGACTCGATGGTGGCCGACCGCCAGTCCGCCGACGGCGGCGGGCAGGTCCGGCCGAGGGCGGACCGGACGGTCCGGCCCTCCTCGCCGGCCCGGGCCGCGGTCTCCACGAAGTCCGAGGCCCGCGGGAACCGGCGCCGCAGGACCGCGAGCAGCTGCCCGGCGTCGCCGCCGGACCCGCCGTACATGGCCGACAGCAGCGCTACCTTCGCCATGGCACGGTCACCGCCGAGCGCGCTGGCCAGCGCCTGGTACAGATCACCACCAGCCGCGGCCTCCGCGAAAGCGGCATCGCCGGCGAGCGCGGCCAGCACGCGCGGCTCGAGCTGCGCGGCGTCGGCCACGACCAGCACCCAGCCGGGGTCAGCGACGACCGCCCGGCGCAGCGCGCGAGGGATCTGCAGCGCCCCGCCGCCCCGCGATGCCCAGCGTCCGGACACCACGCCGCCCACCACGTACTCCGGCCGGAACCGGCCGCCGGACACCCAGGTGTCCAGCCAAGACCAGCCGAAGGCGGTATACAGCCGGGACAGTTCCTTGTACTCCACCAGCAGCGGGATGGCCGGATGGTCGATCTGGCGCAGCACCGACAGCCGGGTGGACGGCACCCGGACACCCTCGCCGGCCAGAGCACGGGCTACCTGGGCCGGCGAGTCCGGATTGATCGGAGCGCCGACCCCGAACGCGGCCGTGATGCGCGCGGCCAGGTCCGCAAGCCGGGGCGGCCGCGCGGCCGGGCCGGCCGAGGCGGGCGGCCGGGAGCCCAGCGCCTCGGTGAGCAGCCGGTCATGCACATCGGGCCGCCACGGCAGGCCAGCCGCGGCCATCTCCGCGGCGGTCAGCCCGCCCGCCGACTCCGTGGCGGCGAGCAGCGCGAACCGGGCCGGATGCGCGTCGGCCGCGATCCGGGCCTGCTGATCGGCATGCACGGCGAGCAGGTCGGCCAGCGCGGCGGCCATAGCGCCAGCGTCAGATTCGGCCGGGTCGTCCAGCTCGAACAGGGACTGCTGCGGTCCGGACGGGGCGGGTCGGCGGTCCTGCGGCACCGGCAGGCCGCGCAGCCGGGCCGCGGCCGCCGCCAGCGAGGCTGGCCCGGCGCTGCCCTCCCGGCCCAGGAGCAGGGCCTCGGTGAGCGCAATGTCGTGGCAGCGGGCGACCCGGACCCCGGCCCGCAGCAGCGCCGGGTAGAGCTCGGCGGTGGCCGGCCACACCCAGCGGACATCGCCGGCCTGCTCGTACTCGGCGATAGCGCTGGCCAGGTCGGGCACCTGACGGGCCGCTCCGGGCGCGCCAGCCTCAGGCTCGGCAGTAAGAGGCTCGGCAGCATCAAGTCCGGCAACGGCTTGCCGGGGGCTGGCGGCACTAGCGGCCAGTCCGTCGGCGACGGGCGCACTGGCGGCCACAGCACGGCCGGCCAGGGCACCGGCGCCCGCGTCCTCGCCGGTCAGCGGGCACAGCATGCCCGACCGCCCAGGGCCCGGGATCACAGCTACCCGCACGTTACAGATTCTGGCGCACCAGTCTGACAGTGCGCGGCGCAGGGCCCGGCCGGCTGCGGTCGCTGTCAGCCCGGTCGCCGGCTGGCTGGTTGCTGTCAGTCCGGGCGCTGTCAGCCCGGCCACCGTCAGCCCGGCCACCGTCAGCCTGGTGGGCAGCGTAGCCGCCCGGTCGCGGCCAGGGCCGCACGACGGCAGCCAGCGGGGTGCGGAGCCCGGTCAGTGCGACCGGGCACCCCGCACCCCGCTGGCAATCACACCCCGCTGACTACCGCACCTTGCTAATTACAGGGCGGTGTCGGTGACTGCGGCCTGGCCGGGTAGCTCGCCGGACGCCCAGGTTGCGGCATCGGCACTGGCCGGTGACGCAACGCGGGGCCGGCCGTCGGCGGGCGAGGCAGCCGACGGCGCCGGGCGCTGGGCGCCGGAGGCGGGCTGAGCTGCCTCACAGGTAGGGCCGGAGCGCTTGAGCCGGGACAGCGACCCGCTGCGCATGACGCGGTTCGGCCGGGACGGGTCGCCGGCCGGATGCCGGACCTCCGTACCGCCGCGGCTGCCCGGCTCTCGACCGCCGGGGCCAGCCGGCTGCTGGTGCTCGGCAGCCGGATAGGAACCTCCGTGACCGGGGGCTCCCAGACCTGGCGAGCCGATCCACGGTCCGCTGTGCCCGGGGCCGCGGTACCCGATGCCATGCTGCCGGTCGCCGTCGGCCTGGCCGCCGCGGACGCTGTCCTGCTCGCCTGCGGGCGGGCCCCCGGCAGGCGAGTCGCCGGCGGACAGGCCGTCGGTGCCCGTCCGGCCGCCGCCCGGCCCGGCTGTCGCGCGTCCGGAGTCGGCCGGGCTGGCTCCCGGCTGCGAGACACCGCCGTGCGGACGGCCCGGCTCGGCGCCGGGCTCGGATCGTGGCCGGAAGGCGACGATGCCTGAGCCGGCCTGGCCTGAGCCGGCCTGGCCTGAGCCGCCGGCGCCCTGCCTTGAGCTGCCCTGGCCCGGGCCGCTCTGGCCCGGGCTCCGGCCGGCCGCGCGCTGGTCATCCGGCTGCCCGGCGCCGGCGGGCCGGAGGACCGCTCCGGCTCCGCCTGGCTGGCCCGGCCCGTCCTGGCCCTGCCTATCGTGGCCCTGCCTATCGTGGCCCTGCCTGGCCTGAGCCGGCCTGTCCTGGCCCGGCATGTCCTGACCTGCCGGGCCTGCGGAGCCGGACGGCGCGGCCTTGGACTCCGGCCCGGGCGCCCCAGCCTGGATGGCGCTGCCACGTGCCAGTCCGCCCGCCCAGAAGGAGGGCTGTACCGCGGCCGGGACCGTGGGCGGCATGCCCGCGGCCGTCACTGCCGTGGCCGGCCCGGCATCGGCGGCCGGGCTGGCCGCCTGCCCGGCGGCAGCCCGCGGCTCATGCCCTGGGGCCGGATCAGGGTCGGGGCCCGGGTCAGGGTGGTCGTCGCTGCCAGCGGCACGCTCGGCTCCAGCGGGCGCGCCCGGCCGGTCCGCGCGCGGGGCCGCCGAGCCGTTCACGGCCTTCCCCCTGGTGGCCATGGTCTTCTCGACCGCGCGTGAGGCGGCGGCCGCAATTGGCGTTTCCAGGTTCGGGTACTCCGGCACCGAGGGCGAGGTCAGCGGGTTCGGGCCGGTCTCGCGGCGCCGCGGCGGGGCGCTGCCTGGCCGGGTATCCGGCCGGGTGAGCCCGGCACTGGCCGACAGCGGCTGCTGGCCCGCGCTGGCCGGCGCGGGCGGCGGCACGCGCAGCAGTCCGGCCGGGACCTGGCCAGCGGCGGTCACATCCTGCGAGCCTTCCCCGGCCGGACTGGCCGGGCCGGCCGGCCGGGCCGTGACCGACGCGTGCACCGGGCCGACGCAGTCGTGCCGGTCCAGCAGGACAGCGAGCTGCTCGGCCTCTTCTGCGCACAAGCCGAGGACAACCCGGGGCTGGCCCCACGGCGCATCCAGTGAGTAGCCAACGTAACTAGACACGGGCGGCGGCGCGTCGGCCGCTAAGCCGTGCATGCTTCGCCACCGGCACCACGCGCTCTCCAGAGCCGTAGCGGCCTGCTGCGCGCGCACAACCAAATCTGGATCACGCATGTGCGATCCCCTCCCCTCGAAGCGACGGCATGCTTCCGCCTGCTGGCGGGTCCCCCGGGCGTCGCGTACCGCACATTTGGCACCAGACATGCAAAGGCAGTGCAGCACCACGCCAGTCTCGGCCACCGCGCAGCATGACGGCGGCATGCGGACAAGTATGACCGCACCACGGTCTCAGCAGGCACGATTACGAAAAGTTGAAGGCGACTACCTTGAGTTACCACCTGCGTCGCGCAACCGGACGAGGCTCCCGGCTGCCATCCCCGACGGGCTAATCCCCTATTTCCCCCGGCGCTTTCTGCAGCGGCCTACTGCCGCGTGCAAAAGAATCTGGCGCGCAGGATCCGGTGTGCTTCCCGGCTCGCCGGCCGCGGCTGCGCTACCCAGCCGGGCACAGCCTCGGCGACAGCCATCATTGGCGCGCTCGCGCGGAGAAATTCAGCGCTGAATTCTGTAACGGCCTCCGGTCAGCGCATCATCGCTGATCCAGGAGGCCGGATCGACCCCGGCACTGTCCGCTGGCTGGATGCTCATCGCCGCATCATTCTCGCGCGAACCGCGCCCCCCGATACGACGTCCGGCCGCCGGGGCCGACCCCCCTTGCCTACTTGCTGAGCTGTACTGCTATCTGGTTGCCGCCGTGGCAGCCGTGCTCCTCCGCACGTCAGCCATCCTGGTACTGCCAGTGCAGGGACCAGGCGGCGGCGGGTTTCACTCCGAGCGCTGCTGCGGGATGCCCGCCAGCAGAGCGCGCACCTCGGTCTCCCGGTACCGGCGATGACCGCCGAGCGTCCGGATTGAGGTGAGCTTCCCTGCCTTCGCCCATCTCGTGACAGTCTTCGGGTCCACCCTGAACATCGTTGCGACCTCGGCCGGCGTGAGCAGCGGCTCGGCCTCCGGTGTGCGTGCAGACATTGTTACGGCCTCTCCTCCTGGACCGATACTGCGATCCTGCGTTTGTGGCTGTTTTCTGGCCCCCTTTGGGAGCCTGCCGTGGATGTCCTATATAGTCCGCTCAGACCATATTGCCATCACCAGCGGTGACAAGTCGACCACCAGGAGCAAAGTTTCCGATGTGAGTCACCCCGTTGCCCCCCCAGCACTGTGTCACGGTGCGTGATTCTAGCGACACGGAAAGTCGCAACGGGCGGATTCGGAAAAGTCATCCGCGCCTCCCATCGGCTACTTAGCTAGTTGCCTCCATGTCCTGCTACCTCATGGGTTGGTGCTGGTAGATCGGTGCTGGTAGTAGGCGACGCCAGTCCGGACTCCTCATCCCCCGGGGCCCCTGCCGGGCTGCGCAGCCCGGCGCGGCACCTTCTGGACTATCCGCAGCTAGCCGCGCTGCTTTAGCGAGAGCGGCACAAGCGAGGCGAACGGCACGGTCCGCGTGCTGACTTCGCGGCTGTCCCTCCCTTCCGCTGCGCCGGTCACCTGCCCCGGCGCCATCTGCCCAGGCCGGCCAGTGACCGTCACGGCAGAATTAGTTATGGTCGCAACCTGCTCCTAATTCGGTCACGACGGCGGGTGCGCCCAAGAGGGAAGACATTGGAGATGCCGTCTGTCCCCGGGACGCAGACGGGCCGCTCGTACTTCTAGCAACGAGCGACGACGCCGTAATAATCCTCCGGAGTGCAGTGAGATGCCTTGTTTCGACGGTATTTGCCCGCTCAGCGCGACTCTTACACGCTGCGTAGTCACCCCGATGCGGACTTCCGCGCCGGACGGCGGGCATAAGACCGGCATAAGCCCGCAGACTGGTCGCATCGGACAGCATGACTAATCGTGACATGCCAGACCGTCTGGAGAAAGGCCTGACGCGCATCGGATCGCGGGCGCCTGCCGCGCGGCGGGGACACCGGCAATAGGCTGGAGCCCGATCTCGCGTCAGCGTGGACGCGCGACAGGAGCCAGGAGCTGTGCAGTGGCCAACGTTTTCGGAACCGCAGACAAGGGCGTCGACGCGGACGCCGCTCACCTGGAGGACGCCAGCGCCGGCGCTCCCGGCGGGCACGAGCAGGTCATCTTCTGCCAGGACCGCGCCTCCGGGCTGCGGGCCATCATCGCGATCTACTCCACGGCGCTCGGCCCGAGCCTGGGCGGCACACGGTTCTACCCGTACCCCAGCGAGGACGCTGCCCTGGCCGACGTCCTGAACCTGTCGCGGGCCATGGCCTATAAGAACGCGCTCGCTGGCCTGGACCACGGCGGCGGCAAGGCCGTCATCATCGGCGACCCGTCCGGGCTGAAGTCCGAGGCGCTGCTGCGCGCCTACGGCCGCTTCGTCGAGTCGCTGGGCGGCCGGTACATCACCGCCTGTGACATCGGCACCTACAGCGAGGACATGGATGTCATCGCCCGCGAGTGCAGCCACGTCACCGGCCGGACCGTCGCCAACGGCGGCGCGGGTGACTCCTCGGTACTGACCGCGCTCGGTGTCTTCCAGGGCATGCGGGCCGCGGCGGAGCACGCCTGGGGCTCCCCCAGCCTGGCCGGCCGGGTGGTCGGCGTGGAGGGCGTGGGCAAGGTCGGCCGCAAGCTGGCCGGCCACCTGGCTGCCGACGGCGCCCGGGTCGTGATCTACGACTCCAGTGCCGCGGCCGTCGAGGAAGCGCGGCGCAGCCTCCCGGAGGTCACGGTCGTCCCCAGCCGGGCCGACCTGCTGGCCAGCAAGCTGGACGTCTACTCCCCGTGCGCGCTGGGCGGGTCGGTGGATGACGACACCGCGGCGGCCCTGGGCGCCGCGGCGGGCACGACCGTCATCTGCGGCGGGGCCAACAACCAGCTGGCCCATCCGGGCGTGCAGAAGCTACTGGCCGATTTCGGGATCATCTACGCGCCCGACTACCTCGTGAACGCCGGCGGCGTCATCCAGGTCGCCGACGAGCTGGCGGGGTTCAGCTTCGAGCGGGCCAAGGCCAGGGCGGAGCAGATCTTCGGGACCACCCAGCGGCTGCTGGCCGCAGCGACCGCCGAGGGCGTCCCGCCGGCGGTGGCCGCCGACCGGCTGGCCGAGCGCCGGATAGCCGCCGTGGGCAGGCTCCGGGGCATCTACCTGAACGCCTGATGCAGGCCTGCCGGCAATCGCCGGAGGCGCTAGTGGCGCAAAGCAGGTACGGTTATACCTGTACGTCAGGCGCTGCGCGCCGGGCCCCCGATGGCGGGGCGCCGGCGGCGGCGTGTGGCATGCGGCCAGGCCCGCGTACCTTTGACGCGGCAAAGGCAACTTTCAGTGCGGTGACCAGGGGCCATATCGGCCCCGTACGTTCGAGGGGGTCGAGCCAATGGGGCGCGGCCGAGCCAAGGCCAAGCAGGTTAAGGTAGCCCGGCAGCTGAAGTACAACGGCGGCGGAACCGACCTTGACCGGCTGCGGTCCGAGCTGGGCGTCGGCACGAGCCAGCAGGATGCTGACGCATACGCGGACTTCGACGACCGCTACGCGGACGACGACGAAGACGACGGCGACTCGCTGGACGACGATGATTCAGACGACGAGGACCCGTATCCCTCGATGAGCAGGACCGCCCGCAACTAACCGGCGGTCAGCACAGCACGGGCCTGAGGGAGGCGGCCGGAATAGCCGGAGCCGCCGCTTCAGGATGGATGCTGCCCGGTGAGCCGCACCGTCCCGGTGCCGGCGGTCACCTGGCCGATGACCCAGGCGGGCACGTCCCGTCCGGCCAGCAGGCCCAGGGCCGCATCGGCGTCGGCGGCGGCCACGATGGCGGCCATCCCGACGCCCATGTTGAGCACCGCTTCCAGGTCCGGTCCGGTGACACCGCCGCTGCGGGCAAGCAGGCCGAAGACCGGGGCCGGGCGCCAGGTGGCCCGATCCAGGATGGCGTCGGCGTGCGGCGGCAGTACCCGGGCCAGGTTGGCCGCCAGCCCGCCACCGGTGATGTGCGCGATGGCGCGCACCCGGGTGCCGGCGGCCAGGGCCAGGCAGTCCCGTGCATAGATCCGGGTCGGGGCCAGCAGCTCCTCGCCCAGCGTCCGGCCCAGCCCGGCCGGCTCGGCGGACAGGTCCAGCCCGCTCCCCGGCGCGTCGATGATGCTGCGGACCAGCGAGAACCCGTTGGAGTGCAGGCCCGATGACGCCATCGCGATGACGACATCGCCGGGCTGCACCCGCTCGGGGCCGAGCGCCTCCTCGGCGTCGACCACGCCGGTCGCGGCGCCGGCCAGGTCGAAGTCGTCGGGCCCGAAGTGGCCGGGGTGCTCGGCCGTCTCGCCGCCGATCAGGGCGCAGCCGGCCTGCTCGCAGCCCGCCGCGATGCCGCCGACGATGGCCGCGACCCGCTCCGGCCAGACCTTCCCGCAGACCACGTAATCGGTCATGAACAGCGGCTCGGCGCCGCACACCACCAGGTCGTCGACGACCATGGCGACCAGGTCGATGCCGATGGTGTCGTAGCGCCCCAGGCGCTGGGCGATGACGACCTTGGTGCCCACGCCGTCGGTGGAGGTGGCCAGCAGCGGCCGGCGCATCCGCGCCAGGGCTGAGGCGTCGAAGAGCCCGGCGAACCCGCCCAGGCCGCCGATCACCTCGGGCCGGGCGGTCTTGGCGACCGCGGCCCGCATCAGGTCAACGGCCCGCTCCCCGGCCTCGATGTCCACGCCGGCCGCAGCGTAGCTGCGGCGGGCAGACCCGGACTGGGACGCCGGGGCCGGCTGATCGCCGGGGCCGGGCTCAGCGGGCACGGCTCCCGCCCGCGCGGCTGCCTGCCGCCTCCAGCACGTACTTGCCCTGCTCAGCCATGGCCACGGGAACCGGGTACTTACCGGTGAAGCAGGCCTGGCACAGCTCGCCGGCCGGCAGCGTCGTCGCCTCGATCAGCCCCGCCAGCGAGACGAAGCCCAGCGAGTCAGCCCCGATCGACTCGCGGATCTCCTCGACCGACAGGCTGCCCGCGAGCAGCTCGGCGCGGGTGGCGAAGTCGATGCCGAAGAAGCACGGCCAGGCCACGGGCGGGCTGGAGATCCGGATATGCACCTCCGCGGCGCCCGCCTCGCGGAGCATGGACACGATCGCGCGCTGGGTGTTGCCGCGGACGATCGTGTCGTCCACGGCCACCACCCGCTGGCCGGCGATGACGTCCCGCAGCGGATTCAGCTTGAGCCGGATACCGCGCTGCCGGATGGTCTGGCTGGGCTGGATGAAGGTCCGCCCGACGTATGAGTTCTTGACCAGGCCCTGGCCGTAGGGGATGCCGCTGGCCTGGGCGTAGCCGATCGCCGCGGGGGTGCCCGACTCCGGCACCGGGATCACCAGGTCCGCGTCGGCCGGGTGCTCGGCCGCGAGCCGCTGGCCGACGGCCACCCGGGTGGCCTGCACGCTGCGACCGGAGAGGGTGGTGTCCGGCCGGGCCAGGTACACGTGCTCGAACAGGCAGCCGCGCGGCTTCGGCGCGGCGAAGGTCCGCGACCGCAGGCCGCGCTCGTCGATCGCGACCAGCTCGCCCGGCTCGACCTCGCGGAAGAAGGTGGCGCCGACGATGTCCAGGGCCGCGGTCTCGCTGGCGACGACCCAGCCGCGCGGCAGCCGCCCGATCACCAGCGGCCGGAAGCCCTGCGGGTCCCGGGCCGCGTACAGGGTCCGCTCATCCATGAACACCAGCGAGAAGGCGCCGCGCACCAGCGGCAGGGTGGCCATCGCGCCCAGCTCGACACTGCCGACCCTGGCCGGCAGCGCGCCGTCGCCGGGCGCGGCTCCGGTGCCCGGCAGCTCGCCGTCACCAGGCACCGAGCCGGTCCCGTCCGGCGGCGCGCCCTGGCCGCCCGCGGCGAGCCCGCTGCCCCCGCCGGCGGCGGTCACGTCACCGGGCATCCCCGGCAGCACGTCCTGCGGCGGCGCCGTGGGCGCGGCGAACAGCGCCGTCAGCACGTCGGTGTCGGAGGTCGCCTGGTCGGGCCCGACCGCCCGGGCCCCGGCCAGCGCGGCCAGTTCCAGGGTGTTGGTCAGGTTGCCGTTGTGGCCCAGGGCCAGGCTGGTAGTCGGCGTGGCCCGGAAGGTGGGCTGGGCGTTGGCCCAGACCGAGGATCCGCTGGTGGAGTACCGGCAGTGCCCGACGGTCATGTGGCCGCGCAGCGTGTTGAGCACCGACTCGTCGAAGACCTGCGGGACCAGGCCCATGTCCTTGTAGACGACGATGCGCTGGCCGTCGCTGACCGCGATCCCGGCCGATTCCTGGCCGCGGTGCTGCAGCGCGTAGAGCCCGAAGTAGGCAAGCTTGGCGACGTCCTCGCCAGGAGACCAGGCCCCGAACACCCCGCAGGCGTCCCTGGGCGGCTGGTCATAGGGGTCGAGATCGTCGCTCAGGCGGCCATCTGGCTTGATCACGTCGCCAGTGTAGATGACGCCGCCCGGCGCTCCGCCTGGCCAGCGGGCGCGGGCGCTCCCGGCTAGCCGCCGGCGGCGCGGATCGCGGCCAGCGGGAGGTACTGCGAGACGTCCGCGCGCGGGCCGCTGGCGCGCACCCGGCCGCTCGCGGCCGCCGCTGCCCAGCCCAGCCGGCCGGTGGCCAGGGCCAGCCAGGTCAGCGGGTCGGTCTCGATGACGTTGGGCGGCGTGCCGCGGGTGTGCCGGGGGCCGGCGACGCACTGCACGGCCGCGTACGGCGGCACCCGCACCTCCACCGAGCGGCCCGGCGCCCGCTCGGCCAGGGCATCCAGCAGGAACCGGGTAGCCGCGCGCATCGCTTCCCGCTGCGGCTCCGCGCCCGCGTCAACCGCGGCCGTCACGGCCAGCACGCTGGCCCGGCCGATGGCCGCCGGGGCGACCGGGCCGGCCCAGGGCGGCTCGCCGAGAGCCGTGCGCTGCTCGTTCAGCGCCGCGAGCAATCGGGCGGGATCAGGCTGTCGGACCGGCACGCCGTGAAGGCTAACTGACCGGGAAGCGGGACGTCCGCGCCGCCGCCCGGACTGCGGAGTGGGCGACGAGGGAAGTCGGTGCCTGCGGGCCGCCCCCGCAGCCGCCGCAGGCGCGCCGCGGGCGAGCGCAGAGCGCCGCGCCGGCCACCCGCACGCCGTCCCCGTCACCATGATCTTGGTCACATCTGCGAGCGTTCGGTAATTTCTCAAGCACGTTTCTGAACATCTGGGGCGCTGTCGGCCAGTTCCCGGTATTGGTGATGTATGCCCAGTTCGCGCCCTGCCGCGAGCCGCCGGACCCGCGGGTCCTGGACGCCCCGGATCGCCGGGATAGGCGCCGTGCTGTTCCTGGCCGGCGCCGGGGCGATCGCGTACTCGGTAGCCAGCTCGGCGGAGGCCTCCCGGCATGCCAGCCGGCTGTCCAGCCAGGTGCTGTCGGTGCAGACCGTGGGGATCATCGGGCAGGTCGGGCCGAGCGTCACCGGCCAGGCGGGCCACCGCCAGCTGACCGGCTCGGCCGCCGGGCCGAGGTTCGTGAAGATGCCGCCGGCCAGCCTGGTGCAGGGTGACCCGCAGTGGAGCGCCGACACGATGGCGGGCGGGACGTTCGTGTTCATCTACGCGCCGGACGGCAGGTGCCTGGCCGCCGCGACCCGGCAGGGACATCCGGTGCTGGCGCTGAGCCGCTGCAACCTGGGCGCAGGCCAGCGCTGGCAGCGCTTCAATGCCGCGGTGGCCGCCGACGGCCACCTGTACGGGCAGTACCGCAACCTGGGTACCGGACGGTGCCTGACCGCCCCCGGCGCGGCGGACGCGCAGTCCGGCCCGGCCGCGCTGGCCCCGTGCGCCGCGGCCCCGGCCACCCGTCAGCTGATCTCGCTGTGGTGGGCGGCCTGACGGCCCCGGCCAGGCACCCCGCGCTCAGGCAGCCCCCGGCCCGGCAGGCGCCCGCTCAGGCAACCCGCGCAAAGTTATCTCCGGCCTCGGCGGGTCAGGCAGTCCCGCCGGGCTTCGCCGGGCCGAACAAGCCGGGCAGCGTGCCGCGGTGGACCGCACCGAGCTCGGCCAGGCTGACCGAGAAGGCCCCGGCCACCGCCAGCTCGTCGCCGCCGGCCGTCCCGATGACGGCGGCGGGCACGCCCGCCTGCGCGCACAGCCCGGTGAACTCCGCCTCCCGGCCGGGCGCGACCTCGACCAGCGCCCGCGCCGCCGACTCGCTGAACAGCGCCGTGAACGCGTCCCCGGCAGCATCCCCGGCATCCCCGGCCGGGCCGGGCAGCGTCACGCTGGCCCCGGTCTGGCCGGCCAGGCACGCCTCGGCCAGCGCCACGCCCAGCCCGCCGGCCGACAGGTCATGCGCCGCCGACAGCAGCTCCTGCCCGGCGGCCGTCACCAGCACCCCGGCCAGGGCCTGCTCGGCGGCCAGGTTGACGGCCGGCGGGCGGCCGCCGAGGTGGCCGTGGCAGATCCGCGCCCACAGCGAGCCGCCCAGCTCGTCCCTGGTGGTGCCCAGCAGCATCAGCGTGGCGCCGCCGCGCCGCAGGCCCGAGGGCAGCGCGCGGCGCACGTCGTCGTGCACGCCGAGGACGCCGACGACCGGGGTGGGCTGGATCGCCTCGGCGCCGGTCTGGTTGTAGAAGCTGACGTTGCCGCCGGTGACCGGGACGCCCAGGGCCAGGCAGCCGTCGGCCAGGCCGCGGACCGCCTCGGTGAACTGCCACATCACCGCCGGGTCCTCGGGCGAGCCGAAGTTCAGGCAGTTGGTCACGGCCAGCGGGCGGGCGCCGGTGACGGCCACGTTGCGGTAGGCCTCGGCCAGTGCCAGCTGGGTCCCGGCGTACGGGTCGAGCAGGCAGTGCCGGCCGTTCCCGTCGGTGGCCAGCGCGACGCCCAGCCCGGTCTGCTCATCCACCCGGACGACGCCGGCGTCGTGCGGCGTGCTCAGTACCGTGCCGCCCCGCACGTAGCTGTCGTACTGCTCGGTCACCCACGTCGGGTCGGCCGCCTCCGGGGCGGCCAGCAGCCGGAGCAGGGCCGACCGCAGGGCGCTCCCGTCCGCCGGGCGGGCCAGCCGGGCCGGGTCGTCAGCGGCGAGCGCGTCCTGGCTCAGCGGGCGCGCGGCCGGCCGGTCGTACACCGGGCCCTCGTCGGCCGCGGTCCCCGGCGGGATGTCCACGACCAGCTCGCCGTGCCAGGTCATCTCCAGGCGTCCCGTTCCGGTGACGTCCCCGATGACCGTCGCCGGGACTTCCCACTTCGCGCAGATGTCCAGGAACTGCTGGACGCCGCCGGGAGTGACGACGGCCATCATCCGCTCCTGCGACTCGCTCATCAGGATCTCGGCCGGGCCGAGCGAGGCGTCCCGCAGCGGGATGGAGTCCAGCCGGACCCGCATGCCGGACTTGCCGCCGGCGGCCAGCTCCGTGGTGGCGCAGGCCACGCCCGCGGCCCCGAGATCCTGGATGCCGACGACCAGGCCGGCCGCGTAGAGCTCGAGGCAGCACTCGACGAGCAGCTTCTCCATGAACGGGTCGCCGACCTGGACGCTGGGCCGCTTGGCGCCCTCGCCGCCGCCGCCGAACGAGGCGCTGGCCAGCACCGACGCTCCGCCGATACCGTCCGGGCCGGTGCGCGACCCGAACAGCACGACCAGGTTGCCTGTCCCGGTGGCCGCGGCCAGCTTCAGGTCGTCGTGCCGCAGCACGCCCATGCACAGCGCGTTGACCAGCGGGTTGCCCGCGTAGCAGGGGTCGAACGCCAGCTCGCCGCCGATGTTCGGCAGGCCGAGGCAGTTGCCGTAGAACGAGATGCCGCCCACCACGCCGGGCAGCACCCGGCGAGTATCGGCCGCGTCGGCGGGCCCGAACCGCAGCGCGTCCATCACCGCGACCGGGCGGGCGCCCATGGCCAGGATGTCGCGCACGATGCCGCCCACGCCGGTAGCGGCGCCCTGGAACGGCTCGACGTAGGACGGGTGGTTGTGTGACTCGATCTTGAAGGTGACCGCGTACCCCTGCCCGATGTCCACCACGCCGGCGTTCTGCCCGATGCCCGCCAGCAGGACGTCGGTGGCCGGGGCCTTGTCCCCGAACTGGCGCAGGTGCCGCCGCGAGGACTTGTAAGAGCAGTGCTCGCTCCACATCACCGAGTAGATGGCCAGCTCGGCGTCGGTGGGCCGGCGGCCGAGCAGGTCAGCGATCCGGCGGTACTCCGGGCCGGTCAGGCCGAGCGCCGCGTAGGGCTGATCCTGGTCCGGGGTCGCCCGGGCGTGCCCGACGGTGTCCTGGGCGACCGCGGGCCGGGCCGTTCCGTCTGGCCGCGCCGTTTCCTGCCCCGCTGCCGCGGGCCGCCCCGTGTCCGGCGTCACCGTGTCCTGCGTCACCGTGTCCTGCGTCACTGTGTCCTGCGTCACCGTGTCCGGCGTCGCTGTGTCCTGGACCACGCCGTCCTGGCGGCCGGTGCTCATGCGGCCACCACCGCAGTCAGCACCGAGGTAAAGAAGCCGAGGCCGTCGGCCGACGGGCCGGTTAGCGGGTCCACCGCGTGCTCGGGATGCGGCATCAGGCCGGCCACGTTCCCCGCCTCGTTGACCACGCCGGCGATGTCGCGGGCCGAGCCGTTGGGATTCCCGCTCGCGTACCGGGCCAGGACCTGCCCGTTGTCCTCCAGGCGGTCCAGCGTGGCCTCGTCGGCCAGGTAGGCGCCCTCGCCGCTCTTCAGGACCACGGTCAGCTCCTGCCCGGCGCTGTACTGGCTGGTCCAGCGCGTCCCGGCGGCCTCGACCCGGATCCGGATGCCGCGGTTGACAAAGCGCAGGCCCGCATTGCGGGTCAGGGCACCGGGCAGCAGGTGCGCCTCGCACAGCACCTGGAACCCATTGCAGATGCCCAGGACCGGCAGGCCCGCCCGGGCGGCCGGGATGAGCTGGGACATGACCGGGGCGAACCGGGCGATCGCGCCGCAGCGCAGGTAGTCGCCGTAGGAGAAGCCGCCAGGCAGCACGACCCCGTCGACGCCCTTCAGGTCCGCCTCGCCGTGCCACAGCGGGACCGGGGTGGCGCCGGCCAGCCGGACGGCACGGCAGGCGTCATGATCGTCGAGGGACCCGGGGAAGGTGACGACGCCGATCCGGGCGGTCACGCGGCTGCCTGCGGGCCGGTATCAGGGCGCATGCACGCAGGCTACCGGGTCAGCCGGCCAGGTCAGCCAGCGTCCCGGAGGCGCTGCTGGGGCACCGTGACCAGCGGCGCGTCGTCGCGCCAGCCGATCCGCTTCTGCAGCGACACCACGGTGCCCTGGCCAGGGCCGCTGCGCAGGGTGACGTCGTCCACGCACGCGCGCATGATGGCCAGGCCGCGGCCGGACTCCGGCAGCTGGGCGATGCCGCGCTTGCGGACCCGGCGCGGCCGGGTGATCCCGCGGCGCAGCGTCAGCGACGTCGGCGGGGGCGGCGCGGACAGCCCGCCGTGATGGCGGTGCAGCCGCACCACGCGGCGGACCGGGCGGCGGGCCACCGGGCGGCGGGCGGGCAGCGACGCGGGGTCGAACCCGCGGCCGCGGTCCACGACCTCCAGCTGGCAGCGGTTGCCCGCGACCCGGGCGATGATCTCGTAGCCGCGGCCCTGGCCCGAGTGCCGCAGCACGTTGGTGCAGGCCTCGGTGACCGCCAGCAGCAGGTCAGAAATGCTCGTCTCGTCAATGCCGAGCCGCCCGAGGGTGTCCCCGAGCACCCGCCGCATGACCGGGATGCTCAGTGCCTCCCGCGGAAACAGGAGGCAGAACCGAACGTCTGCGGTCGGCTCCCCGGAATGCGTCACGCGAGTTCGCATCGGCTCCTTAGCCCCCGGCTGGTGGACGTTACGCGCTATTCACATTGTGAAGGCTTCCCGCGTCAGACCGCGGTAATCATGAGGTCGGGCGATCTCCGGACGAACAGTGCCGTTCCGCCAGGTAAACACATCCTTTAGGTAAGACAGGCGGGACGCCGCGCCGGCCCGCCTCAGCACTCTCCGTGACCGGCCGGGTCGTTCTGGCTTACGTCAGGCCGTGCGGACCGAGAACTCCTCGATAACCGGGTTCGCCAGCAGCTCAGCGGCCAGATCGGCGACTTGCTGCGCTGTCTGCTCGTCGGCGGGGCCATCGCCGGCCACCTCGATCTCGAAGCGCTTGCCCTGGCGCACGGACAGGACCTGGCCGAAACCGAGCCGGTGGCAGGCGCTGGCGATCGCCTCGCCCTGCGGGTCGTGGATCTCGGGTTTCAGCATGACGTCAACGACAACAGTGGCCACGTGAGGCAGCGTACGGCAAGCTGCGCACCGCCGCCTTGACCGTCCCCGCGCCGCGGCGGGTACTGTCCTAGCGAACGACACAGACGACCGGCCGGCGCTGGGCAGCCCATGGCCGGCGGTATGTATCCAAGGAGTGGCACGTGACCGTCAAAGACGCCGGGCGAGCCGCCTCCCGCAGGCCCGGGCGCAAGGCCGCCCGGGACCCCGAAACGCGGGCGGAACCGGCTGAGCTCATCCAGCTACTCACCCCCGAGGGGGAGCGGGTCGAGCACCCTGAGTATCCGCTGGACATCTCCGCCGACCAGATCAAGGACCTGTACCGCGACCTGGTCATCACCCGCCGGATCGACTTCGAGGCCATCGCCCTGCAGCGGCAGGGCGAGCTGGGCATCTGGGCCTCGCTGCTGGGCCAGGAAGCCGCCCAGGTCGGCTCCGGGCGGGCGCTGGAGCCGCAGGACATGGCCTTCCCGACCTACCGGGAGCACGGCGTGGCCTGGTGCCGCGGCCTGGACCCGGTCACGCTGCTGGAGTTGTTCCGCGGCGTCAGCCACGGCGGCTGGGACCCGAAGGCGCACAACTTCCACCTGTACACGATCGTGATCGGCAGCCAGACCCTGCACGCCACCGGGTACGCGATGGGCGTCCAGCGGGACGGCGCCGTGGGCGGCGACAACGGCGAGGCGGTGATCGCTTACTTCGGCGACGGCGCCACCAGCCAGGGCGACGTGAACGAGGCCTTCATCTGGGCCTCGGTGAGCAACGCCCCGGTGGTGTTCTTCTGCCAGAACAACCAGTGGGCCATCTCCGAGCCGCTGGAGCGGCAGAGCCGGGTGCCGCTGTACCTGCGCGCCCAGGGCTTCGGCTTCCCCGGCGTCCGGGTCGACGGCAATGACGTGCTGGCCTGCCTGGCCGTCACCCGCAAGGCCCTGAAGGCCGCCAGGGAGGGCCAGGGCCCGACCATGATCGAGGCGTTCACCTACCGGATGGGCGCGCACACCACCACCGACGACCCCACTCGCTACCGGCTGTCGGCCGAGCTGGAGTCGTGGAAGCTCAAGGACCCGATCGCCCGGGTCAAGCAGTACCTGATCCGCTCCGAGCTGGCCGACATGGCCTTCTTCGACGAGGTGGAGGCCGAGGCCGACCAGGTGGGCGGCCGGGTGCGGCAGGCGTGCCTGGACATGCCCGACCCGCAGCCGCTGTCGATGTTCGACAACGTCTACACCAGTGCGCACGGCCCGCTGGCGGCCGAGCGCGAGGAGTTCGCGGCCTACCTGGACTCGTTCGCCGGCGCTGAGGCCGCGATGGCCGGCGAGGAGGCCGGGCGATGACCAAGCTCACCCTGTCCCGCGCGCTCAACGAGGGGCTGCGCAAGGCGATGGAGAACGACCCCAAGGTCCTCATCATGGGTGAGGACGTGGGCAAGCTCGGCGGCGTGTTCCGGGTCACCGACGGGCTGCAGAAGGACTTCGGCGAGGCGCGGGTGATCGACACTCCGCTGGCCGAGTCCGGCATCATCGGCACGGCGATCGGCCTCGCGCTGCGCGGCTACCGGCCGATCTGCGAGATCCAGTTCGACGGCTTCGTGTTCCCGGCCTTCGACCAGATCGTGTCCCAGCTGGCCAAGATGCGCTACCGCTCGCGCGGCCTGGTCGCGCTGCCGATCGTCGTGCGGATCCCGTTCGGCGGCGGCATCGGCGCGGTCGAGCACCACAGCGAGTCGCCCGAGGCGCTGTTCGCGCACACCGCGGGCCTGCGCGTGGTGGCCTGCGGCGACCCGGCCGAGGCCTACACGATGATCCAGCAGTCGGTGCTCAGCGATGACCCGGTGATCTTCTTCGAGCCCAAGCGCCGGTACTGGGACAAGGCCGAGGTCGATATCGCCGGCGCTCTGGACGGCGCGCAGCCGCTGGACCGTGCCCGGATCCTGGCCCGCGGCACCGACGTCACCGTGCTGGCCTACGGCCCGATGGTGCGGACCTGCGCCGAGGCGGCCGTCGCGGCGGCCAGGGACGGCCGCTCGGTCGAGGTCATCGACCTGCGCTCGCTGGCCCCGCTGGACACCGAGACGATCTTCTCCTCGGTCCGGCGGACCGGCCGCTGCGTCATCGTGCACGAGGGCGCCGTCACTGGCGGCCTCGGCGCGGAGATCGCCGCGCAGGTCACCGAGGCGTGCTTCTACCAGCTGGAGGCTCCGGTGCTGCGGGTCGGCGGCTACTCCACCCCGTACCCGCCGTCCCGGCTGGAGGAGTACTACCTGCCGGACCTGGACCGGGTGCTGGACGCCGTCGACCGCAGCTTCGGTTACTGAGGAGCCCGCATGCCACAGCTCAGGCAGTTCAAGCTCCCCGATGTCGGAGAGGGCCTCACCGAGGCAGACATCGTCAAGTGGCACGTGCAGGCCGGCGACACCGTCAAGGTGAACCAGATCATCGTCGAGATCGAGACGGCCAAGGCCGTCGTCGAGCTGCCCAGCCCGCACGCCGGGGTGGTGGCCAGCCTGCTGGTCAGCGAGGGCGAGACCGTCGACGTCGGCACGCCGATCATCAGCTTCGACATCGGGGCATCCGCGGGCGCCGCTCCTGCGGCTCCGGCGGGCAGCGCCGCTTCCGGCGGCCCGGCGGAGGACAAGGCCAGCCGAAACGAGGCTGCCGCCGCGCCGGAGATGGCCGGGGCGCTGGCCGAGCCCGGGCCACTGCAGCCGCCGATCGCCGAGGACCTCGTCCCGCAGCCGCCCGCCGCGGCCGAGGAGAGCGCCGCTAGCGAGGGCGCGCCCAGCGGCACCTACTACGGCGCGCCTGCCACGAGCGGCACCGCCGCGGGAGGCACTAGCGAGCCAGCCGCCGGGACGGGCGGCGCTGCCCAGCCGGAGCGGCAGGCCGTGCTGGTCGGCTACGGCGTCAAGCTGGGCGCGACGACCCGGCGGCCCCGCAAGGCCGGTGCCGCCCGCCGGCCCACCGCAGTAGCGCCGTCCGGCCCGGCCGGCGGTGCGCCGGCTCCCGCGCCCGCTGCGCCGAGTCCGGCCGGGCCGGGCCCGGCCAGATCGGCGAACGGCGGCCCGGCGCCTGCCGCGCGCGCCGCCGTGCTGGCCAAGCCGCCCGTCCGCAAGCTCGCCCGTGACCTGGGCGTGGACCTGGCGGCGGTTACCGGCACCGGCCCGAACGGCTCCATCACCCGCGACGACGTGCAGGCCGCCGTCGCCGCCCCGGAGCCGGCCGCGCGCCCCGCGGGCGGCCTGGCGGCGCTGTCCTCACTGCCTCGCGAGGAGCGCATCGCCATCAAGGGCGTGCGCAAGCACACCGCCGCTGCGATGACCGCCAGTGCCTTTACCGCGCCGCACGTGACCATGTTCCTGCAGATCGACATCACGCAGACCATGGCCGCCGTGGCCCGGCTGAAGACCCTGCCGGACTTCGAGGGACTGCGGGTGTCCCCGCTGCTGCTGGTGGCTAAGGCGCTGCTCGTGGCGGCGGCCCGGCACCCGATGATCAACTCCAGCTGGGACGAGGATGCCCAGGAGATCGTGGTCCGGCACTACGTGAACCTCGGCATCGCCGCGGCGACCGAGCGCGGCCTGGTCGTGCCCAACGTCAAGGACGCGCACGCGCTCAGCCTGCCCGACCTGGCCCGGGCGCTCGGCGAGCTGGCCGAGACGGCCCGCGCGGGCAAGGCGTCACCCGCCGACCTGTCCGGCGGCACGATCAGCATCACCAACGTGGGCGTGTTCGGGGTGGACACCGGGACCCCGATCCTCCCGCCCGGCGAGGCGGCCATCCTGGCCTTCGGGCAGGTCAAGGACGCCCCGTGGGTCGTCAATGGCGAGCTGGCCGTCCGCAAGGTGTGCACGCTGGGGATGTCGTTCGATCACCGCGTCATCGACGGCGACCTGGGCTCAGCCGTCCTGCGCGATGTCGGCGCCATGCTGACCGACCCGCTGCGCATGCTCGCCTGGTCCTGACTCGGCCGGCAGGCTGATTAGCTCAGCAGCATGAGAAAGGGCTGGCGCCGGTGCCGGCGCCAGCCCTTTCGCCGCGGCGGGTCCTCCGCGGCCGGAACTGGACTAGAAGGACTCTTCGGGCAGGTCCATGATGTCGCCGGTGGTGGCCTCGGCGATCTCGCGCTCGGCGGCCAGCCGGGGCAGCACCGTCGCGGCGAAGAACCGGGCCGCCGCGACCTTGCCCTCGTAGAACGCCCGGTCCTCGCCCCCGGCGCCCGCGTCCAGGGCAGCCAGGGCCACCTCGGCCTGGCGGCCCAGCAGCCAGCCAATGATCAGGTCACCGAGCGCCAGCAGCAGCCGGGTGGTGTTCAGCCCGGCCTTGTAGAGCTGCGGCGGCTGCTCCAGGCTGGCGCCCAGGAAGCCGTGCATCGCGGCGACGATGGCCTCGACGTCCCCGGCCGCCCGCTCCAGCGCCAGGCGCTCGGCCTTGAGCCGGCCGTTGCCGCCCGCGGCGCTCGCGAACTCCCGGATCTGGCCCAGCAGCCCGCCCAGCGCGGCGCCCTGGTTGCGGACGATCTTACGGAAGTACAGGTCCAGGCCCTGGATGGCGGTCGTGCCCTCGTACAGGCTGTCGATCTTGGCGTCCCGCAGGTACTGCTCGAGCGGGTAGTCCTGCAGGTAGCCCGAGCCGCCGAAAGTCTGCAGCGACTGAGCCAGCAGCTCGAACGCCCGCTCGGAGCCGACGCCCTTGACCACCGGCAGCAGCAGGTCGTTGAGCGCCGCGGCCTGGTCGTCGCGCTCGCCGCGGGCCGCGGCCAGCTGCACGGCATCCTGCAGGCTCGCGGTGTACAGCACCAGCGCGCGCATGCCCTCGGCGTAAGCCTTCTGCAGCATCAGGCTGCGCCGCACGTCGGGGTGGTGCAGGATCGTCACCCGCGGCGCGGTCTTGTCGGTCATCTGGGTCAGGTCGGCGCCCTGCACCCGCGTGCGGGCGAAGTCCAGGGCGTTGAGATAGCCCGTGGACAGCGTCGCGATGGCCTTGGTCCCGACCATCATCCGGGCGAACTCGATGATCATGAACATCTGCCGGATGCCGTCGTGCACCCCGCCGATCAGCGTGCCGACCGCGGGCTTGTCCGCCCCGAAAGTCAGCTCGCAGGTGGTGGAGACCTTCAGGCCCATCTTGTGCTCGACGTTGGTGACGTTGACGCCGTTGCGCTCGCCGAGCTGGCCGTCCTCGGTCACGCGGAACTTGGGCACCAGGAACATCGACAGCCCCTTGGTGCCGGGGCCAGCGCCCTCGGGACGGGCCAGCACGACGTGCAGGATGTTGTCGGTCATGTCGTGCTCGGCGCTGGTGATGAAGCGCTTGACGCCCTCGATGTGCCAGGTGCCGTCGGGCTGCTCGACAGCCCTGGTCCGGCCCGCGCCGACGTCCGAGCCGGCGTCCGGCTCGGTCAGCACCATCGTGTACGTCCACCGGTTGGCCACCGCCAGCTCGGCGATGCGCTTCTGCTCGGGGGTGCCCAGCTCCCACAGCGCGCGGGAGAACGAGCCCATGCTCGCATACATCCAGACGGCCGGGTTGGCGGCCAGCACCAGCTCGGCCACTGACCAGCCCAGCGTCCGCGGCACGACGGTGCCGCCCAGCTCGGGGGGGAGCTCCAGGCGGAACCACTCGGCGTCGACGAAGGCCTGGTAGGAGCGCTTGAACGCCTCGGGCATCGTGACCGAGTGCGTCGCCGGGTCGAACACCGGCGGGTGCCGGTCAGCCTCGGCGAATGATTCGGCCACCGGGCCGGCCGCTAGCCGGTTCACCTCGTCCAGGATGCCGCGCGCGGTATCGGCGTCAACCTCGCCGAAGGGCTCGCTGCCCAGGATGTCCTGCCGCTTGAGCATCTCGAACAGGTTGAACTCGATGTCCCGCAGGTTGCTCTTGAAATGCCCCATCGTGCCCTCCCGGCAGGCCTGCTCCGTGCGCAGCCAGTCGTGGTACTCACTGGTAACCTACCCTTGCCTACCGGCTAGTAACAAATGCGGGAGCGCCCGGCTCAGGCCTCGGGCAGTACCAGCCAGAACGCCTGTGGACCGCAGGTAAGACCCGGCACCGCCGGGCGCAGCGGGACGAAGCAGGAACCCGGCACCACACCGGCGGGCAAGACCGGGACCGCCTCCCCGCAAGGCGTGGCTGCGGCATGAGCGCCCCAGCGCGCTCCGCCGCAACGGCTACGCTAACCGGCGATGTCTGCCGATGTCCTGACTCAGCGCGCGCTGAACCGTGCACTGCTGCACCGCCAGCTGCTGCTCAGCCGCGTTCCGGCGGCCGCCGACCGGCATGACCAGGTGCTCGCGACGGTCGAGCATCTGGCCGGGCTGCAGGCCCAGGCGCCGTTCCCGCCGTATTACGGGCTGTGGTCCCGCCTGGACGGCTTCCGCCCCGCTGACCTGGCCGAATTGCTCACCACCCGGCAGGTAGTCCGGATCGCGCTGATGCGCGGCACCATTCACCTGGTGTCGGCCCGCGACTGCCTGCTGCTGCGGCCGCTGGTACAGCCCGGCCTCGACCAGTACCTCGGCGTGATCCTGGGCGGCCGGCTGGGCGAGATGGACCTGGCCCGGCTCGCCGCCGCCGGGCGGGCCCTGGCGCAGGAGCGGCCGTGCACCTTCAGCGAGCTGGGCACGCACCTGGCTGAGCACTGGCCCGGCCAAACGCCGAGCCAGCTGGCCCGGGCCGTCCGCGTGCTCGTGCCGCTGGTCCAGGTGCCACCCCGCGGGGTCTGGGGCGCCTCCGGCCAGGCCCGGCATGCGCCGGCCGAGGCGTGGCTGGGCCAGCCCCTGGAGCAGGCGCCGGCGCCCGAGATCCTGGTGCGGCGCTACCTGGCGGCATTCGGCCCGGCCACGGTCGCTGACCTGCAGCGCTGGTCGGGCCGGGGCCGGCTGCGCGAGATCGTGGCGCGGCTGCGGCCCGGGCTGCGTCAGTTCCGCGACGAGCGCGGGCGGGAGCTGCTCGACCTGCCGGACGCCCCGCGCCCGGACCCGGACACCCCGGCGCCGGTCCGGCTGGTCGCGGAGTTCGACAACCTGCTTCTCGCGCACGCCGACCGGACGCGGATCATCAGCGAGCCGCACCGCCGGCGGTTCATGACCGTTAACGCGGTCATTCCCGGCGCCGTTCTGGTCGACGGATTCGTGGCCGGCAGCTGGCGGATCACAATGGACGGCGAAACGGCGACCCTGGCCATCCGGCCGTTCGAGCCGGTCCGCCGCGCGGCGATTTCCGACATCGAGGCGGAGGGCCAGCGCCTGCTCGAGTTCGCCCGGCCGCAGATCGCGGCCCGCGATGTCCGCTTCGAGCCGGTCACAGGTTGACCTATTGGCGGGCTAATCTCATAAACCGCCGGGCCGGTTAACGGCTGTATCCAGCGATCCGCGTTAGCCTGAGCAGCGCTGGCCGGGCAGGCCAGCCAGGCATGAGCTGGCCCGGGTAGGCCGGCTGGACAAGCTCGCGGGCCGGGGTCCGCGGGGCACGCACGGACATGCCCGCACGGGCGGCCTACCTGGGGGGTACGTGACGGACGGCGACTGGCCGCACGGCGGGAGCACGGACCCGGGCGACCGGGTGCCGGGACCGCCGCAGCCGCCGGAGCCGGAGCCGGGCCCGGCGCGCCGGGATCCCGGCGCGCCGCCGACGATCCCCTTCGGCTCAGGCGTGGCCTTCGGCCCTGCAACACCGCATATCCCCGCCGGGAACCCGGCCCGCCCGGCCGAGACTGCCGCTGCGGGGAGCGGGCGGCACGGCGGCGCCCGGCGCCGGACCGGGCCGCTGCCCGCGCAGGAGCGGCTGATGCGGCAGATCGCCGCGGGCCGCAAGGCCCGCCAGCAGCGCGCCCTGCTGACCATCCTCGGCGGCCTGTCGGCGCTGGTCCTGGTCGCCTCGGGCGGCGCCTTCGTGCTGACCAGCTATGTCACCGGGCATCTCGGCCGGCTCAACGCCGGCACGTCGGGCACGCCGAGCAGCGGCCCGCTGAACATCCTGGTCGCCGGCGTCGACAAGCGGGCCGGGCTGACGGCCCGCCAGGAGGCCCGGCTGCACGTCGGCCACGACATCAGCGCTAACTCCGACACGCTGATGGTGGTCCACGTCCCGGCCAGCCACCGCTACGTCCAGGTCGTCAGCCTCCCGCGTGACTCCTGGGTGCCGATTCCGGGCCACGGCATGAACAAGATCAATGCCGCCTACGGGTTCGGCGGCCCGCGGCTGATGGTGGCCACCGTGGAGGCCGCGACCGGACTGAAGATCAACGATTACGTCGAGATCAACTTCCTCGGCTTCGTCAAGGTCATCAACGCCGTCGGCGGGGTGGACATCTGCCTGCCGTTTCCCGTGGACGATAACTACAGCGGGCTGCACCTGCCGGCCGGCAAGAGCCACGTAAACGGGATCACGGCGCTGATGTTCGCCCGCGACCGGCACTCCTTCGCCACCTCCGACCTGGCCCGGATCAGCAATCAGCAGCAGATGATGTCCACGCTGCTGAGCCAGGCCGTGAGCGCGGGCACGCTGAGTGACCCCTTCCGGTTCCAGAAGCTGCTGTCCTCGGTGACCGCGGCGGTCCAGGTCGACCGGGGCTTCAATGTCACGGGGCTGGCCAGCCAGCTCAAGGGCATCCGCCCGTCCGACGTAGCCTTCTCCACGGTGCCGCTGGGCAACCTCAACTACATGGCGCCCGACGGGCAGTCAGCCGTGCAGTGGGACGCCGCCGCGGCTAGCCGGCTGTTCGGGCGGATGCGCCGGGACCAGCCGCCGCCCGCGCTGGCGGGGGCACAGCACGGGCGCCGCCACGGCAAGCACCATGGCGCGAGCGCCGGGCCGGGCTCGGGGGCCGCCGAGAATCCCGAGCCGGGGACGTCCCCGAGCCAGGAACGCACGGCGGCTCAGGACACCTGCTAGCTGCTCGGCGGTGACTGCGGCGGGACGTCCGCCGATCCGCCGGATCCGCTCGCGCCGCCGGAGCCTCCGGGCGGCGGCCGCCACCCGGCCGCCTGCGGGGCCAGGTTGATGCCGAACTCCGCCTCGTGCGCGGAGATCTCGCCGACCAGCCGGGTGGCCTGAGCCTCGGTGTCGGGGGTTCCCCGGTTGGTGCGCTCGGCGTAGAGCAGGGCGCCCAGGTTGCGCAGCAGCACGTCGGCGTGCTTATTCGCCTGCGCCTGGTCCAGCCGGGCCTTCCCCTCCCTGGCGGTCTCCTGCGCCTGCTGGGCAAGCTTGTCCGCCTGCGCCTTGACCTTGTCCATAAGTCCCATATCTGCCTCCGTCGCGGCTGACCGGGCCGGCCAGCCTCACGTCAGGCCCTACCCGGCTGGCTCTGGCTCAGTCCCGGGCCAGCTCAGCGCTGGCTGAAGACCAGATCTGGCCGCGGTCGCAGGCCCGGGCGTTACCGTGCCCCGGCGGAACTGGATCTCAGAGGTTCCGCCGGAACTCGCCGGGCCGGGCGGTCTCAGCGGACCGCACGGTGCCGGAGGCGCGGACTCAGTCCCGGGCCGCGGCGAGCTCGGCGGCGGTGCTCCGCTGGATGGACATGTTGTCGTTGGCCACGGTGATGATCCGGCAGCCGCTGTCCCGGTACACGCGGGCGGTCCGCCCGTCGGTCGCGTGCACGCCAGCCGGCTTGCCGGCCTTGGCGCAGGCGGCACAGACCTGCTCCAGCGCGGGCCGTAGTACCGGGTCGTCCGGGTCCAGCGCGCAGCCGAGCGCCAGCGACAGGTCGCGCGGGCCGACGTAGATGCCGTCCACGCCGGGCACGGTGAGCGTCGTCTCCAGTTCGGCCAGCGCCTGGCGCGACTCGACCATGACGATGCACAGCGGCCGCTGCGGGCCGGCCAGCACGCCGCCGGCCGACCGGTAGCCGTCCGGCGGGTACTGACAGGCGCCGGCCACTGCCCTGGCCTGCTCGGCGGAGTCCACGTTGGGCACGATGACGCCGTCGCAGCCCAGGTCGAGAGCCCGGCCGATGTCGGCCGGGTGGGCGTGCCGGACCCGGCCGACCGGGGCGGCGCCCGCCTGCCGGATCGCGCTGGTCAGCTCGGGCAGGTGCTGCTCGGTGGCCCCGCCGTGCTGCAGGTCCACGCAGACGTAGTCAATGCCCGGCCGGGCCAGTGCCCTCGCACTGACCGCGCTGGGAATCGACAGCCATGATCCGAATACAACGTCACCGGCGCGGACGCGATCGCAGAAGCTCGTTGAGGTCACGAGTCCAGCCAAGCACACACCGGGCGAACCGCCCCAGAGCGGGTCGGTTCGCCCGGCAGCCGCAAGCCGTCCGGCTGACTCGCCTCCGGCGACGAGCCCCGTTCCCGCCCTCCTCGTCAGTGCGTCCCGGTGAGGGCGAGGGCGCCAAGTGCTGCTGCCATGGCTAGCGGGACGGCCACGGCGCCCAGCCGGGTGGCGCGCGCCAGCGACGGGGCCGCACCCGCGCCGCGGGCTGCGCGCAGCCACAGCAGCCAGGCCAGCGAGCCGGTGACACACAGGTTGGGGCCGATGTTCAGGCCGACCAGCAGCGAGAACGGATGATCCGGCGCTCGCGCGGCCAGCAGGGAGGCGGCTGGCAGGTTGTTGACTCCGACCGCGGCCAGGGCGGCCACGCCCGCAGCGGCCCAGCTGCCGAGGTGCGACAGCAGCGCCTCCGGGCCGGACCATGCCCGGCCGAGCACGCCCAGCGCGATGGTGACGCCGAGCAGCCCGGCCAGCACCGGCACGCCGAGCACGTCCCGCACCTGGTCCGGCCGCTCGCGGCGCTGCGCCAGCCGGATCCCCGCGGCCGTCACGCCGACCGCGGCGACCGGGATCGCCGGGTCAGTCAGGGTGACGACCAGCGCCGTTGCCGCCAGCACGGCGGCCAGCCCGATGCCAAGCACCGGCCGGGCCGGACTGGCCGGATTAGCCGGACGGACCGGGCGGGCCGGGCCCGCCAGGCGGGCCAGGGAGCGGCGCTCGCCGGCCGCGACGACGGCGGCGGTCGCAGCGAGGGCAGCCAGCCACGGCAGCCACATCCGCGCGACGAACTGCCCGCCGGTCAGGCGCAGGTGGCCGAGCACGATCAGGTTGGTCAGGTTCGAGCCGGGCAGCAGCAGCGAGCCGGCGTTGGACAGCATCAGGCAGGCATAGAGCAGGGCGGCCCCCGCGGCCGCACGGTCCACAAGACCGCTATCCACAGCGGTGTTATCCACAGCCCTGTTATCCACAGCCGGCCGTCCCTGGCCGCCGGCGCGGCTGCGGGCGGTATAGACCAGGACCGGGGTGAGGAATGCGACCGAGGTATCCAGGTTCAGGGTCACGGTCACCGCCGCGATGATCACGGCCGCGCCGGCGTAGAGCAGGATGCCGCTGCGCGCGATCCGGGCCAGCCGGGTGCCGGCGTAGGCGAACAGGCCATCGCCGTCGGCGACCAGGCCGATCAGCAGCAGCCCGGCGACAAGGACGAACGGCGGCCAGTCCTGTGTGACCGCGAGCCGGGCATCGTCCGGCCGCAGGATGGCTGCGGCGATCGCACCGGCGACGCCGGCCCCGGCGAGCAGGACCGGCCACGGCGCAGCTCGTTTCGGCTGGCGTTCTTCCGGATCGCGGGGCCCCGGGCCGGCGATGACAGCTTCACCGCCCGGGTGGCAGGTGCTGTCCCCGGCGGCCTCGCCGGCCGGGCCGTGCCTGGCGTCCGGGCCGGTCAGGTGAGGTCGGCCAGCCGCTCGCGGGCGGTCTGCAGCCGCACCAGGGTGCGGTCGCGGCCGAGTACCTGCAGCGCCTCGAACAGCGGTAGCCCCACGGTGCGGCCGGTCACGGCCACCCGCACCGGAGCCTGCGCCTTGCCCAGCTTCAGCCCGTAGCTGGTGCCGACGGCCTCCAGCCTGGCTCGCAGCTCGTCGGCTTCCCAGCGGAGGCCGGCGAAGCTGAAGGCCTCCTGGGTGTCGGCCAGGATCTCCGCGGCGGGCTCCTTCATCGCCTTGGCCCACGACGCCTCGTCGGCGGGCGGCTCGTCGAGGAACGCGAAGTCGACCATGGCCGTGATCTCGGCGAGGAGGCTCACCCGGGTCTGGGCCAGCGGTGCGAGCGCGGCGAAGACGGCGGGGTCGAAGCGGTCGGCCGCCCAGGGCGCGGCGGGCGCCTCCAGCCACGGCTGACAGGCCTCGATGAACTCCTGCCCGGACATGGCCCGGATGTACTCGCCGTTGAACGCGCGGAGCTTCTTGACGTCGAAGAAGGCCGGGGACGGGTTGACCTCCTCCAGCCGGAATTCGGCCTCGATGGTCGCCCAGGGCACGATCTCCCGGTCCCCGCGCGGCGACCAGCCCAGCAGCATCAGGTAGTTGCGCATCGCGTCGGCGAGGTAGCCCTCGTCGCGGAAGCTCTCCAGCGAGACGCGGTCACGCCGCTTGGACAGCTTCTGCCGCTTCTCGTTGACGATGATCGGCTGATGCGCCCAGGCCGGCGGCTCGTGACCGAGGGCAGCCCACAGCAGCACCTGCTTGGGCGTGTTGGGCAGGTGCTCCTCGGCCCGGGACACCAGGGTGATCCCCTGGATCATGTCGTCCACGACGTTGGCCAGCAGGAACAGCACCGACCCGTCGGCGCGGGCGATGACGAAGTCTTCCAGCGTGGAGTTCTCGAAGACCGTCTTGCCGCGGATCTGGTCGTCGACCACGGTGGCGCCCTCGTCGGGGGTCCGGAAACGCAGCGCGCGGCCCTCGCCGGGCTCGAGCCCGCGGTCGCGGCAGAAACCGTCGTAGCCGCGGTGCGAGTCGCCGGTCCGCTCGATGACGGCCTCGCGGGTGCAGTCGCAGTAATAAGCCTGGCCCTGGGCGCGCAGGCGCTGCGCGGCGGCCTGGTGCTCGGACAGGTTGGCGGACTGGAAGTAGGGGCCCTCGTACTGGCCGGGGCCCATACCGAGCCAGGCCATCGCCGACAGGATTCCGTCGGTCCACTCGGGTCGGTTCCGGGAGGCGTCGGTGTCCTCGATGCGCAGCACGAAGCTGCCGCCGGACTGCCGGGAGGCGACCCAGTTGAACAGCGCCGAGCGGGCGCTGCCGACGTGGAACATACCGGTCGGGGAGGGCGCGAAGCGCACCCGCA
>DASUBV010000276.1:0-16232 GCA_035763085.1 Streptosporangiaceae bacterium | reverse complement strand
CGGCGGCGGGCCCGGCGGCGCGGCGCGGCCCGGCGAGGCGGCAGGCGCCGCTGCGGGGACCGGCGCTGCGGGCACGGCCGGGCCGGCCGGGAACGGCACCGCGGCGCTCGATACCGAGGCCGTGCTCGACACCGAGACTGCGCGTGTCGTGGAGGCGATGTCCCAGCGGCTCGACCTGGCGACCGCCGTGACCCGGCTGCTGCTGGACAGTGCCACCTTCAGCGAGGCGCAGACACTGCGCCGCTGCGCCGGGCTGCTGGCCAGCGAGCTGGCCTCCTGGGTCATCGTCGACGTGGAGCGGCGGCAGCGGCTGCGCCGCCAGGTGGTCATCGGGCCGGGTGACCGGGAGTCTGCCGGGCTGGCCCGCCGCGTCTCGGCCGTGCAGCCGCGCCGTGCCTCGCTGCCGCGCCAGGTGCATCAGTCCGGCGCCGCCGTGCACATCCCGGCGGCCGCTGACCTGACCGTGCTGGGCACCAGCAAGGACGGCGTGCCGCTGCTGTGGCTGCTGGAGGCGACGTCCGTGCTGTGCGTGCCGCTGAGCGACGGGGAGCGCAATTACGGCGTGCTGACGCTGGTCCGCCGCGCGGGCGAGGAGCCGTTCCAGGCCGCCGACCTGGGCCTGGTGGAGGAGCTCGGCCAGCAGCTCGGCCTGGCCATCCGGGTCGACCGGATGTTCCGGCGCCGCTCGGAGATCGCCGACTCGCTGCAGGCCAGCCTGCTGCCGGCCGAGCTGCCCGAGCTGCCCGGCATCGAGCTCGCCGCCGTCTACCTGGCCGCCACCGACGAGGACGGCATCGAGGTCGGCGGCGACTTCTATGACGTGTACCGCTGCCCGGACGGCTGGGGGATCGCCATCGGCGACGTGTGCGGCAAGGGCGAGGAGGCCGCTGCGGTGACGGCCGCGGCGCGGCACGCCATCCGGGTGCTCGCGCACTGGAACCCCGATCCGGCTGACGTGCTGAGCCGGGCCAACGAGGTCCTGCAGAGCGAGCAGCCCGAGGCACGCTTCATCACCGCGTGCGCGGGCTACCTGCAGTGGCGCGCCGACCGCCTGCTGGTCAGGATGGCCAGCGCCGGGCATCCCGGTCAGCTGATCCTGCGCGCCGACGGACAGGTGCAGGCGCTGCGCGGCGGCGGGATGGCGCTGGGGCTGTTCCCGGACGCGCAGATGAGCAGCGAGGAGATCGAGCTCGGCGCGGGGGACACCCTGTACATGTTCACCGACGGGGTCACCGAGGCGCGCAGCCCCGACATGGCCTACTTCGAGGAGAAGATGTCCGTCGCGCTCGCCGGGCAGGCGGGCCGCACCGCCGCCGAGATCGTCGCCGCGATGCAGGGCATGGTCCTGGAGTTCAGCCAGAACGAGCTGCGCGATGACGTGACGATGCTCGTCCTGCGGGTCGGCAGCCCCGCCGGCGCGGCGCGGCCGGCCCCGGCCGCTCCGGCTAAGCGTCCCCGTCCTGGCCGTCCTGGCCGACGGAGCGCAGGGCTCGGGGGCTCGCTGACGCGCCGGCCCGGGCGGCCCTGGCGCCGTTGAGTACCTCGGCGGCCAGCACCGCGGGATCCTGCAGCAAGTACGCCGGGTAGGCCGGCTCGCCGGGCTCGCCGGTCCCGCCGGCGTCCGGTCCGGGCGGCCCGGACGGCTGCTGCCCGCCGGGCCGGCCGCGGTGCAGCAGCGCGGCGGCCCGCGCCGGCGGGATCAGCGCGACGATGCCGGTGACGATGAGGATCACCCCGGCGGCGCGCAGGTTGATGCCCGGCACCTGCGCGGTCACGGCCAAGGTCAGGATGGCGCCGGCTGCCAGCAGGGCCAGGCCAGCCGCCGACCTCATGATGACCCGATCGTCTCGGGCTGGTCTGAGCCCAGCATGCGTTCGCGCAGGAAGGCCAGCGAGTGGGTGATCAGGCGGGACACGTGCATCTGGGACAGGCCCAGCTGCTTGCCGATCTCGGCCTGGGTCAGGTTGCCGTAGAAGCGCAGCAGCAGGATGCGCTGCTCGCGCCGGGGCAGCTCGTTCCAGTGCGCGCCGAGCGCGGCCATGTCGACCGCGTGCTCCATCTGCGGGTCCTCGGCGCCGAGCAGCTCGGCCAGGCTGCCGGCCTCCTTCTCCTCCGATAGCGGGGCATCCAGCGACCACGCCGAGAAGCCGAGGTCCGCGCGGCGCGCGGCCTGCACGTCCGGGATGCTGACCCGCAGGAAGCCGGCCAGCTCGGCGTCGGTCGGCGTGCGCTGGAACTGCTGGGCCAGGTCGGCGGCGGCCTGGCGCAGTTCCAGCACCAGCTCCTGGGCCGAGCGCTTGACCCGGACCTGCCAGCGCCGGTCCCGGAAATGCCGCTTGATCTCGCCGCTGACACAGGCCAGCGCATAGGGCGCCAGGCTGGTGCCGACATCGGGGTCGAACCGGTTAATGGCCTTCATCAGGCCGACGTAGCCGACCTGCATCAGCTCATCGGCCGATTCCGGGCTGCCCTGGTAGCGCCGGGCGCAGGACCGGACCAGCGACTCGTAGCGGGCCACGAGCACCTCGCAGGCCGCCGCGCGGGCCTGGCTGCCGCGCGGCTGCTCGTGAATCAGCCGCAGCAGCTGCGGGTCGTCGAGCGCCGCCAGGCCCGCGGGCCCGGCCGGGCCGCCGGCCGGCCGGGCCGGGCCGGCGGTGCCAGGCAGCGACATGGTTGTCACGCGAGCCTCCCGAAGTCAGCCGGGAACCAGACGCCTCCGGGATGCCCGCTGCACGGGAAATAAACATCGGGCCTGGCCCGCTGCCCCTCAAGGGCAGTTACCTGTACGAGCCCGGGGCCACCTCCTGGAGCCTGCCAGGCGGCGGGGCGCCGTGCCCCGGCGCCAGCGGCGGGGTCAGGCGGCCCGCCGGGGGTTAGCCGGCCGCGAGGCGGGCAGGCCCAAATGGGGCAAGCCGCCCGCAGGATTCCTGCCCGGAGCGGAATGCTGCCCCCCGCTCCGGGTTTGCAGTGGCTGCCTCCAGGGGTCCGGGGCAGGTCCCCGGCCCTGGGGGTTCCAGCGGTGGCTGGGCTCCTGAGTGCCCGAGCACGGATCGGAGCAGATCATGGGAGTATCGCGACGACCGCCGCAGGCTGGCGGCCCGCGCGTCGTCATCGTCGGCGGCGGGTTCGCGGGGCTGGCGGCCCTGAATGAGCTCAAGGGCAGCGGGGCGCTAGTCACGCTGGTCGACCGCAATCTCTACAGCACCTTCCAGCCTCTGCTGTACCAGGTGGCGACGGCTGGGCTGACGTCCTCCGACGTGGCCTACCCGCTGTGGTCGGTGACCCGCAGGACCGGGGCCCGGTTCCACAAGGCGATGATGACCGGCATCGACACCGCCAGCCGGGTCGTCTCCCTCGACGACGGCGCGCAGCTCACATACGACTACCTGATCCTGGCCACCGGCGTCAGCGCGAACTTCTTCGGCATCCCCGGCGCCGACAAGCACAGCATGAGCCTGTACACCCGCCGGGACGCGGTAGCGCTGCGCGAGCAGCTCATCGGCCAGCTGGAGCGGCTCAGCCAGAACGGCCGCGACGGCGGGCTGGCCGTCACCATCGCCGGCGGCGGCGCGACCGGCGTCGAGCTCGCCGGGACCCTGGCCGAGCTGCGCAACATCGCGCTGCCGGCCGCGTTCCCCACCATCAGCCCGCAGCGCATCCAGGTCACCCTGGTCGAGCAGGCGCCGGCGCTGCTGGCCGCCTTCCGGCCGCATCAGCAGGAGTACGCGCGGCGCCAGCTGCTCGACCGCGGCGTCGACGTCCGGCTGGGCGCCGCCATCCGCGAGGTGACCAGCGACGGCGTGCTGCTGGCCGACGGCACCACGCTGGCCAGCGACGTGACGGTGTGGGCGGCGGGGGTGGCGGCTCCGGGCGCCACCGGCCGGCTGGGCCTGCCCAGCGGCCGGGCCGGGCGCCTGGCAGTCGGCCCCGACCTGCGGATCGAGGGCCAGGACCGGATTTTCGCCGCGGGGGACATCTCGGTCAGCTCCAGCCATCCGGTCGCCCAGCTGGCTCAGCCGGCCATCCAGCAGGGCCGGTTCGCCGCCCGGCAGGTCCGGCGGCTGCTGGCCGGCCAGGGCACCGAGTCCTTCCGCTACCACGACAAGGGGATCATGGCCACGATCGGCCGCCGGTCGGCGGTGGTGGAGCTGCCGGTCGGCGTCCGGATGCGCGGCACGCTGGCCTGGCTGGCCTGGCTAGCCCTGCACCTGTACACGCTGCTGGGCAACCGCAACCGGCTGGTGGCTCTGGTCAACCTGTCCTGGCGGTACCTGACCTGGAGCCGGGGCGGCGGGATCCTGGTCGGCGACGACCCGCCGGAGACCGATAGCTGAGGCGCGCCTACAGTCGCCTCATGCCGCAGATACACGCCGCGCGCCGGGCGCGGGCCCAGGCTTCCCTGGCCGCTGCCGCTGCAGGGCCCGACGCCGGGGCCGCTGCCGGGGCTGCGCTGATCACCAGCCCGGCCAACGTCCGCTACCTGACCGGGCTGGTCAGCTCGAATGCCGCGGTGCTGATCCCGGCCGGCGGCCAAGCGGTGCTGGCCACCGACTCGCGCTATGCGGAGGCGGCGGCCCGCGACTGCGCCGACCTGGAGCTGGTCTGCGACCGGCTGGTCGAGACCGCGCTGGCCCGGCTGGCCGCCCGCAGGGGCGTGACGGTGCTGGCCTTCGAGGCGCAGGAGATGACCGTGGAGCGGCATGACGAGCTGGCCGCTGCGCTGGGCGAGGCGGTGCGGCTGGTGCCGCTCGGCCATGCCGTGGAAGAACTCCGGATGGTCAAGGACGACACCGAGATCGGGCTGCTGCACCGCGCCTGCGCCATCACCGACGCGGCCTTCGCTGACCTGCTGGACCAGACCGGGCCCGGCCGCACGGAGCGGGAACTGGCCGTCGCGCTGGAGCGCCTGATGACCGACCACGGCGCCGACGGCCCCGCCTTCGACACGATCGTCGCCAGCGGCCCGAACGGCGCGGTCCCGCACCACGCGCCCGGCGGGCGCGTGCTCGCGGCGGGAGACCTGGTCACCATCGACTGCGGCGCCCGGCTGGGCGGCTACCACGCGGACATGACCCGGACAGTGGCGCTGGGCGAGCCGGCGGCCTGGCAGCGCGAGATCTACGACCTGGTCGCCGCCGCGCAGCTGGCCGGCGTGGCCGCCGCGCGGCCTGGCACCGGCGTGGGCGAGCTGGACGCGACGGCCAGGGACCTGATCGCCGCCGCCGGCTACGGCGAGTACTTCGGCCACGGCCTGGGCCACGGAGTGGGCCTGGAGGTACACGAAGCACCGATCATCGGGCATGGCCGGACAGGTACACTCATGGACCGGGTTCCCGTCACCGTTGAGCCAGGCATCTACCTGCCTGGCAGGGGCGGCGTCAGGATCGAGGACACTGTGGTGATCCGCGCGGACGGCAGCGGGGCGGCGGAACCGGCGGAGATTCTGACCATGACCACTAAGGAACTGCTCGTCCTGTGACGCGAGACGCCTCGCGGCACGGGCCGCGGTCCCGGATGCGCGCAGGAGAAAGACAGACGTGGCCACCACCAACGACCTCAAGAACGGCATGACCCTGAGCATCGACGGCCAGCTCTGGAGTGTCGTGGAATTCCAGCACGTCAAGCCGGGCAAGGGCGGCGCATTCGTGCGCACCAAGCTGAAGAACGTGCTATCAGGCAAGGTTGTCGACCGGACCTTCAACGCCGGCGTCCGGGTCGAGACCGCCAGCGTGGACAAGCGGGAGATGCAGTACCTGTACCGCGAGGGCGAGGACTTCGTCTTCATGGACACCCAGGACTACGATCAGCCGCACATCCCGGCCTCGGTGGTCGGCGGCATGGCCGACTACCTGCTGGAAGAGCAGACGGCGACGATCGCGTTCAACGAGGGCACGCCGCTGTACGTGGAGCTGCCCGCCGCGGTGGAGCTGACGGTCAGCCAGACCGACCCCGGCCTGCAGGGCGACCGGTCGACCGGCGGCACCAAGCCCGCCACGCTGGAGACCGGGGCACAGATCCAGGTCCCGCTGTTCATCACCACCGGCGAGAAGATCCGGGTCGACACCCGCACCGGCGACTATCTCGGCCGGGCGTGACACTCCGGCATGGCCGCCCGCAGTAAGGCCCGCAAGCGGGCGCTGGACATCCTGTTCGAGGCCGAGATCAGGTCGGCGCCGGTCCTGGAGCTGCTGGACGAGCGGCTGGCCGCGGCCAGCCCGCCCGTCTCGCCGTACGCCGCGGAGCTGGTGCGGGGGGTGCACGAGCACCGCGGCCAGATCGACGAGCTGCTGAGCGCGCACTCGCAGGGCTGGACGCTGGACCGGATGCCGGCCGTGGACCGCAACATCCTGCGGATCGGCGCTTACGAGCTGCTGTGGCGCGATGACGTGCCGGACGCGGTGGCGATCAGCGAGGGCGTCCAGCTGGCCCGCGACCTGTCCACCGACGGGTCGCCGTCGTTCGTCAACGGGCTGCTGGCCCGGCTGCTCGAGCTCAAGCCCGGCCTGGCGCTGTAGCGCGGCTCCGGACGGCCGCGCCGGCCGGGCGGCACGGGCGGAGCCGCACCGGCCGAGCCGGACGGGCGGCGCCGCACCGGCGGGGCCGAACGGGCGGGGCCGAACGGGCGGGCTGCACTGTCGGACCCTGGCGCTAGGGTCGCCGCGTGAGCAGTGTCGATGACACCGGCTGCGGCATCCTGCACGTGGACATGGACGCCTTCTACGCCAGTGTCGAGATCCGGGACCGGCCCGAGCTGGCCGGCCGCCCGGTCATCGTCGGGCAGGCCTCCGGCCGGAGCGTGGTCCTGTCGGCCACCTACGAGGCCAGGGCTTACGGGGTCCGGTCGGCCATGCCCGTCGCCCGGGCCCGGAACCTGTGCCCGCAGGCGGTGATCATCCCGCCCCGGCACGGTTTGTACGGATCGGTGTCCAGGGAAGTCATGGGCATCTTCCGGTCCGTCACCCCGGAGGTGGAGCCGCTCTCGCTGGATGAGGCATTCCTGGATGTATCGGGGGCTTTGCGGCGGCTTGGCCCGCCGGCCGTGATCGGCCAGCTCATCCGGACCCAGGTGGCCGAGCAGCAGGGCATCACCTGCTCGGTGGGCATCGCGGTGAACAAGTTCCTGGCCAAGCTGGCCTCGGTGCACTGCAAGCCCGATGGCCTGCTGGTCATCCCGGCCACCGGGATCCTGGAGTTCCTGCACCCGCTGCCGGTCTCCGCGCTGTGGGGTGTCGGGGCCAAGACGGCCAGGACGCTGGCCCGGCTGGGGCTGCGCACGGTCGGCGATATCGCCGCCACCCCGGTCGGCGTCCTCGAGCCGGCCCTGGGCAAGGCGGCCGCGGCCCACCTGTCCGCGCTGGCAGCCGGGCGCGATGACCGCCGGGTCGAGCGGGTGGTGGCGGAGAAGAGCATCGGCGCCGAGGAAACCTTCGCCGAGGACATCGACGATCCGGAGGTGATCCGCCGGGAGCTGCTGCGGCTGTCCGGCCGGACAGCGCGGGGCCTGCGCTCAGGCGGCTACGCCGCCCGGACCGTCGTGGTGAAGCTGCGGATGGCCGATTTCACCACAATTACCCGGTCGCGGACGCTGCCCGAGCCCACCGATGTCGCCAACCAGATCTACGCGACCGCCTGTGCCCTGTACGCGGGCTCGGGCCTGGGGGCCCGGACCCGGCTGCGGCTGGTCGGCGTGCGGGCGGCGGGCCTGGTCCCGGCCGCGGCCGCCGCGACCCAGCTGGAGCTGGGGGAGGAGCGGCCGCAGTCCTGGCGCGAGGCGGAACGCGCGCTGGACCGGATTACCAGCCGGTTCGGGTCCGGGGCGGTGCGGCCAGCGGCCCTGGTGGACCCGGACCGGGCTGATCCGGCCCGGCGGCCGCGGCCTGGCGCGCCGGGCCGGCCAGTGCCAGGCGACGTGTACCCTTCCCCATGACGCACCAGCGCTCGTATTCTGGGCGTAAGGCCGTGTGGCGATGGTCATCGAGCCCGTCCCTGCGTGAGTCCATGGGAGGCAACGTGCCGCTCTCTGAGCACGAGCAGCGCCAGCTCGAGCAGATTGAGCAGGCGCTCTATGCCGAGCATCCGCGGTTTGCCCGCGCTGTGCGGGCCAGCGACCCCCGGGTGCACTACCGGCGGCGACTCATCCAGGCGGCACTGGGTTTCCTGGTCGGCGTGGGGCTGCTGGTGGCCGGGGTGGCCACCAAGAATCCGTGGATCGGGGCCGCTGGCTTCGTGGTGATGCTGGCCTGCAGCATGTGGGCGCTGTCCAGCTACCGGCACATGAGCGGCATTACCTCCGGTCGCGGGCTGGCAGGCAGCCGGCCCGGCGGCCGGAGCGCTGGCCGGCCCGGGGGCCGGGCCGGCGGCCGGAGTGCTGGCCGGCCCGGGGGCAGGAAAGCCGCCCGGCAGAGCCGGCCCGCCGGAGCGTCCATGATGGAGCGCCTGGAAGAGCGCTGGCGTCGCCGCCAGGAGCGCGGCGACAGGTAGTCCGCTCGCCTGCGGGACCGCGGTGCAGGCCTGCCCGCCTGCCGGGCGCCGTGCTGGCCCGCCCGCCCGCGGGATGCCCGGGATACGTCATTTTCCTTCGCCGCAGGCTCAGTCCAGACGGCGCCGCGTCCTCCGGCTCGCCCGAGCGCTCGCTCCACTCGCCGGCGGCAGCCGATGACCGAGGTCGCGCTTCCCGCTCGGGCTGACCTCTTATTGCGGGCAGCCCGGACTGGCGTGTAACGCCTGTCCGGCTAGCTCGCCCGGCGGGGGATCACGCTGCCCAGGCGGCGGCGGATCTGCAGGCCCGCCGCGTCCATCCAGCCGAACACGTCGGCGGCCTGGCGCAGCCCGGTCAGCACCGGGCCCAGGACCGACGGCGGCATCAGGCGCGCCCGCCAGCGCTGGCCCCGGCGGACGCTGCGGGCGATGCCACGGCGCACGAGGCGGGAGTCGGCCCGGAGGGACTCGCCGGGCGCGGGCGCGGGCGCGTAGCGGGCCCGTTCCTCGGCGGACGCGATCCTGGTGACCGCTTCCCGTTCCGCCTCGCCCAGGCCGGCCGTCTTCACCACCCGCCGGGCCAGGGCGCGCGGCGACTCGCTCGCCGCGCCGTCGAGCCCGTAATCGGTCAGGTCGGCCCGCAGCTCCCGCCACGCGGCATGCGCGAGCCCGGCATCGCCGGCGGCGGCCAGCCAGCGCCGCCGCCGGGTCGCCACCCTGACCAGGGCGGGCGAGATGAGCAGCAGCGCGGCCACGATCGCGATGACCAGGCCGACCGGGAACCCGCCGGATCCGCCCGGGCCGTTCGCCCCGTTGCCCCCGGTGGCGCCGCCGAGCTGGCCGCGCAGCTTGGACAGCGGGGCGCTGGGGCCGGCGCTGGGCGCCGTCACCGGGTTGCTGACCCCCGGCCCCGGCCCGGTCTGCGGCGGGCTGCCCGGCGTCGTCGCGCTGAACTCCGGCGGGGTCGCGGTGCCCTGCCCGCCCGGCCCGCCGGGCGTGGGCTCGAAGCGGATCCAGCCCGCGCCGGGGAAGTACAGCTCGGGCCAGGCATGGGCGTCGGCGGTGGTGACCCGCCACAGGTGATGACGGGTCAGCGTGCCGCCGGTGTAGCCGACGGCGATCCGGGCCGGGATCCCCAGCAGCCGGGCCAGCACCGCCATCGAGAACGCGAACTGCTGGCAGAAGCCGCGCCGGTTGGTGGTCAGGAACTGGTACACGGTGGCGGGCAGGTTGCCGTGCAGCGTGTAGGTGAACCGGCCGGGGGTGGTGAAGTAGTTCTGCAGCGCGATCGCCTGACCGAAGCGGCTGGTCGCGCCCTGGGTGATGCTGCGGGCGATCTGCAGCAGCTGGGTACGGTCCGGCCCGGTGTAGGCCAGGTAGCTGTCGCGGATGCTGGCCGGGACCGAGCCCCCGGCCGACAGCTGCTCGATCGTGGGCGTGGCCCTCCGGCTGGTCACGGTGTAGTGCAGCCCCGCATCCGGCCGCAGCCCGTACACCATGAGCGTGCTGTTGCTCTGCCGCCAGCCGCTGCCCGGCACGTTGAGGAACACCGGCGCGTAGGGCAGCGGCAGGTAGCTCAGCGGGCTGGTGTACCCGGCGGCCTTGCCGATGGTGATGGTGGTGCGGGTACTGACCGTCGTGGTGTTCGCCGACAGCCCCGGTGCCGGCCGCAGTGCCCCGGCGCTGACCGGGGTGCTGGGACTGCGGCTGGTCAGCGTCCACTGGCCGGAGGAGTTGTCCAGGTTGAGAACGTAGACCTGCAGGTACTGCTGGGTCGGGTCGGCGGCGGTGCTGCGGTAGGTCAGGAACGGCTGGTCGGACTGGCCGAGCAGCTGCGAGCGCATCTGCACCAGCGGCGCGGGGGCGGGCGGGCCGCCCGATCCGGAGCCGGTCCCGGTGCCGCTGTGGTGCAGCAGCCCGTGTTCCTTCAGGCTGGGCAGCATCAGCGGGACGACCACTGCCAGGGCGACGGCGGCCAGCCCGATCCGGCGGCCGGAGGCGGCCAGCGCGCGGGTGTCCGGGCCGCGGGCCTGCTCGTCCTCGTCGTCGTCCTGGGGGGCCTGCTGCCACACGGTCACCAGCCGCCCCCACAGCCGCAGCCGCTCCCGGCCGTCGGCGGCCAGCAGCGCCAGGTACCCGGTGATGCCCAGGCAGAACGCCAGGGTGAGGCCGACCCCGGCGTGCTTGACGTTCGTCGCCACCGGGACGCTGAACAGCACCAGCAGCGGCAGCCCGGCCACAGCGGGGCTGCGCAGCCGGACCGCTATCAGGTCGGTGAGCACCGCGACGAGCCCGATGCCGGCCGCCGCCACCAGCTCCATGCCGTGGATGCCGGGCACCGGCGGCGCGTAGACGTGCTCGGCGTAGCCGGCAGCGGCCAGCCGGCCCAGCTCCCGCATCGAGTCCGGGGCCGGGATCAGCCAGGCGTAGGACTGCCCGGCGGCGAAGACGAGGTTGAGGTAGAGCAGCAGCGCGCCCAGGTAGGTGCAGGCCCCGGCCAGCACCGGCAGGAGCTTGCGGGTCAGCGCGCTGGCCGCGACCACGGCCAGCAGCACCAGGCCGCCGGTTCTCGCCTGCCAGGACGGCAGCACCAGCAGCGGGACGATGCTGACCAGCACCACCACGGAGGCCACCGCGGCGGCCGGGATCGCCGACAGGCGGGTGGCCAGCCCGGCGGCGGCGACCGCCGCGACTGCCCCGATCCCGGCATACAGGAAGCCCGGGCCCTCGATGACGGTGAACAGCGAGAACGAGGACAGCACGACGGCCAGGGCCGCAGTGATCGTCAGCCGGTAGCTCATCCTGCCGCCTCTCCGGCCGGGCCCTGGAGGTAGGCGCCGGCCACCGGGACCGGGCGGTCGGCGAAGCGTGGCAGCAGCTGCCAGGCGGCCGCCAGCGAGGTCGCCGAGTCGACCGAGATCACCCGCCAGCCGGCGTTGCGCAGCACCCCGGCGGCCTCGGCTGTCTCGTCATGGGATACCCGTACCGGGCCGGCCGCGGCCGGCCCGGGTCCTGGCCCGTTCCCGGCTGGCCCGCCGCCCGCCGCCCGGCCGCCGCCGGGCTGGTCGGCCCAGGAGGACACGGCCAGCAGCACCGCGATCCCCTGGCACTGGTCCCGCCGGGTCGCGGCGAGCTGGCGGGCCTCGCCGGCGGACAGCTGCCCGGTTACCGCGACGATCAGGCCGCCATCGCCGGCCCGCAGCCCCGTCAGGCCCCGGGCCAGGTCCCGCTGCGCCGAGGCCTTGATCACCGCCAGCGAGTCCAGCAGCACGTCCTCGAAGATCCCGCCGCTGTCGAAGGCGCCGGTGTCGGTGATGAGCTGGCCGTCCAGCCCCTGGCGGGCCAGGTGCACGCCGATCGACGCGGCGGCGCTGACGGCGAACTCGAACGAGGAGGCCAGCCCGGTGCCGGTGTGCACGACCCGGCGGGTATCCAGGAACAGCAGCGCCCGGTTGCGCCAGCGCTGCTCCTCCCGGCGCACCATGAGCTCGCCGTAGCGGGCCGTCGAGCGCCAGTGCACCCGGCGCAGCTCGTCGCCGTCGCGGTAGGACCGGGGGATGACATCGTCCTCCCCGGCCGCCGCGGTCGTGCGGGTCAGGCCGTCCCCGTCGCCGGCCCAGCTGCTGCTGGAGAACGTCCGGGGCAGCTGCACCACCCGCGGGGTGACCACGAACGTGGTGCGCGAGGAGAACGAGCGGCCCAGCTCGACCACGCCGAAGGCGTCGGCGATGCGGATCTCCAGCGGGCCGATCTCGAACTTGCCGCGCAGGTCCGACCGCAGCGGGTAGCTCAGCTCGCGCGCCCCGCCGCGCTCGATGCCGTCGAGCACGTACCGGGGCCGGGTGCCCAGCGCGTACGGCACGCTGTCCTCGGCCAGCATCAGCCCGGTCGGCAGCCGGGAGGCATTCTCCAGCCGCAGCGTGACCGTGGCGACCTGCCCGGCCGGCACCCGGGGCGGGCTGATGGACCGGGTGCAGCCCAGCCGGTACCGGGACCGCCCGGCGGCCAGCCGGGCGATCATCGGCAGCAGGATCAGCGCGACGCCCACGCTGAGCAGCGCGCGGGTGCCCAGCAGCAAGCCCGCCAGGATGGTGGCGGCGCCGGCCGTCAGGAACGATGTTCCGCGAGTGGTAAGCCCCGATAGCAGCGAAGACCGCATCCCAGCGCCTCCTTCCCGCTGCCCGCTGCCGGCTTACCTGGCCGGGAGCGGCAGCCGCTCCACGATCCGGGCCAGGACCTGCTCGGGCAGCTGGCGGCCGGACAGGGCCTCCGAGGTGGGCAGCAGCCGGTGCGCCAGCACCGGGACGGCCAGCGCCTGAACGTCGTCGGGGATCACGAAGTCGCGGCCGTCGAGGGCGGCCCATGCCTTGCTGGCCCGCAGCAGGTGCAGCGCGGCCCGCGGCGAGGCGCCCAGCCGCAGCTCCGCCGAGTGCCGGGTGGCGTTGACCAGGTCGATCACGTACTGCCTGATCTGCGGGGCGACATGCAGGGTGTGCACCGCCGCGGCCAGCGCCCGGATATCGGCGGCGTGCGCCACGGGCTTGAGGTCATCCAGGGGCGAGGACGCGCCGTGCGAGTCGAGCATGGCCAGCTCCGCGCCCGGATCCGGGTAGCCGATCGAGATCCGCGCGGTGAACCGGTCGCGCTGGGCCTCGGGCAGCGGGTAGGTGCCCTCCATCTCGACCGGGTTCTGCGTCGCGATCACCATGAACGGCAGTTCCAGCTGGTAGGTCGCGCCGTCGACGGTGACCTGGCGCTCCTCCATGCACTCCAGCAGGGCGGACTGGGTCTTGGGCGAGGCGCGGTTGATCTCGTCACCGAGCACGATGTTGGCGAAGATCGGCCCCGGCTTGAACTCGAACTCGCGGATCTCCTGGTTATAGGCGCTGACCCCGGTGATGTCACTGGGCAGCAGGTCCGGGGTGAACTGCACGCGCCGGACCGAGCAGTCGATCGACCGGGCGAGCGCCTTGGCCAGCAGCGTCTTGCCGACGCCCGGCACGTCCTCGATCAGCACGTGACCCTCGGCCAGCAGGACGGTGAGAGCCAGGCGGATGGCGGCGGGCTTGCCCGCGATAACCGACTCCACGGCTGTCCCGACGCGGCGGGCGATCTCGCCCAGCTCGTCCAGGCTGGGCTCGGTGGGGCGCCCAGTTTCTACCACCACATGTCCTCCCCGCGTCGGTCCGGCGCGACTCGATCGGCACGCCGGCGGCCCGACCGGCGCCCGATTCGCTGTTCAGATTGAGAAATCCGTGCGTTCAGACAGTACGTCGTGCGGTGCCCTCTGGGCGATCCCGTGCCGGTCCCGCTGCGGTCTCGGCCGGGTAACGGCAGGCCGCAGGCTGCCCCCTCCACTTCACTCCACCGCTCTGACCTCGGAATTTGCCCGTCACATGCCCGGATTGAGGGACAAGAAGTCGTTGACGGTGGAGGAGAGTGGAGTACAGTGGTGGACCGTGGAGCCAGGGCAGCTTCATGTGGTACCGCCGGTGGGGGACTGGGGAGGTGACGGGCGTTGTTTCTCGGCACGCACACGCCCCGCCTCGACGAGAAGGGCCGCCTGTTCCTGCCCGCCAAGTACCGCGACGAGCTCGCCACGGGCCTGGTGCTCACCAAGGGACAGGAGCGCTGCCTCTACGTGTTTCCGCTGCCGGAATTCGAGCGCATCACCGAGGCACTGCGCACCGCACCGGTGACGGCCAAGGCCGTTCGCGACTACAGCCGCGTGTTCTTCGCCAGCGCCTCTGACGAAGTGCCGGACAAGCAGGGCCGGGTCACGATCCCGGCTTCCCTGCGCGACTACGCCGGCCTGCAGCGCGACTGCGTCGTCGTCGGAGCCAACACCCGCCTGGAGATCTGGGACGCCCAGGCCTGGGATACCTACCTGGACCAGCAGGAGGACGCATTCTCTGACGCGTCTGAGGAGGTGCTGCCAGGAGTCCTGTAACGGGCGCGGTCAACGCGCCCGCTGGTGCCCGGCGAGGTCTCCACCCGTGCTGGGACGGCCGCTGCGGCTGACGCCACTTCCCCGGTGCCAGGCGACAGGGCCGCCCGTCAGCACCAGGCGCGGATGGGGGCCTGGCCGGGCATCTCGCCCGGAGGCGCAACGCAACGCAGAGAGAGGGGGCTCGATGGGTGCGACAGGTCCGGCCGCGGCCGGTCATCTGCCGGTCATGAAGGACCGCGTGCTTGCGCTACTCGGGCCCGCGCTCGAGGTCAGCGGCGCCGTGCTGGTGGACGCGACCCTCGGGCGGGCCGGCCACGCCGGCGCCCTGCTGGCGCGGCACCCCGGGCTGATCCTGGTCGGGATTGACGCCGACGCCACGGCCATCGAGGAGTCCCGCCAGCTGCTGGCCGACTTCGGCGGCCGGGTCACCCTGGTCCAGTCCCGTTATGACGAACTGCCCGCCATCCTGGGCCGCCTCGGGCTGCCCAGCGTCCAGGGCGTCCTGCTTGACCTGGGTGTCTCCTCCCCGCAGCTGGACGACCCGCAGCGGGGCTTTGCCTACTCCTACGACGCGCCGCTGGACATGCGCATGGACACCGCGCGCCCGCTGACCGCGGCCGACGTCGTGAATACCTACCCGGCCGACCGGCTCGCCCGGCTGCTGCGCGATTACGGCGAGGAGCGCTTCGCCCGCCGGATCGCTGACGCGCTGGTGCGCGAGCGCGGCCAGGCTCCGTTCACCTCCACGCTCCGGCTGGCCGAGGTGGTGCGGGACAGCATCCCGGCCCCGGCCCGCCGCACGGGCGGCAACCCGGCCAAGCGCACCTTCCAGGCGCTGCGGATCGAGGTCAACGGCGAGCTGGAGGCACTGCACCGCGTCCTGCCCGCCGCGCTGGACGCGATGGCCGTCGGCGGCCGGATCGCCGTCCTGGCCTATCACTCACTGGAGGACCGCGCGGTGAAGCGGGCCCTGGCGCAGCGGGCGGCCGATACCACACCGCCGGGACTGCCCGTGTCGCTGCCGGCCAGCCGCCCGCAGTTCCGGCTGCTGACCAGGGGCGCCGAGCGGCCGGGAGAGCAGGAGCTAGCAGCCAACCCGCGAGCCGCGTCCGCGCGGCTGCGGGCCGCCGAGCGCGTGCGGGCCGCGGCATGACCGGCTGGGGCCGGGGCGGCTGCGGGCCGGGCGGCAGGGGAGACGACAGCGGCCGGGACGGCCGCGGCAGCCGGGGGACAGGCTGCCGGGACACAGGAGAGCGAGGAACCGGTTTCGCCGGCAGCGCATGGGCACGGGAAGTCCGCCGCTGCGGGAGCAGGGCATCGGGTGCCGGCCGGCACCTGCCCTGCCCGGTGCCGGCCGGGGGCAGGTGCCGTGGGGCAGATCGCATGCGGGCCCTGCGGCCGCGTGCGACAGGGGAGAACGGACGTAACCGCCATGAGAACTGAGTCCAGGACACGCCAGCAGGCCAGCCGCGGCGGCCAGCCCGGCCAGCGCGGAGCGCGCCGGGGCAGCGACGCCGGGCTGCCGCCCGGCTGGGCGCTGCAGGCCAGCCCGCGCCGCCCGCCGCGCGGCGAGGCCGCGGCCGCCGATGAGGTCCCGGCCGGGCCGGTCACCGCGGGCCGGCGGCTGCGGCCAGCCGGCGCCGCCCGCGGCCCTGGCGCTCCGGCCCGCGATCCCCGGGCCCGCGCAGCCGCAACAGGTGTCGGCCGGCCTCGTCGCGCCAGCTCAGCCGGTCGGGCAGCTCCGCCGTGGCGGCCCCCCGTTCGGCGACGACCTCGACCCGGCAACCGGCCCCGGTGCCGGGCG
>DASUBV010000275.1:0-11468 GCA_035763085.1 Streptosporangiaceae bacterium | reverse complement strand
GGCTCGGCCCGCGGGCGTCAGCCGGAGTCGGCCCCGTGGCCGCAGGGCGACCCGCAGTCCTGGCCCTCGCAGCAGCCCTCCTCCTGGTCGACGGGCGGGCAGCAGTCGTCCTGGCCGGGCCAGGATCAGCCGGACAGCTGGGGCAGCGGCAGCCAGTCCTCGCGAGGGAGCGGCTACGGCGGCGGCCGCGACTACCAGCAGGGCGGCCGGCAGAGCGGCTGGCCTGGCCCGGCGGACTCGCTGGACCCGCTGCCGTCCGCGGAGGTGCACCACGGCGGCCCGCCGCGCGGCCAGGACGACCGGTCGCGGCGCCGCTGGCCCGCACCTGACCGTGATGACGTGGAGGAGAGGGATGCCTGGTGACCGGCCGGCCAGCTAACGGCCGCGGCCGGCTGGTGGCGGCCGGGGCGGTAGTGGCCGGCCTCGCCGTGGTGTACGGCGCGGGCTTCGTGAGCCACCCGGCCACGATCGGGTCCAGTACCGAGCTCGCCCAGCCGACCGGGGTCCCGGTGGTCTCGGCCGTCCGGGCCTGTCCGGCGCCCGGCTCGGCCGGGGTCACGGCGGCCAGCGTCGCCACGGCTGCCCGGCCGGCCACCTCCGGGCCGGGCACCGGCCGGCCGGCTGTCTCGGGCCAGGCCGCCTCCGGCCCGGCCGGCGTGCCCGCCGGCAGCGTCGTGATCAGCCGCCTGTCCGGCACCGGCAGCCCCGCCACGGGCCGCGTCGTGCGCAAGCTGGCCAGGCCGGGCATGCTCGGCTGGTCGCCGGTGCGCACCGCCCCGCCGCCGAAGGTGACCAGGACCAGGGCCACCGGGACCGGCGGCACGGGCAGCACCGGCACGGGCAAGGCGGGGAAGAAGGGCAGCGGCACGGGCGGGACCGGCGCAGGCGGGACAGCCGGCGTGACCGGGCCCGATGTCGCCACCAGCCCGGGCCGCGGCGGGGTCCTGGTCCAGGCAGCCGGCGCCATGGCGCAGGGCCTGGAGGTAGAGCAGACCGGCCCCGGCGGGCTGGTCACCGGCCAGTGCGCGGCCCCCGGCACCGACTTCTGGTTCGCCGGGCCGGGCACCGATACGGCGAGCCATATCCAGCTGTACCTGATGAACCCCGACGGTGACCCGGCCGACGTGGAGGTCGACGGCCTCACCGACAACGGGCCGCTGGTCGGCAGCTCCGACACCGGGATCGTCGTTCCGCCGCACGGCATGGTCACCCAGTCGCTGGGCAAGCTGCTGCACAACTCGCGAGTCATCGGCCTGCACGTGAGCACGAGCGTGGGGCGGGTCGTCGCCGGGGTCCGGGAGACCAAGAGCACCGCCGAGCCGGGCGGCTGGCTGACGCCGCTGCAGCCGCCAGCGCGCCGGCTGGTGATCCCCGGCCTGCCCAAGTCGGCCGGCACGCGGGAGCTGTTCATCGTCGTGCCGGGCAGCGACAGCGCGCAGCTCAAGGTCACCGCGGTGACGGCCAAGGGCTCCTACCAGCCCACCGGGGGCAACGGCATCGACCTGGCCGGCGACTCGGTGGTGAGCGTCAAGCTGCCCTCGCTGTCGGACGTCGCCGCCGCGGTCAAGATCACTTCCAGCGTCCCCGTGGCCGCCGCGATTGAGGTGCCCGGCGGGGCCAACGGGGCGCCCGGAGCCTTCAGCGGCACGGCGACCCCGGTGCGCGAGCAGGGCATCGCCGCCGCCAACCCGGCCGGCACCGCCGGCTCGGCCGACCTGGTGATCTCGGCGCCCAAGACGGCCGCCAGCGTCCGTATCGCGACGGCCACCACCAAGGTCGCCTTTGACCAGGGCCGGGTCGTGCACGTGGCGGCCGGGCACACGGTCGTGACCCGGATCAAGCCGCCGAAGGGCGGCAAGACGGACACGTTCGCGGCCCTGGTGACGCCGCTGCCCGGCTCCGGGCCGGTCTACGTCGGCCGGTTCATCGCCTCCGGCGGGCTCATCCGCACGATCCTGCCCGTGACCAGCGCCCTGACCTGGGTGCCGCTGGCATCCGCCCGGGACTCGCTGGACGCGGTCCGGCCGGGGCGCTAGTCCTCGTCGGGGTAGCCGGGATCGACGATCTGCGGATCCAGGCCGAGCAGCCGCGCGAATTCCTCCACGACCACGTCCAGGACCAGTTCGCCGAGCTCCTCGTCCCCGTCGGCGCGGGCCATCAGCGGCCGCCGGTAGAGCACGATGCGGGCCGGCCGGGCGGGCCGGGCCGGGCTGCCGCCATCGGCCGAGCCCGGCTCCAGCCGGGCCAGCGGCACCGGCTCCGGGTCGAAGCTGGCCGGCTCCTGCGGCGGGATCTCCTCGACGGCGAATTCCACGCCGGACAGCTCGGCCTCCCACCGCGGCTCCAGCTGCGAGACGGCCAGCAGCACCAGGTCGTCAAAGCGCTCGCTGCGGCTGCGGTACAGCGGGACCTCGGGCGGGGCCAGCAATCCGCGCAGGCCACGGCCGTGCCGGTCACGCCGCCGGATCCGCGGCGCCGGCCGCGCCGGCTGGTCTTGATCATGCACGATCACAGAGCGTATCGCAGCGAGCGTTGTCCCTCCGGAGACACGATCGCGCAGAGTGCCCCGGGTGGTGGCGTTACAGCCTGCGGGTGGATACCGTCAGCCGTTGTGAGCGACGTACGCGAGCCCGGCTGCATCCGCCCCTGCTGGCCCCGCGCGGCGCCGGCGGAGGCAGTGCCAAGCCGCGGGGCCCGCGACATCTCCCGGGTGCCCAGGTGAGTACCCGGAGCTGCTCTCGGCCGGCCTGCAAGCAGGCGGCGCTGTACACACTGACGTATGTCTACCGGGACTCCACCGCGGTGCTCGGCCCGCTGGCCGCCTACGTCGAGCCGCACTGCTATGACCTGTGCGCCAGCCACGCCGACCGGCTGACCGTGCCGCGCGGCTGGGACGTGGTCCGGCTGCCGCCCGCCCAGACCGAGTCCGAGGCCGCCGCCGAGGCCGCTGATGACCTGGAGGCCCTGGCCAATGCGGTCCGGGAGGCGACCACCCCGCGCACCCCGGCCGAGCCGGTCGGCCAGGGCGTGGAGGTCAGCCGGCGTGGCCACCTGCGGGTGCTGCGGTCTGCCCCGTCTGACACCGGGCGCGGCCGGTAGGCTCGGCGGGTGTCCATCGCGGCGCCGGCCGCGACCCGCAGCGAGAGGCAGGTCCGTGGCCGACTACGCGGCGATCTTCAAGCCCTACGACATCCGGGGCGTGGTCCCCGATGAGCTCGATGAGAGCGTCGCGGAGGCGCTCGGGGCCGCTTTCGTCCGGCTGACCGGCGCACCCGCCGTGGTCACGGCGCACGACATGCGGGTGTCCTCGGCCCCGCTGGCGGCCGCGTTCGGGCGCGGCGCGGCGGCCCGGGGCGCGGACGTGATCAGCGCCGGGCTGGGCTCGACCGACCTGCTGTACTACGCCAGCGGCAGCCTGGACCTGCCCGGCGCGATGGTGACGGCCAGCCACAACCCGGCCCGGTACAACGGGCTCAAGCTGTGCCGGGCCGGCGCCCGGCCGGTGGGCTCGCAGAGCGGGCTCAGCGAGCTGCAGGAGATGATCGCGACCACGGTGCCGCCCTACGCCGGGGCTCCCGGCACCATCACCGGGCGGGACCTGCTGCCCGATTATGCCGCGCACCTGCGCGGCCTGGTCGACCTGTCCGGCATGCGGCCGCTGAAGGTGGCCGTTGACGCCGGGAACGGGATGGCCGGGCACACCGCCCCGGCGGTCTTCGCCGGCCTGCCGGTCGAGGTGGTGCCGCTGTACTTCGAGCTCGACGGCGCCTTCCCCAACCACGAGCCCAACCCCATCGAGCCGGCCAACCTGGCCGACCTGCAGCAGGCAGTCCTCGACAGCGGCGCCGACCTCGGCCTGGCCTTCGACGGCGACGCCGACCGCTGCTATGTCGTCGACGAGCGCGGCCAGATCGTCTCGCCGTCCGCGCTCACCGCGCTGATCGCGGTGCGCGAGCTGGCCCGCGAGCCCGGCGCCACGATCATTCACAACCTGATCACCTCCCGCGCGGTGCCCGAGATCGTCGCCGAGCACGGCGGCACCCCCGTCCGCACCCGGGTCGGGCACTCGTTCATCAAGGCCCGGATGGCCGAGACCGGGGCCATCTTCGGCGGCGAGCACTCCGGGCACTTCTACTTCCGGGACTTCTGGTTCGCCGACTCCGGCATGCTGGCCGCCCTGCACGTGCTGGCCGCCGTCGGATCGGCCGGCCAGCCGCTGTCGGAGCTGCTGGCGCCCTACAGCCGGTACCTGGCGACCGGCGAGATCAACAGCACGGTCAGCGACCAGGCCGCGGCCATCGCGGCCGTCCGGTCGGCATTCGCCGGCCGGCCCGGCACCGCCGCCGACGAGCTGGACGGGCTGACCGTCTCCGGCCCGGACTGGTGGCTCAACGTGCGGCCATCGGGCACCGAGCCGCTGCTGCGGCTGAACGTCGAGGCGGCCGGTGCCGCTACCCTTACGGAGATCCGGGATGAGGTACTGCGCATCGTGCGCGGCGGGTAGCCGCCGCGACGCCCGCCCGCCCGGACCGCCGAACACGCGCAGGAGGACACGTGCAGATCGATGAGTGGCTGCTGGACATCCTGGCCTGCCCCAAGTGCCACGCCAAGCTGCGGGCCGACGAGGCCGCCAGCGAGCTGGTCTGCACCGGGGCGGACTGCGGGCTGGCCTACCCGGTGCGCGACGACATCCCCGTGCTGCTGATCGACGAGGCCCGCGCTCCGGCGGGAACCGGGCAGGAGTGAGCGCGGATCAGCGCTGAGCACCAAGGCGGCAAGCGCGCGGTCCTGGCCGCGCTCGCGGCCAACCTGGGCATCGCGGCCACGAAGTTCGCCGCCTTCATCATCACCGGATCGGCGTCGCTGCTCGCTGAGTCCGCGCACTCGGTCGCCGACTCCGGCAACCAGGCGCTGCTGCTGCTGGGCCGGTCGCGGGCCCGCCAAGAGGAGACCGAGGAGCACCAGTTCGGCTTCGGCGCCGAGCGGTACTTCTATGCCTTCATCGTCGCCCTGGTCCTGTTCACCGTCGGCGCGCTGTTCTCGGTCTACGAGGGCATCGACCGGATCCGGCATCCCGAGCAGGTCACCTCGCCGGTCGTCGCGTTCGTCGTGCTGGGCATCGCCATCTGCCTCGAGGGATTCTCGCTGCGCACCGCGGTCCGGGAATCGCGCCAGTCCCGCGGCACCGCCAGCTGGCGCAGCTTCATCCGCCGGGCGAAGGCGCCGGAACTGCCCGCCGTGCTGCTGGAGGACGTTGCCGCGCTGACCGGGCTCGCCTTCGCCCTCATCGGGGTGTCACTGGCCACCGCCACCGGCGATGACCGCTGGGACGGCGCCGGGTCGATCGCGATCGGCATCCTGCTGGCCTGCGTGGCGGCCGTCCTGGCCGTCGAGATGAAGAGCCTGCTCATCGGGGAGTCGGCCAGTCCCGACGCCGAGCGCGAGATCGTCGCCGCCATCGAGGGCGGCGAGGAGGGCACCCGCGTCATCCACCTGCGCACCCTGCACGTCGGCCCGGACACCCTGCTGGTGGCGGCCAAGATCGCCGTCGCCGAGCGTGAGTCGGCGGCCGCCATCGCCGCCAGCATCGACGCGGCCGAGCGCCGCATCCGCGCCGCCGTGCCCATCGCCGAGCACATCTTCCTGGAGCCGGACCTCTACCAGGCCGCCAGGCTGGACGATGCCGACCCGGCGGTCCGTGCCGCCCGCCGGTCATCCCGGCGCGGCCCAGGCTGGCCGGCCCGCCGGCCTCGCCGCCGGGTCCCGAGCGAGCCGGAGGGGCGCCGCCCGGACTGAGGAGCCCGTCTAGCCGCCGGTCATGCGGTGGCGGGCAACACAGCGGGTACCTTGCTGATCAGGTCACCCGCCCGCACCGTGCCGGACACCAGCACCCGGCAGTTGGCCCCCCGCAGCCGCAGGCTGCGGCCGGTCCGGTTGTTGACGAACCGCAGGGCGTCGATGCCGAACCGGGCGGCGAACTTCTTGCAGCCCGTGTGCGGCTGCGCCGTGACCTCGATGACCGCCGAGCCCAGCGCCAGCCGGGTGCCAGCCGGCAGGTTGCCCGGGCTGAGGTCCAGGTCCACGTAGAGCTGGTCACCGCACAGCGGGCGGCGGCTCGCCTCGCCCGCGACCAGCAGGGCGGCGCGGGCATTCATCAGGGTCAGCTGCATGTCCGGGTGCGCCGAGCCGTCCGCGGTGCGCGAGCTGCCGCGGGCCGGCCAGGTGTCGCCGGCCAGCCCGGCCGTCACGTCCAGCGCGGCCTCGGCGAGCACCTCGCGCTCGTCCACGGCCGGCCGCCGCACGATCAGCTCGATGCGGCCGTGATCGGCGGGCGAGCTTCGGATGTGGTCCAGGCCCGCTTCCAGGACGGCGGCCGGCAGATGCTCCTCCATGGCTCCATGATGCGGTCGCCGCGGCGGAGAGCGAAAGCGGCTTTCCCCGGCACCGGGGTTACTCGTGCTCGCGGGCGCGCCGGGCGGTGGCCTCGATGATCTCGCCCAGGTCAGCGATGTCGGCCTCGAACTCGGCATCCCAGTCGGCCGGGGCGGCCAGCACGTCGGCCAGCGCCGCGTGGCCGGGCAGCGGGCCCTCGGGGAGCAGCCCGCGGGTGCTGCGCGGGTTGGTTTCCGAGGGGTCGAACCGGCCGCCGGCCTCGGAGGCGGCGAACCCGAACACCACGGTGCCCAGCAGCCGCTCCAGCCGGGGGACCTGCCCGGCCGGCACGCCGGCCTCCAGCAGCGCGCCGTAGACCACGTCGATGGCCCGGACCGAGTCGGGCGTGACGGCCGGGCGGGCGAACACCAGGCTGGCCGCCCACGGATGCCGCTTGGCGATGTCCCGCAAGGCCCGGCCCATGATCAGCAGCCGGGTACGCCAGTCCGGCTGCCCCGCTTGGTCTCCCTCAGCCCCCGCCGCGCCGCCGGCGGGCCACGGGGACTCGCCCGGCCACATGTCGCGGAGCAGCCGGCCGAGCATGCCGTCGAGCAGCGCGGCCTTGTTCCCCACGTACGGGTACAGCGCCATCGGCGTCACCCCGACCCGCTCAGCGACCGACCGCATCGACACCGCGTCCAGGCCGCGCTCATCGGCGATGGCGACGGCGGCGTCCAGGATGGCCTCTTTCCGGTCCGGCATGGTATACAGTGTAGATTGTATACAGCGTAGATCGTTTATGGCTCGCCGGGAGAACGGCAGGAACGGAAGGTGACCGGCATGCTGGAGGCCAGGGGACTGGTCAAGCGCTACGGCGGCACGGCCGCGCTGGACGGCTTCGACCTGGACGTCGCGCCGGGCGAGATCGCCGGGCTGATCGGTCACAACGGCGCGGGCAAGACCACGTTCGTCGAGGTCGTGACGGGCCTGGCGCGCCCGGAGGCGGGTCAGGTGCGAGTCGGCGGGCTGGACGCCAGCCGGGACCGGCGCGCGGCGCGGCGGCTGACCGGCGTGGCGCCGCAGGAACAGGCGCTGTACATGACCGCCACGGTGCGGGACAACCTGCGGCTGTTCGGCGCGCTGGCCGGGCTGCGCGGCGCGGCGCTGCGGCGGGCCATCCATGACACCGCCGAGGAGCTGCGGCTGACGGCGGTTCTCGGGCAGCGCGCCGGGCTGCTGTCGGGCGGCCAGCGGCGGCGGGCGCAGGCGGCCACGGCGCTGGTCGGCGGGGCGCCGCTGCTGCTGCTCGACGAGCCAACCGCCGGGGCCGACCCCGATACCCGGGCCGCGCTGCTGGCCGCCGTGCGGGCCCGGGCCGCCGCGGGCGCGGCCGTCCTGTACACCACGCACTACCTGCCCGAGCTGGCCGACCTCGGCGCGACGCTGGCCGTCGCGCGCCGCGGCCAGGTGATCGCCCGCGGCTCGCAGGAGAGCCTGACCCGCGGGCTGCCCGGCGAGCTGCGGCTGCGCCTGGGCCCGGAGACGGCCGGGCGCGATCTGCCGGCCGGCCTGGCGGCCCGCGCCCAGCGCGCCGGCGAGGAACTGCGCATCGCCAGCACCAGCCCGCCCGCCGACCTCGCCGCCCTGCTCGCGGCCGGCTTCGCGCCGGCCTGGGTCGACATCCGCAAGCCCGACCTCGATGACCTGTACGCCAGCCTGTCCCCGGAGGCCCGCCATGCTGCCTGACACCGCCGCCGGCATTGCCGGGCCGCCGGCCCGGTCCGCTGCCCCGGCTGACCCGGGCGGGGCCGCCCGGGCCGGCGCCCTGATCCGGCACAACACGATCCTGCTGCTGCGCGACCCCGGCGCCCTGGCCAGCCGGATGATCCTGCCGCTGGCCTTCCTGATCCTGCTGCATCCCCTGTACGAAGCGGCCCAGGGTCACCGCGGCGGCGTCACCCAGGCCGTGATCGCCACGGTGGTGACGTTCTCGCTGCTGGCGCTGAGCATCGTTGGCGGGTCGATCCTGACCGACCGGATCTGGCACACCTGGGAACGGGTCCGGATGACCGCCGCGCGCCCGGCCGAGGTGCTGGCCGGCAAGGTGATCCCGGCGCTGGGCGTGCTGCTGCTCCAGCAGGGGCTGATCATCGGGTTCGGCGCCGCCCTCGGGCTGAGGCTGGCCGCGCCCCGGCCGCTCGGGCTGGCGCTGCTCGGGCTGGCGACGCTGGCGTGGAGCGCCACGCTGCTCGGCCTCGGCGCCCTGATCGGCGTGCTGGCCCGCAGCATGAGCGAGCTGTCGGCGGCCTACGACATCGGCGCGATGATCCTGTCCAGCCTGGGCGGGGCGCTGGTCCCGCTGACCGCCATGCCGTCCTGGGTCCGCGACATCGCTCCCGCCTCACCCGGCTACTGGGCGGTGACCGCGCTGCAGGCCGCGCTGCGCGGGGACGCCGGCCGCACGCTGACGGCCGCGGCGGCGCTGGCCGGGTTCGCCGCCGGGGCGGCGCTGCTCGCTGCCATGCGGACCAGCCGCACCGGCGGCCGCTCCGGCCGGCTGTAGACACTGCGCAGTTCCGGGCGGGCGCATGGTCGTGGTGTCTTCCCTCGTCGCTCGTGCCTCGCTCCTCAGTCCGGGCACCACGGCGCCCGCCCGAACTGCGCTGGCTGACAGGGCCTGTCATCGCCGTATCAGCGCGCTGACGGAGCCCCGTCAGCGGTGCCCGGCAACCTGATCGCACGACCGAATCAGACTGCCGAGAGAGGCTGGGATGACATACGCGATCGAGGCCGAGGGGCTGGCCAAGCGCTTCGGCGACACCCACGCGCTGGCCGGGGTGAACATCGTCGCCGAGCACGGCAAGGTACTGGCCGTGCTCGGCCCCAACGGGGCGGGCAAGACCACCTTCGTCCGGATCTTGTCGACGCTGCTGCGGGCCGACGCGGGGCGCGCCCTGGTGGGCGGGTACGACGTGGCCACCCAGGCCGTTCAGGTGCGCCAGCTCATCGCCCTGACCGGCCAGTACGCGTCCGTGGATAACGAGCTCACCGGGCTGGAGAACCTGATCATGATCGGCCGCCTGCTCGGCCTGAGCCGCCCGGCCGCCCGCAGCCGGGCGCGCGGGATGACGGAGCGGTTCGGCCTGGCCGACGCGGCCGGGCGGGCGGTGAAGACCTACTCCGGGGGCATGCGCCGGCGGCTGGACCTGGCTGCCAGCCTCCTGGGCGAACCCGAGGTGCTGTTCCTCGACGAGCCGACGACCGGCCTGGACCCGCGGGGCCGCAACCAGGTCTGGGACACCGTCCGGGGCGTGGCGCAGGACGGCGCGACTGTCCTGCTCACCACGCAGTACCTGGACGAGGCGGATGAGCTGGCTGACCGGATCGTGGTCGTTGACCACGGACAGGTCGCGGCTGAGGGCACGCCGGCCGAGCTGAAGGCCGCCACCGCCGGCCGGGCGCTCCAGGTGCGCGCGGCCGACTGGACCATGACCGGCCAGGTCGCGGCCGCGGTGCAGGCCGTGACCGGCACGGAGCCCGAGGTCCGGGCCGACACCGGGCTGGTGACCGCGGCGGGCGCCGACCCGGCCATGCTCGCCGAGGTGATCCGCCGGCTGGATGCCGACGGCATAGCGGCGACGGAGATCGGGCTCCGGCTGCCCAGCCTGGATGAGGTATTCCTCAGCCTGACCGGGCATCCGGCGCGCGACCCCGAGACAGACGACCATGCAGGCGCGGGCGCGCCGGACGCCGGGAGGGCGGCATGAGCACCCACGTAGCAGATATGGCAGCGACGCAGGCCGGGGCCACGGTCACGGGCGGCGTGCCCCGGCGCGGCGGAGCGCAGCTCGTGCCGGGCGCGCGCCGCCAGGGTCAGCCGCGCAGCCGGATCACCGCGCGGCAGGCCACCGCCAACGCGCTGACCCTGGCCTGGCGCAACGTGATCCAGATGCGGCACTCGCCGGAGAAGCTGCTGGACGTCATCTTGATGCCGGCCGTGTTCCTGGTGCTGTTCCTGTACGTCTTCGGCGGGGCAGTGGCCGGCAGCACCAGCGCCTACCTGGAGATCCTGCTGCCGGGACTGGTGGCCCAGATGGCCATGTTCGCCACCATGGGCCTGGGCACCGCCTTGTGCGACGACATCCACAAGGGGGTGTTCGACCGGTTCCGCAGCCTGCCGGTGGCCCGCTCGGCGCCGCTCACCGGCGCGGTGCTCGGCGACTTCGTCCGGTTCGCCGCCGTGATGGGCGTGCTCACCGGGTTCGGCTGCGCGCTGGGCTTCCGCTTCCACACCGGCGTGCTGCCCGTGCTGGCCGCCTACGGCCTGGCGTACGTGTTCTACTTCGCCGTCTGCTGGGTCTCGGTGCTGATCGGCCTGGTCGCGCCGTCGGCCGAGACCGTGCAGGGCATCTCGTTCATCTGGACGATGCCGCTCACCTTCGGCAGCAGCGTCCTGCTGTCCAACACCCGCACCATGCCGGGCTGGCTGCAGGCCTGGGTCAAGGTCAACCCGGTGACGCACCTGGCCGACGCGGTGCGCGGGCTCACCATCGGCGGCCCGGTCGGCTCGCATGTGCTGTACATGCTGGCCTGGTGTGCCGGGATCGTCGTGGTGTCGTTCCCGCTGGCGATGCGGATGTACGCGCGCCGCGTCTGACCCGCCTGGATGATCGCGCAGCCGCCCCGCAGGGCCGGGCGGCTGCGCGATCCTGGCTGCCGGCGCGCCGGTGCCGGGTCAGGGCGTCAGGGCCAAGGCGTCGGCCCGGCTCAGCTGCAGGCCGCGGGCGTAGGCCGCCGCGAACTCGGCCTCGGGAAGGGCCGCGCGGCTGGCCGCCTTCGCGCGGGCCAGCTCGAGGCTGGCCGGGCTGGCAAAGCCCTGCAGTACCGTGGCCAGGCCGAGCAGCTCGGCGGCCCGGACGTGCTCGCCGCGGGCGGCCGCCAGCGCCGCGATCCCCTCCACCACGGTGGCCAGCGCCGGGTTGGTCATCAGCAGCAGGACCTGGGAGTCGCCCAGCACCTGCAGCGCCCGGGCATGCCAGTCGGCCGCCGCGCTCAGGTCGCCTTCCTGCTCGGCCAGGCAGCCGGCCTTGCTGTAG
>DASUBV010000274.1:0-2571 GCA_035763085.1 Streptosporangiaceae bacterium | reverse complement strand
GCTCATGGCCAGCGCCACCGGCTACACCGGCGCCAGCGCCACCGTGTGGGTCAGCCCCAGCCAGATAACCGAGCTCAGCTGGCGGCTCCGAGCCGCTGGGTGACGTAGCGGGCCAGGGCGGCCGGCAACTCGGCCGGGTGCTGGCGGGCGGCAGCATCGCTGACGCTGGCCAGCACCTCGGCGCTGGCACGGGCGGCCCGGCGCAGGTCGGCACTGTCCAGGACGGCAACGGTGGACTCGATGCCCGGCGGCAGGCGGTCCGGATCGTGGTCGAGCACCTGGGACAGGCCGTGCCACGGGTACAGTGCGCCGGCCGCGGCCGCCCACAGGCCCCAGATGCGGTGCCGTGCCTCATGGAGGCGGTTGTGCGCCTCCCACAGGGAGCCGCGCTGCAGGTACTTGTCGGCGTCGAGCAGCGCGCACCAGCCCGCGAAGGCCCACTCGCGGACCTGATCCCCGGTCACCGCGCGGGCCGGGGGATGCTCCCCGTCAGCCCGGCCGTCCGCGGCCGGGCCGGGATCCGGCCGTCCGGCCGCCCGGTAGACGGACACGAAGTCCGGGGCGGCATCGCCGCGACGTACCTCCGGCTCGGCCATGATCGCCAGGTCGAGCTGGGTGCCGTCGGCGTACTGAGCGAAGATGACCGGGATGAACCGGTCGCCCGGCACCGCCCCGTGCCGGAGCACGTCAATGAGCGCGCCGGCCCGGGGCAAGGACGCGACGAGCGCCTCCTCAACGGCCTGCACCTGCGCCGCGCCGCTGTGACCGCGGTCAGCGGCGACGCCCAGGGCGGCGTCGATGTCGGACAGGGCATCCGCGGCGCCGCGGCCCAGCGAGCAGCCCACCGATAGCGAGCTGACCAGCGGCGTGGCCTCGCAGAAGTCGATCAGCGCGGCGATGACCCGCCGCTGCGCGGCCAGCTCACCCGGCAGGTCAGCGAGCCACGCCCGGCCCAGGGTCGTCTCAGAGCCGCTGTCCACCTCGCCACCTGCCCACCGAGTCGGAAACCTGACCAGCCTGGCCATCCTGGCACGCCCGCCGCGCTGGCCGTGCTTCCCGGCCGGGCCGGGCCTGCGGCGCTAGGGGTGTTCCGCCCAGTGGCGGCGCAGTGCAGTGGTTAGCTCGGCGGCTCGCTCGTCGGGGAAGAACAGGCGCGCTCCGCCGAGCTCGACAACGCCGGTGGCACCGGGGATGGTGTCGCGCAGCCAGTAGGCCCAGCGGCGCTCGAAGAAGTTGTCGCTGGTCCCCCAGACGATGAGCGTCGGGACGTCCAGGCGCGTCAGGGCCGGCTCGGCGGCCAGCAGGTCCCTGGCCCGCAGCGACGCCATCAGGCGCTGGAACTGGCGGGCCGATTCCGCGGTGCCGAACAGCGGCTCCAGCCAGGCGCGCACGACGTCCTCGGGCAGGCTTGAGATGTCCTGGTAGCCGGCGCCGTAGAAGCGCCGGCGGGCCCGCGGGATGTCACGCGGCAGCCGCCTGGCGAGCCGCCAGACGGGCAGCCCCGAGCGGGCGAGCAGGACCACGGGCAGCAGTGCCCGCGGCGGCAGGTTGTCGTGAGCCTCGCAGTTGGTCAGGGTCAGCGTGTGCAGCCGTGAGGCATGGCCCGCGGCGAGCACCTGGGCGACCGCGCCGCCGGTGTCGTTGGCCACCAGGTCGATACCGGCCAGCCCCAGCTCGTCGCAGCAGTCGGCGACGAACCGGGCCAGTCCCGGCAGGGAGAAGTCCTGGCCCGCGGCGGCGGGCGTGCGCCCGTGCAGCGGCAGGTCGATGGCCACGCACCGGCGCTGCCCGCCGAACTCGCCGATCACGTGCCGCCACAGGTAGCTGCTGGTGCCCACGCCGTGGATGAACAGCGCCGGGCGACCGGGGCCACCGGTGTCGATGTAGCTGGCCGGGCCCGACCCGGTGCGGACCTCGCCGCGGTACTTATCGAAGGCTTCCAGTTCGCTGATCATGAGCTCCTCCCTCGCTAGGCGTCGGCCGGGGGTAGAGTGACCAGAAAGACCGACTGGCGGTCTAACTCTTACAGACCGACCGCCGGTCTGTCAATTCAGCCCAGGTGACCGGAGGCCGGGGAGGCAGATGAGCAACAAGAATGTCGAGCGGGGGCTCGCCACCCGGGCGCACCTGGTGGACGTGGCGACCAGGTTGTTCACCGAGCACGGCTACGACGGCACGTCGATCGAGAGCGTGCTGGCCGAGTCCGGGGCCAGCCGCGGCTCGCTCTACCACCACTTCCCCGGCAAGAATGCTCTGTTCCTGGCTGTGCTGGAGAACGTCGGCAGCCGGGTCGAGGGGCGGGTCCGGCAGGCGGCGGAGGCCGCCGCGGACCCGGTCGCCTGGCTGCGCGCCTGCGGCCTGGCCTGGATCCGGCTGGCCTGCGACCAGGACGTCCGGCAGATCATGCTGACCGACGCGCCTGCCGTGCTCGGCTGGCAGCGGTGGCGCGAGCTCGACGAGCACGGCCCGCTGGGGCTGATCCGGAACGCCCTGGCGTACGCCGCCGAGGCTGGCTGCATCGAGCCGCGCCACGTGGACACCTTCGCGCACATATTCCTGGCCGCCGCCAAC
>DASUBV010000273.1:0-52657 GCA_035763085.1 Streptosporangiaceae bacterium | reverse complement strand
ACCTGGTAGCGGGGGCAGGATTTGAACCTGCGACCTCTGGGTTATGAGCCCAGCGAGCTACCGAACTGCTCCACCCCGCGTCGCGTTGCCCCACTACTGTAGGGCCACGCGGCGCGGCTGGCAAATCACCAGGCCACGGCCTCGCAGGGCGTCAGCATCCCTCCCGGGGACCGGATTCTCGACTCGTGAGGGGACAAACGCCCGTTTACTCCCAGAGGTATGTACGCTTGCCGGGTGCTGAGAAGGCTCCTGGCGAACCCGTGGCTCCGGCTCGGGTTCGTCGTACTGGTCGCCGGCGCCTGCACCTACGGCCTTGTTGCCGAGTGGTCGCAGGCGCATGCCGCGCTGGCCGGGATGAGCTGGTATCCCGTCATCATGGCGGGCCTCGCCGCGGTGGTGGGCTCGGGCTGCATGCTGCTCGCCTGGCGCGCGCTGCTGGCCGACCTGGGCTCCCCGCTGAGCAAGCGCGCCGCGGCCCGGGTCATGTCGGTCGCTCAGCTCGGCAAGTACCTGCCCGGTGCCGTCTGGGCCTTTGCGGCCCAGGTGGAGCTGGCCGGGGACTATGAGGTGCCCCGGCGCCGCTGCGCCACGACGGTGATCACCTCGGTGGCCGTGACCCTGGGCATCGGCCTGGCCCTGGCCGCAGTCACACTGTCGCTGACCTCGTCGGCGGCGGCGGCGCACTACTGGTGGGCGCTGGCCCTGGCCCCGGTGATCCTGATCGCCCTCTACCCGCCGGTGCTCGGCCGCGTCATCGACCGGGTAATGGCCCTGATCCGCCGCCCGCCGCTGGGCCGCTGGCCGACCGGGCGGGGCATTGCCCGGGCCGCGGCCTGGACGACGGCCGGCTGGCTGGCGTGGGGCACGCAGGCCTGGCTGCTGCTGCGCGACCTGACCGGCAAGGGCCTGGGCATCCTGCTGCTCTCGATCGGCGCCTACGCGCTGGCCTGGTGCGCGGGCACCATGATCGTGATCTTCCCGGGCGGCATCGGGCCGCGGGAGCTGGCCCTGATCGCGGCGCTGGCCCCGATCGCCCCGCGCGGGCCCGCGCTGGTCGTGGCCGTCCTGTCCCGGGTCCTGATGACCACCTCCGACCTGCTGTGGGCCTGCGCCGGCCTGATCATCGGCCGGGTGATGGCCCGGTCGATCCAGGCCCGGCATGCCGCCATCCAGGCCGAGGCCGAGCCCGCGCCCTACACGCCTTCCTATGGCAGCCCGCCGCCGGGCACCCCGGTCCCGCCGGCCGGGCAGCGGCCCCGGACCGACCTCGGCTGCACGCCGACCCCCGACCCGCTGCCCGACTAAGACCGCCCGCCAGAACGGGGCTTCGCGGGGCCTGTGCGCCCGTAGAGCGATAGCTGCCTAGCCCGGCGGCCATCCCCCGACCCCAAGTACCCGGGCCCGCCCCCGGACCCTACAAGGACGGCGCAACCCGCCCGTGGCCGGTCGCCGCCTCGAACGCGTAAGCCACGCTCAGCAGCTCCCAGTCCGCACGGCGCCGGCCCACCAGCTGCAGCCCGACCGGCAGCCCGCCAGGGGTGAACCCGGCCGGCACCGAGATCGCGGGCAGCCCGGTGGCCGAGATCCGGTAGGCCGAGGCCATCCAGTCCAGGTAGGTGTGCTGCGGCTGCCCGTTGATCTCGTGCACCCAGTCCAGCCCGACATCGAACGGCGCTACCTGGCTGACCGGGCAGGCCAGCACGTCCACCGAGGCGAAGAACTCGCTGACCCGCCCGGCCAGCTCGGCCAGCAGGGTGCTGGCCCGGACCAGGTCGGCGACCGTCAGCTCCCGGCCGCGCTCGGTGTTCCAGGTCACATTGGGGCCGAGCTTGCCGGGATTGTCGCGCAGCGGCTGGTCGAACTTGCTCACGAACCGGAACGCACGCCACGCCCGGAACGCCTCGTCCGCGCCGGTCAGGTCCGGCGTCGCGTCGACGATCTCGCAGCCCAGCCCGGCCAGCACCTGACGGGCCGGCGCCAGGGTCGCCAGGACATCCGGTTCCACTGGCAGGCCCAGGTCGGTGCTCCACGCCACCCGCAGGCCACGCAGATCCCGGGCCAGGAGCCCCGGCAGCTGGGCCGGGGAGGCCAGGACCGGGGGCGGGGCGTCCAGGGCGAGCGGTACCCGCGGGTCCGGCCCGGACTGCACGGCCAGCAGCAGCGCCACGTCGGCCACCGTGCGACCCATCGGGCCCGTGACGCCCAGCACATCCGCGACATCGCCGACCGGCCAGTCCGGCACCCGGCCCGGCGACGGCCGGAAGCCCACCACATTGCAGAAGCTCGCCGGGTTGCGCAGCGAGCCGCCCAGGTCGCTGCCGTCGGCCAGGCAGATCATCCGGGCGGCCAGCGCGGCCGCCGCGCCGCCGCTGCTCCCGCCCGCGCTGCGGCTGAGGTCGTAGGGGTTGCGGGTGGCCCCGAACACCGGGTTGACCGTGTGCGAGCCGGCCCCGAACTCGGGGGTGTTGGTCTTGCCCAGGCTGATCGCCCCGGCCTCGGCCATCCGGGTGACCACCAGCTCATCGGTGCCGGGCACGAAGTCGGCGAATAGCGGCGAGCCGTAGGTGGTGCGGACGCCGGCGGTATCGACCAGGTCCTTGTGCGCGACCGGCAGCCCGTGCAGCAGCCCCGGCTGCGCGCCCCGGGCCAGCGCATCGTCCGCGGCCGCCGCCCGTGCCAGCGCCGCCTCGAACGTGCGCGTGACCACCGCGTTGACGGCGCCGTCCACCGCCTCGATCCGCTCGATGTGCGCGGCCACCACCTCGCGGGCCGACACCTGCCGGGCCCGCAGCAGCCCGGCCAGGTCGACGGCGTCCCGCGCGACTAGACCGGTCTGAGCCTCCGGGGCGCTCTGGCCCTCCGGCTCGAAGCTCATAGGCCGGACGCTCCCGGCTGCGGGGCCGTCATCCAGATGACGAAGCGGGCCGCGGACGGCGTCGTCGGCGGTCTGGTCAGCTGCCGGGGATCGGTGGTTGTCCGCAGGTCGACGATCTTGACCGGAGTGCCGCCGAACTGCGAGAGCTGCGCCGGGCCGCTGCCCAGCAGCACCGGATGGCGCCCGGCCGCCGTGATCGCGCTGAGCGCCGTGCCGACCGCGCCCGGCTGCTGGCCGACCATCCACGCCGCCGGCACCCCGCACATCCCGCGGATCGCCTGGGTGAACCGCTGGGCGATGAACCGGTCCACGATGACAACCGAGGATTTCTGGCGGATGGAGGAGCACAGTTGCTCGACGGCGGTGAGCTCGCCGGCGCCGGTCTGCTTGAACGCCATCCCGTGCGCACTGGCGCGCAGCCCGCCCGACCGGCCGGTGTGCGTCAGGCCCGCCCCGAACGTGGTCGCCGCGGTCGGCACCACCAGCGCCGCGACGCAGAACAGCCCGGCCACCGAGGCGGTCACCGGCCGGGCGCCGCGCGCGCGGGCATGACCGGTGAGCCACCGGGACGCCCACAGCGCGCAGATGATCAGCCCGGGCAGCACGATGACCACCAGTCGGCGGCTGGCCCAGGGCTGGTCGGGCACGATCTCCGGCTGCCACAGCACCGCCGCCGAGCCCGCGCAGATGATGGCCAGCGGCAGCGCCCAGTTGCGCCACGCCCCCGGCCGGTCCTTCCAGGTCACCAGGGCGCGCAGGCAGTGGTGGGCGAGCAGCCCGAGGCCGAACGCGCCGAGCAGCACGGTGGGCAGGCCGATGTACCAGATCACCCAGTACAGCGTCTGGTCGGCGTAGCTGCGGGTCGGGTCGAGCGGCAGGCCCTGGGCCCGCTGCAGCCCGGCGATGTAGTGGTAGACGGCCAGCCCCGGCGCGTCGTTGCGCGCGGTCTGCACGTAGGGGCGGACCGCGAAGCCGATCAGCGCGGCCACGGCCAGCAGCCCGCCGGCCGCCGGCAGCCACCGGGCCGGCCGCTTGCCCGCGATCCTGCGCAGCCGCGCCCGGGCCCGCGGGACCCGCAGCAGCTGGACGGTGGCGATCGTCAGCGCGGCCAGCCACACGGCGATGATGCCGATGAGCTCCATCAGGTGAGCCTGGGCGTCCAGGAACGGCCGGGACAGCACGTAGCCATCAGCGAAGCCGTAGGCGGCGCCGAGAAGAACCCCGCAGCAGAACGGAACAGCCGCCGGCCGGCGTGCCGCGATCAGCAGCCCGGCGAACGGGATCACCGGAAGCAGGTAGACCAGCGAGTTCAGGCTGAGCAGGACACCCATGCCCAGCGCCAGGCCGGCCAGCCCGGCCATGACCGCCTGCGGGGTGCGCCACTGCGCCGGGGCACGGGCGCGCAGCAGCCGCCGCCGGCCGTCCGGCTGCGGCCACGGGGCCGGCGGCTGCTCGCCGCGCACGGTCAGCACGTCGGTCAGCAGGCACAGCCCGCCGAACAGCAGCACCTGGACGGCGGGCTCGGCCAGCGAGGTCCGGGAGGCATACTGCTCGGGCAGCGCCAGGCCGAGCACGATCGCCCCGGCCGGGGCCCACAGCGGGCCGGCCAGCCGGGCGGTCAGCCCGCCGAAGCTGAGCACGGCCAGGCCGCCGAGCACCGGGCCGATCGCGGCCGCGCCGGGCACGCCGTGCGCCCAGAAGCCGCCGGCCAGCAGCATGGGCAGCCCGGTCATGAACGACGGCACGACCGAGGTGCCGTGGGCGAAGAACCCGATGCTGGAAAAGCCCAGGCCGGGGTGCGGCCCGCCGAACGCGTGCAGCGACTGCGGGATCGGCAGCGTCCCGTGCTGCGCCAGCCAGTACCCGGTCTGCAGGTAGGCACCCTGGTCGCGGAGGACCGCGACGGACTCGGAGTGCTCGACCAGCTGCCAGGCGGCGAAGCCGGCCGCCACGGCCACGGTGGCCATCAGGCCGAACCACGACGTCCAGTTACGGTCCGGCGCGTTGCCGGGGATCAGCCGCGGCCACCGGCCGGGCACCACCCGCAGGCCGTTGACGACCAGCGCTACCAGCAGCGGGCCGGAGATGAGCAGCATGGGGACCGGCACGAAGTTGCCGGTCAGCAGCAGCGGAAGGCCGGGCACCAGCCAGGCGATGAGCAGCAGCGGGGGCAGCGAGGTCAGCCGGGCCAGCGCCAGGCCGGCGACATCCTCGTGACCCGGCTGGCCAGCCTGGTCCTTTCCGGCGCGGCCCGTGCGGCGGCCCGGCCGGCGAGGCCGGGCCGTCGTGCCATTCTTATCCGTGCTATTCCTGGTGAGCTCCGGGGGCAGCTCGTCCGGAATCGGCTCGGCGGGCGGCAGCGGGGGCGGCCCGGGCGGCCCGGCCGGGCGCAGCAGCCGGCTGGCCCGTGACAGCAGGCCCGCCCGCTCTGGCGGCGAGCTCAGGACCTCGGTCTCGGTATGAGCCGGGTCGGCATGGTCAGCCTCAGCGGTGCGCCGGTCCGGGCTGTCTGAGTGGGCCACGGCTCCCACTGTAGAGCGACTCCCGCGCCGTGCCACGTACCCTCCGGGCCAGTATTATCCGCGGCAGCGGGCTTGCCCGGCGCTGCCGCAGCATGCGCGGCAGGCGAGAGATTACTGTCGGCTTACCCCTTTATTCCAGGATCTTTGCCCGCTCGGGGCGTTCCTCCCGGTAAGACCAACTAGCATGGCGCGCGACCCTGCCCACCCGGCCTGTTGACAGGCTGTAAACGACTGGCACCGGGGAGTTATGCGTCATTACGACGAGCCCGCCGATAACGGATGGCAAGACCCGAGAGGGCGGCGCGGCAAGCGCGGCGGACGGCGATCCCGCACGTGGGTCGTCACCGGCGTCCTGGCCGGGGTTGTGGCGCTCACGCTCGTCGGGGGCTCGCTCTATGCCTACGCCAAGTACCGGTCGGTGTGGGACAGCATCAAGCGAGTCGACGTCTCCGGTGACCTCAAGGGCATCAAGGAACCGCCCCCGGACCCGCACGCCGTCAACATCCTGCTGATCGGCTCGGACACCCGCAAGGGCATTAACGCCAAGATCGGCGGTCAGGCATCCGGGCAGCGGTCCGACACCGTGATGGTCCTGCACATCGCGCCCGGCGCCGGCCGCGCGACGGTGCTCAGCTTCCCCCGTGACTCGGTCGTCCCGATCTACGCCTGCACGCCGGAGGCGGGCGGCCCCGGCCAGAACGAGGACCTGGAGCAGGTCGAGCAGATCAACACCACCTTCGCCAACGGCGGTCCCGGCTGCCTGATGAAGACGATCATCGAGCAGACCCACATTCACATTGATGACTTCGTCGAGCTGAACTTCATCGGCTTCGAGAAGGTCATCAATGACCTCGGCGGCGTCACCGTCTGCCTGCCCGCCCCCGTCGATGACCCGATGTCGGGCCTGAAGCTGAAGGCCGGGCGCCATCACATTCACGGCGCGCAGGCCCTGGCTTTCTGGCGGACCCGGGAGGACCTGGGCGAGGGCTCGGACCTGCAGCGGATCCAGCGTGACCAGTTCCTGATGGCCGCGCTGCTGCAGGGCATCGAGAAGAGCGGGCTGCTGACCAGCCCCGCCAAGCTGACCACGGTGATCGGCGACGTGGCGCAGAACATGACCACTGACACCGCCCTCAGCCAGTCCCGGATGCTCACCATCGCCGAGGGCGCGAAGGACCTGGCCAGCAAGAACGTGCAGTTCGTCGAGGTCCCCACGATGACCTACACCGGGAACCCCAACTGGGTGCAGTTCACGCCCGAGGCCGCGACGCTGTTCTCGGCGGTCGCGCACGACACCAAGCTGCCCACCAAGGCCAAGAAGCCCGCCGCGACCCTGACCTCCGTCAAGCCGGCGCAGGTCAGTGTGAAGATCCTGAACGGCTCGGGCATCAACCAGCAGGCCGCCGGGGCCGCCAACGCGCTGAGCGAGCGCGGCTTCAACGTGGTCGGCACCGGCGAGGCGGACAACTTCAACTACACCAAGTCGGTAGTGGAGTACGCCTCGGCGGCCGACAAGCCGGCCGCCGAGCTGGTCAAGAGCAAGGTCCCGGCCAGCCAGTCCGAGATCCTGCACAACGCCACGCTCACGCCGGGCACGGTCGAGCTGATCCTGGGCTCCACGTTCACCGAGTTCAAGACGACGCCGCCGTCCACCTCGGACCTGACCAAGACCTACGGCGGCATCACCGGCAACACCAAGATCTGCCACGACCAGAGCGCGTTCTCCGGGCCTGACGGGGCGTAGCCGGCGAGCTGGGGCTTCCGCCCGGCCCTGCTCCGGGCGCTCAGCCACCAGCCGTCTGTCCCGGCCCGGCGACGGGCCAGCACCGCGCCGGAGCCGGGCCGGTGACATCCCGCGTACTGGCTCGGGCAGACGCTGGTCGGCTCAGATGACCGGCGGGCGGCCTAGGCGGGTCATGCGCCAGATGGTGCGCAGGGAGATGGGCTTGCGGGGGCCGGAGTCCGTGCGCCAGCCCTCGGCGAAGCCGGCCAGCCACTCGCGCAGCGGGGCGAGGGAGCGCTCGCGGGCCACGGTGATCGCGAGCCAGTCGGCCAGGAACAGCGCTGCCAGCGGCCACGGCAGGTTCCGCCGGGCCAGCAGGACCCGGTTGCGGGCCTCGATCCGGTAGAAGCCCGCGTGCCGGCTGTTGGGCACCGGCGGGTGGCACATCCGGGCGGCTGCGTCGTACTCGATCCGGTAGCCGTGGTCCATCAGCCGCCAGGCGATGTCGATCTCCTCGTGCATGAAGAAGAATGCACCGGGCAGCCCGCCTACTTCCTGGAAGGCCGACCGGCGCATCGCGCACGCCCCGCCGCTGAAGGTGGTGACCTCGGAGGACCGGGTGGCATCGCCGGACCCGACCCGGGGCACGTGCCAGCGCGCGCCGGGCCCGCCGTCGGGGTCGACGACGCGGAAGGCGAGCACGGCCAGCTTCGGGTCGGCGGTGAACCGGCTGGCCACGTGCTCGGCCAGGCCGGCGTCGGGGTACCAGCCATCGTCGTCGAGGAACAGCACGACGTCCCCGCTGCAGGCCTCGACACCGGCGTTGCGGCCGGCCGGGATGCCGACGTTCTCCGGCAGCCGGAGGGTGATCACCCCGGTCGGCACGGCCGGCACATCGGCCCCGTTGCCGACGACGACGACCTCCATCCCGTCGCCGCGCAGGGCCTCGGTGCTCTGGATGGCCCGCTCCAGCTCGGCCGGGCGGTTGCCCATGGTGAGGATGACGCAGGACAGCTTCATCGCAGCCGCCGGGAGGCCACGATGGCGCCCAGGTGCGCGACGACCATGAGCGCGGCGACGGCCAGGCAGGCCACCAGCAGCACCCGGGTGGCCAGCAGCCCGCCGCGGATCTCGTCGGCGATCGCCGCCAGCAGGATGAGCAGCGACAGTTCCACGGCGTGGGTGATGCGGTGCAGGCGCAGCACGCTGGCCAGCCGCCGGGCCAGGGCGATGCCGCCGCCGCGGGGCTGCAGCGCCTCGTTGGCGATGGCGGCAGGCAGGCCCTCCTTGGCCCGGGCCACGATCACGTTGTCGGTCTCGGCCTTGACGATCATGGCCAGCAGGGCGGCGGCCAGCCCGGCGGTGATGTAGGTGCCGGAGGTGGTCAGGTGACCCTGGGCGCGCACGCCCAGGCCGACCAGCAGCGCGGCCTCGCCGAGATAGTGGCCGATCAGGTCGAGGTAGACACCGGTGGCCGAGGTCCGCTTGCTCCACCGGGCCAGCTCGCCGTCGCAGCAGTCGAACAGCAGGTAGCCCTGGATCAGCACCGCGCCGCCGATCGCGCTGGGCAGCCCGCCGATGGCGATGACCACCCCGGCGGCGATGCCGCAGGCGATGTAGGCCAGGGTGACGGCGTTGGGTGACCAGCCGAGCCGGGCGAAGATCCAGGTGGCGCGAGGCGAGATCTTGCGCATGTACACGCGCCCGGCCCAGTGCTCATCGTTGAGGCGGTCCAGCACCGCCTGTGGCTGGCCCTGGGCCTTCAGGTCAGCCAGCGATGGCCCTGGCATACTCCTCCACTCGGTCAGCGATCTGCGCCTCGGTCAGCGCGAGGTGCTCCAGGATGGTGTAGCGGCCGGGCCGGGTTTCCGGCGCGAAGGCCACCGCCTTGACGAAGTCGGCATGCGACATGCCGAGGTCGGCGGGCGAGCGCGGCAGGCCGTGCCGGCTCAGGCAGTCCGACATCAGGCGCTGCTGGTGCTCGTCGCCGCGCAGGAACGAGCAGAACAGCGCGCCGACCCCGGCCAGCTCGCCGTGGCTCGCGGTGCCCGGGTACAGCTGGTCGATGGCGTGCATGATCTCGTGATCGCCGCCGCTGGCCGGCCGGGTGGACCCGGCGACCGCGCTCGCCAGGCCCGACAGGATCAGGGCCTCGGCGAGCATGGTGAGGAACTCATCGGACCGGGCATCGCCGGGCTGGTGCAGCACAGCCTGGGCCGCGGACCGCGCCATCGCGGCGGCCAGCCCGTCCACGTGCTCGCCCGTCGCGGCGGCGGACAGCTCCCAGTCGGCCACGGCCGACAGGTTGGCGATCATGTCGCCGATGCCCGCGGTGGCCAGCGGCTGCGGCGCGCAGCGGACCCGGTCCAGGTCAACCAGCACCGCGACCGGCATCATCACCCCGTAGGAGCCCTTGCCCGACTCATGCTCCAGGGAGCTGGTGGGCGAGGCGATGCCGTCATGGGCCAGGTTGGTCGCCACGGCGATCATCGGGATGCCGGCCATGTTGGCGGCGAACTTGGTCACGTCGATGGTCCGGCCGCCGCCGATCCCGGCCAGCGCCTCGTAGTGCCCGGCCCGCAGCCGCTTGCCGAGCCGGACGGCGGTGTCGTGGGTGCCGTCGGCCACCCGGAAGATCTCGGCGCCATCGATCTCCAGCTCGGCCGCGATGCTGTCGCCCTGGCTCGGCCCGACGGCGACCGCCACCCGGCCCGACGTGGCGATCCGCCGGTCGGCCAGGACATTACCCAGGCTGGCTACCGCGCCGGGGCGCACGTCGATCACCATCGGCGCGGCGAGCATCCGGGCCAGCAGCGGCATGGGTCTCCTTGTCCAGCACATGAAGCAGCAGGGGCCGGGCGGCCAATCGCGAGACTAGTGCACCTGCGCGCACGTCCGGCACCGTCCGGCGGCGGACCCTAGCAGCGCGGCGCGATCTCCCGGGCCCGCTGCAGGTCGCGGTGGTCATCAACCTCGACCCACTCGACTTCACCGATGGGGGCCACGGCCACCGCGCCGCCGCGGTCGGCCAGTTCCTGGTACCCGTCCTCGTAGTACAGGCCGGGGTCGCGGCGCCAGGTGGTCTCCAGGGCGTCCGCCAGCGGGACCGCGGCGCGGCCCTGGATGAGCGTGGCCCCGATGTACTCGCCGCCGGCGTCCGCGGGGTCCATCTGCTTGGTAATCCGCGTGACCAGCCCGCGGTCATCGACGATGACCTTCATCTCCTCCTCCGCGAGCTTCTTCACCGCGTCCAGGGCGAGGATCAGGTCCGTCTCGCCGCCGGCCTGCTGTGCCGCCAGCAGCGTGCGCTCCACGCTGACCGGATGCACAGTGTCGCCGTTGACCAGCAGCACGCCCTGGCCGAAGTGCTCGCGGGCCAGCCACAGTGAGTAAGCGTTGTTCCACTCCTCGGCCCGGTCGTTATGCACCAGCTCGAGGGTGACGCCGTGCCGCTTCTCCAGGTCGGTCACCCGGCTGGTGACGGCGTCGGCGGCGTACCCGACGACGACCGCGACGTCGGTCAGCCCGACCGCGGCGAGGTTGCGCAGCGCGATGTCCAGGATCGTGGTGTCCGGAGCTACCGGCACCAGCGCCTTGGGGAGGTTGTCGGTGTCGGGTCGCAGGCGCCGTCCCGCTCCTGCCGCAAGAACCATGCCGATCACCGGCGGTCTCCTTCCGCAACCCCATGCGAACTTGTCATGAATTTCCAGCAGATGAGCACACCAAGATACGCCGCCACGGCGAGGTAGGCGAACACGGCGATCCCCATGGCAGCGCCCAGCCCGCAGATAATCATCCGGCCGTCCCAGCCCAGCCAGGCGCCGCGCTCGCAAGCGCCCCGGCCGGGGGTCATCCTGGCCAGCAGGGGCCAGGCGCGGCGCGACGCCGGCAGCACCGGCGAGCTGGCCGAGCTGAGGTCGGCGTAGTGCACCGCGATCACCGCGCACAGCGCGAAGACGACCGGCCCGGGCACGCCGGCGGCCGTGCCGAGCGCCCAGATGTAGGTGTACTGCGCGGCCTGCAGAACGGCCGGTGCCAGCCAGTCGAGCCGGCCGCCGTGCGGGTGGCTGGAGCCGGGCGCGGCCACCAGCATGATCAGCGCCGGGGCCAGGATGAGCAGGCCGGGCAGGTCACGCAGGCCCAGGTGCGCCATCATCGCCACCGCCGCCAGGGCCAGCAGCGCAGGCGGCAGCGGCATCAGCTGGCCGCGCACGAGCGCGCCGAGCCAGCGGGCGATGGCGCCATCGTCGCGGCAGCGCAGCACCATGGCCTGGCGCTGCGCGGCGGCCGCGGCGGCCGCCGGGCCGGGCTCGCCCCCGGCGGGGGACGCGGCCGCACCGGTGTCCGCCGGGCTCGCCAGGTCGCCCGCCGGGGCGAGGTCGCCCAAGCTGAGCCCGCGCGGCGGCGGGGCGAGTTCCATCCGCAGCACGTGGATCGGCTGCTGCCCGGCAGGCCCGGCCTTCGCCTCGGCGCGCTCCGGCGGCCGGGCCGGCTGCAGCAGGACCGCCAGCCCGCCCGGCTCGCTGCGCTCGGGGCGCTCACGCGGCGCACGGCGGTCCCGCCGCCGCGCCGCGGTCCCGCTGCCGATGCCGTAGCCGACAGCGATGATCCCCCAGTCCAGCAGCACGAGCAGGCTGGCGCGGGGACCCCAGATCGGCGCGGTCGCCACGATCAGCAGCACCCGCCCGCCCGCGGGCATGGCCAGCGCGGCCGCCGCCGCGCGCCCGGCCGGGCTGTCGCCGAACCGCACCGGGCCACTGCACGCCGTCATGGTCTCGCGGACCGCCACCAGGGCCAGTACCGTGACCGCGAGCGGCCACAGCCCGGGCCAGCCCTCGGCCAGGGCGCCCAGGGCCAGGCCGGCCAGGGCCGCGATGTCGCACAGCCGGGTGCCCAGGGTCACCACCCAGGCCGCGCGCCCCCTGCCGCGGGCCGCCTCGCCCGCGATCTCGCGAGCCGCGAAGGCCGCCAGGTAGCTGGCGCTCAGCGCCAGGCACCCGTTGAGCTCGGCCGCCCGGCTGCCTGCCGAGAACCAGGCGGCGGCGCAGATCCCGAGGGCCAGCGAGATGCCGGTGACCGAGGTAGCAGCCAGGGCCTGCCGGGCCGTCCAGCGGATCAGCCTGGCGTGCAGGTCGCCGACGACATCGGCGAGCGTCCCGCCGGCCCCGGCGGGGCCTGCGGGTACGCCGCCGAGCATGCCGCCGGCGGGCCCCTCGGCCGGCCTGCTCGCCGGCCCGCTGCGCCCTGCGCCGATCGGATCCTCCGTTGTTACTCAGAACGGTAGCTGCTGAGAACTCAAGTATTCAGCTCTTGCTAAACCCGGTGCTCGCCAAACACCGTGCTAGCTCACACGGGGCTTGCTAACACGGGCTTGCTAAACCCGGTTCTTGGTCAACAGTGGCCCCTGACACGCTGCTCGCCAAACACATTGCTCACCAACCACAGTGCTTACCTCAAACACTGCTCATTTACCCCGGCGCCAAAACCAGGCCCATTGCCGGCGCTGCCCAGGCAGCGCCGGGGAGCGGGCAGGCACAGCGAGCCGGCGGCGGGCCGGCGCCGCCTGGACTGAGGAGCCCGCGACGAGGGAAGGCGGCGCCTCGCAGGCACGACGCCGGGGAGCGGGGCAAGCACAGCCGGCCGGTAGGGTCCGCTCATGCGGACAGTCGCTGTGGTGCTGGCCGGCGGCAGCGGCAGCCGGTTCGGCGGGAGCATGCCCAAGCAGCACCGGCTGCTGGCCGGCCGGTCCCTGCTGGAGCACTGCGTGGCGGCCTTCGACCAGGCGCCGGCGGTGGATGACGTGCTGGTCGTCACGCCGGCCGGCCGCACCGCCGCCACGGCGGCGGACCTGCGCGAGTACGGCAAGCTGAGCGCCGTGGTGGCCGGCGGGACCGCCCGGTCGGACTCCACCCGGCAGGCCATCGCCGCCATCGCGGCCGCCGCCGCGGCGGACTGCAACGTCCTGTTCCACGACGCTGCCCGGCCGCTGGTGGACCAGCGGATCATCGCGGACTGCGTGACAGCGCTGGGCACCTGGCAGGCCGTCGGCGTGGTGGTGCCCACGGCCGACACGATCGTCGAGACCGACGGCACCGTGCTGGGCCGGGTGCTGCCGCGCGCCACGCTGGCCCGGTGCCAGACCCCGCAGGGGTTCCGGCTGTCGGTGATCGCGCGCGCCTACGAGCTGGCCGCGGCCGATCCGGGCTTCGCGGCGGTCAGCGCCACCGACGACTGCGGGGTGGTGCGCCGCTACCTTCCGGACATCCCGATCGGCGCGGTGCCGGGCAGCGAGCGCAACCTCAAGGTCACCTACCCCGGTGACCTGGCCGTCGCCGAGGCGCTACTGCGGGAGCCCGGACCCGGCGCACCAGCCTGACCGCGACCAAGATCCCGGACACGAGGCCTTGGTCGCGTTAAGGTACTGAGCGCCCACACTGTGTAGTCATGCCAGCCGGAAGCCGGGCAGTCGGTCCGCCGGCTGAGCCCCATCGCGCCTCCGGGAGAACCGCCATGAAGGTCATGCTGGCCTGCGCCATCGCATTCGCCAGCGTGCTCGCCTGGCTGGCTGAGCCGCTCGCGGCCGCGTCCTTTGCGGCCCCGGCCGGAACCGGCGCGCGCGACGGCGCCGCCGCGTTACCCGCGACCCGGATCGCCATCCCCAGCCGCGGCGGTGACCGGGTCTACGACGGGGTGGGGGCCGTCCTCGGCGGCGGCGGGAACGCCCGCTACCTGCTGGACTACCCGCGCCGGCAGCGCAATCAGATCCTGGACTACCTGTTCAGGCCCGGCTACGGGGCAGCGCTGCAGATCCTCAAGCTGGAGATCGGCGGGGACGCCAACTCCAGCGACGGCGCCGAGCCGAGCACCGAGCACACCCGGGGCAGCGTGAACTGCCGGGCCGGCTACGAGCTGTCTATCGCCCGGCAGGCGCAGGCGCTGAACCCCCGGCTGAAGGTATACGGGCTGCAGTGGGCCGCGCCGGGCTGGATCAAGCGCCGCTCCGGTACCCGGTTCACCCCCCGCGACATCACCTACCTGCTGGGCTGGCTGGGCTGCGCCCGGCGGCGCGGGGTGCGGGTCAGCTACCTCGGCGGCTGGAACGAGTCTGACACCGGCGTGCACCACCGCTGGTTCCGCGAGCTGCGGCACGCGCTCAACACCCACGGCTACCGGCGGGTCCAGATTGTCGCCTCTGACTCCAGCGGCAACCACGAAGGCTGGCACTACGTCGGCGACCGCTCGGCGGCCATCCTGGGCACCCACAACGTCTGCGGCGTCCCGACCGGGATCGCCGGGCCGGCCACCCGGTGCACCTCGCCGTGGTCACGTCACCACCACGCCCGGCAGCCGCTGTGGGCCAGCGAGGTCGGCGGGATGGACGCGGGCGCCCAGGCCGGCTGCCGGGTGCCGTGCGCGCCGGCCTTCGACCGGGCCGCGGTCCGCGGCTACGTGGACGCTCGGCTGACCGCCATCCTGGAATGGCCGGTGCTCGACGCGATGCCGCCCGGCCTGCCGTTCGAGAACCGGGGCCTGGTCACGGCCGACCAGCCCTGGTCGGGCAGTTACCGGGTCAACGCGATGAACTGGGCCACCGCCCAGCTGACCCAGTTCGCCTGGCCGCCGGCGCCCTCGGGCCGGACCCGGTGGCGCTACCTCAACTCGGCCAGCGGCCTGCTGCGCGGCCATCGCGCCAGCGGGTCCTATGTCACCCTGCTGCGCAGCACCAGGATCCGGCACCGGGCCCGCCGTCACCAGCGGGCGCGGACGACCAGCCGGGTAACCGCCTGGAGCACGATCATCGAGGCCACCACCGCCACCACCGCGCAGCGCGCCCGGTTCCATGTCACCGGAGCGCTGGCCCGGCACGTGGTACATGTGTGGGCCAGCGACTTCTCCGGAAGCGCCGGCAGCTCCCGCTGGTTCGTCCGCCAGCGCAGCATCCATCCCGGCCGCGACGGCAGGTTCAGCCTCCAGATCCGGCCCGGCTGGGTGTACTCACTGACCACGACGTCCGGGCAGGGTCACGGCGGCGCCCGCGGGCGGCCGGGCTCCGCGCTCCGGCTGCCGTTCACCGAGAGCCTGGCCGGCTCGGGGCGGGCCGGCCGCGCCGACGACGAGCCGCCCTACCTGGCGGCCCAGGACGGCGCCTTCGAGCTGGCCCGCTGCCGGGTGGCCGACGGCCGCAACCACCGGTGCACCGAGCAGCAGGCCGCGGCCACGCCGGTCTTCTGGCACAACGGGGGCGCCGGCCCGCGCGCGCACTATCCCTATGCGGTCATCGGCTCCAGGAGCTGGGCCGACTACAAGGTCAGCGTCGATGTCCTGGTCCCCCGGCGCGGCACCGCGGGCGTCATCGGCCGGTTCAGCTGCCGGCGCAGCATCCCGCACGTCGGCCAGTTCGACGGCTACCTGTTCGACGTGACCAGCACGGGCACCTGGCGGCTGATCAGGAATGCCGACCCGGCGCCCGGCGGCGACGCGCGGACCCGCTCCGCCGGCTGCGCGAGCGGGCCGGGCGTGCGGCAGACCCTGGCCTCGGGCACGCTCGGTCATCCGCTGCGCACCCGCACCTGGTACCGGCTGTCGCTGGCCATGTCGGGCGCCAGCATCACCGCCTCGGTCGGCTCCCGGGTCGTCGCGCAGGTATCGGACTCAGCCTGGCTGCACGGCCCGGCCGGCCTGGAGGCGGGCGCCTTCCGGTCGCTGTGGCCGCACGTTCAGTACAGCCACCTGTCAGTCACGCGTTAGCGACTGCTGGCGGGCGGCCAGGCCGGGAGCGGTCAGGCCGCGCGGGACCAGCCGCCGGGGGCTGGTCAGGAACCCCGCCCCCCAGGCCATGTGCATGGTGGCTAGCACGGCCGGGAGCCGGGCGGCGACCCGCGGCGGCAGCTGCCGCGCCGCTTTCGCGGTCACGGCCAGCACGCCCGCCGCGTACAGGACCGGGACGGCGAAGCCGGCCGTGGCCGCGGCGGGCCACGCCCCGCCGGCCCCCGCGGCCAGCGCGGCCACGCCCGCCAGCCCGGCAAGCGTGCCAACCGCGATCACGGCGACCGCGGCCGGCGGCGCCGCGTACCGCAGGTTGATTGTCCCGGTGTGCTGGCGGGCGACGACGCGGCGCCAGCGCCCGTAGTGGAAGTACTGATGGGCCAGGGTCGCGACCGAGGCCCGGGGCCGGTAGGTGACCCGCATGGCCGGCTGGAACCAGATCGTCCCGCCGCACCGCCGGATCCGGTGGTTCATCTCCCAGTCCTCGGCGACCAGGAACTCCTCGTCATAGCCGCCGGCCTGCTCGATCGCCTCCCGGCGGTAGACGCCCAGGTAGACGGTGTCGGCCGGGCCGGCCTGGCCGCCGGTGTGGAACCGGGAGGCGCCGACGCCGAACGGCGAGGTCATGGCCCAGGCCACCGCCTGCTGGAAAGCGGTGATGCCCTCGGCCGACATGACTCCGCCGACGTTGACCGCCCCGGTCTCCTGCAGGGTCCGCGCCGCCAGGCTGAGATAGTCGGGCGGCAGCTCCGCGTGCCCGTCGACGCGAGCGATGACCTGATAGCGGGCCACCTTGATCGCGGCGTTCATGGCCGTCGGCCGCTTGCCGGTGGGATTGTCCACGACGGTGACCCGCGGGTCCGCCTCGGCGATCTTCTGCGCGATCTCGGTGGTCCGGTCGCGGGACGGGCCGAGGGCCAGGACCAGCTCCAGCGGGCCGGGATAGTCCTGGCTGAGAATGTGCTGCACCGAGTCAGCCAGGTACCGTTCCTCGTTCAGTACCGGCATGACAACGGAAATCGGCGGCGCAATGGCGTCGGCTCCGCTGCCGGCGGCCCGCGCGGACGTGTTGGTCATGGTGGTGGTACGGTACCGCCCCCGTAGCCACTGGGCGACTCGGGGGCGGATTCCGGGTAAACAGGTCTGGCGGCTTTTAGATCGCTGTGTCCTCCAGCATCTCGGTCACCAGTGCCGCAATCGGGGAGCGCTCCGAGCGCACCAGCGTGACGTGGGCAAACAGCGGGTGACCCTTGAGCTTCTCGATGACCGCGACGACGCCGTCGTGCCGCCCGACCCGCAGGTTGTCCCGCTGGGCGATGTCATGGGTCAGCACTACCCGCGAGCCGGCTCCGATCCGGGACAGCACGGTCAGCAGCACGCCGCGCTCCAGCGACTGGGCCTCGTCCACGATCACGAACGAGTCATGCAGGGATCGGCCGCGGATGTGGGTCAGCGGCAGCACCTCCAGCATGTCCCGGCGCAGCACCTCCTCGATCACGTCGGGCGAGGTAACGGCGGACAGGGTGTCGTAGACCGCCTGGGCCCACGGGTTCATCTTGTCCGACTCCGAGCCGGGCAGGTAGCCCAGCTCCTGGCCGCCCACCGCGTACAGCGGCCGGAAGACCACCAGCTTGCGGTGCTGGCGCCGTTCCATGACCGCCTCCAGGCCCGCGCACAGGGCCAGTGCCGACTTCCCGGTCCCGGCGCGGCCGCCCAGCGACACGATGCCGACCTCCGGGTCCAGCAGCAGGTCCAGCGCGACGCGCTGCTCGGCGCTGCGGCCGCGCAGCCCGAATGCCTCGCGGTCCCCGCGGACCAGCCGGACGGACTTATCGGGCTGCACCCGGCCCAGCGCGCTGCCGCAGCCCGACGACATCAGCACCAGCCCAGTGTGGCAGGGCAGCTCGGCGGCCACGGCGCTGTCCAGCTTGCCGGTGTCGTACAGCTCGTCGATCTCGGCCTGGGTGACGTCGAGCTCGGCCATCCCGGTCCACCCCGAGTCCGGCGGCAGCTCGGCCCGGTACTCCTGGGCGGTCAGGCCGATGGCGGCGGCTTTCACCCGCAGCGGCAGGTCCTTGCTCACCAGGATCACGTCGTCGCCCTCGGTGGCCAGGCTGCGGGCCACCGACAGGATCCGCGTGTCGTTGTCCCCCATCCGGAACCCGGCCGGCAGGACGGTCGGGTCGGAGTGGTTCAGCTCAACGCGGATGCTGCCGCCCAGGTCGCCGACCGGGAGGTCGGCGTCCAGCCTGCCGTGCTCGACGCGCAGGTCGTCGAGGGTGCGCAGGGCCTGGCGGGCGAAGTAGCCAAGCTCGGGATGGTGGCGCTTGGCCTCCAGCTCGGTGATGACTACGACGGGCAGGACCACCCGGTGCTCGGCAAACCTGCCGATAGCGGCCGGGTCGGCCAGCAGCACGCTGGTGTCGAGGACGTAGGTACGCCTCGGCTGGGCCTGCTGCGGGGCCGGGCTGGTGAGATTGCGCCGGGACTCCCGGCGCGCTGCGGAATTGGGCACTCGTTCTCCCCTGGGCGCCTGGCACGGCGCCGCCTGACGGACACAGACGTGTCGGCGGGACCGGGACCGGCCAGCGATGGGCCGGGCGCCGGCCCTTCGCTCATCTCGCCTGCGTGCCAGGACGCGAAGCTCGAGGATCTCGAGGGCCTTCCCGAAGGGCGGCTAGGCACCGCCCGTCAGTTCAGAAGGTACCTGGCGGGAGCGTGGGGCGGAAGTACCGTAACGATCTGTTCACGACGGCATTCAGACGCCAAAGCGCCGGTTGCGGGCGGCGTAGGAGCGCAGCGCCCGCAGGAAGTCGACCCGGCGGAAATCGGGCCAGTAGGCGTCGCAGAAGTAGAACTCCGAGTGCGCGCTCTGCCACAGCAGGAAGCCGCCGAGCCGCTGCTCCCCGGAGGTCCGGATGACCAGGTCGGGGTCGGGCTGGCCGGCGGTGTACAGGTGCTCGCTGATGTGCTCGACGGTGAGGATCTCGGCGAGTTCCTCGATGGTGGTGCCGCGGGTGGCCTGCTCCTGCAGCAGGGAGCGGACAGCGTCAGCGATCTCGCGCCGGCCGCCGTACCCGACCGCGACGTTGACCCGCAGGCCGGAGTTCTGCCGGGTCGCCTCGGCCGCGTCCTTGAGCGCCCTGGCCGTCTCGGCGGGCAGCAGGTCCAGGGCACCGACCGCCTTGACCCGCCACTGCCCGGTGCCGAGCTCGGCCACCGTGTCCTCGATGATCCGCAGCAGCGGCTCCAGCTCGGCGGCGGGCCGGCTCAGGTTGTCGGTGGACAGCAGCCACAGCGTCACGACCTCCACGCCCGCGTCCTGGCACCATTCCACCAGCTCGAAGATCTTGCCGGCGCCGGCCTCGTACCCGCGGCTGACGTCGCCGTGCCCGGCCGACCGGGCCCAGCGCCGGTTACCGTCGCACATCACCCCCACGTGCCGGGGGATCGCGCTCGGCGACAGCGAGGCCTCAAGCCTCCGCTCGTAGAGCCGGTAGACCAGACCGCGCGCTCTCATCCGGCGTCCTTTCTCGGCCCCGCCCCGCGGGCGAGCCGTGCCCGCCCCGGGTCCTGCTGGCTGCTGTACTCCCTGCTGGCGTCCCGCTCGTGCGCCCGGCTGACGGCCCGCCGGCCGGCGCCACTGTGGCCAGGACGGACCCGTCCGGCTGTGTAAGAACGTTATCCAAGAATGACACTAGTTCGGCCGAAGTCAGGACGGCTCGTACCCCGATTCCGCTCTCCCCCCAGGCTTCCAGCACCGCGCGGCGGGTCAGCCGCCAGCAGCCCCCGGCCTGCCCGCCGCCACGCCACTGCGGCCGCCCTGGCCGCTCTGGCTGATCAGGGCGGCCGGGCAGCCGGTGCTGGCCCAGCACCGCCCGCACGCCCGGCCAGGAGCGCTGCCGCGGCGGCACGCTCGCCACCCGGCCCGGCCCGGCCGCTGCCCGGCCGCCGCCGCACTCGCCGATCCATTCGGCACTGGAGCGCAGCGTGCACCGCAGCTCGCCGGTGCCGGCCGGGTCCCCGCGGTCGCGCGAGCGCAGGCAGAAGTACTCCGACTCGCCGGGCCGGTAGTCGCGCCGCCGCGACGGGGCCGGGAACCGGTCATCGGGGTCGGGCCACAGCTGAGCCTGCTCGGGGTCGCGGCGCGCGGCCCGGACCCGCTCGGCAAGCTGGGCCAGCCGGTAACCGCAGCGCTCCCCCACGGCCGCGAACGGCTCGGCGTCCCTGGCCAGCTCCAGGGTGATCTCATAAGGCTGGCCGGCGCGGTCCCGGCAGGCGACCGCCGCCACGGACAAGACAGAACCATCGACGCAGCGTAGTGCCCCCATAACGGAACGTTAACATCGCTCCGACAGGAAACGGCACCCCCACGCCGCGCGCGGGGAGTGCCGTTCCTGTTGCTGCGCCGGGTGCTACCCGATCGACTTCACGATGGCCGCGTCCAGGCTGCCGAAGGAGGCCAGGTACTCGCGGCGCTCCTGCTTGATCCTGGTCACCATCGCCTCGTACTCAGCCAGCCGCCCCTGCCGCTTGTACAGCTTGCGGGGCTGCAGGATCTCGATGTCATCGATGCCCGGCACCGAGGCGGCGATCTGGTAGCCGAAGTCGGGGTCGGTGACCCACTCGATCGTGCCCGAGACGATGGCCTCGACCATGGCCGAGGAGTAAGGAATCGTGACCTTCTTGGAGGTCGCCTCGTCCTTGCCGCCCACCCGGCCGGTGTTCAGCACGAACACCTGCAGCTCGCGGGTGGCGAGCAGCTCCAGCATCCGGTTGCCCATGTCGGCCATGTCCCGCGGAAAGAACGGGTTGGTGCCCGGCACCCGCAGGAACTTGCCTTCCTCGTCCTTGCCGCCGGCCGAGGTGCCCGTCGTCTCGCCGAGCATGAAGTAGGCCGCGGCCTGGGCGCGGTCCAGCCGGGCCACGCCGGGGACGATGTTCTCGTTGCGGTTCAGGATGAGCAGGAAGTCCGCCGGCGGCACATCGTTGCCCGGCCACGGATCCACGTAAGAGAACGGCCAGGTGGTGCGGCCGTTCTTGGTGTAGGAGGTGTCGAAGAAGTCGACCTTGCCGCCGGCGTCGACCGAGACGTTCTCCAGGTAGGCGTCCGGCTTGGTGGTGGCGTTGTAGATCGCCGGCTCATACCGCGGGTCCAGCCCGAAGGTCTTGGCGAAGCACCCGTTCTCGGTGGTGTAGACGTGCCCGCCCGGCATCAGCGCGATGAAGTCGTCCTGGGCCGGACGGCTGCCCAGCTGGGTGGTGAACGTGGTGGTGGTCTTGCCCGTGCCCGACAGGCCCACGATCAGCACCGAGGTGTTCTGCCCGCCGTCGCCGGGGATGACCTTGCAGCCGGCGTGCAGGGACAGGCCGCCGCGGTTGTAGACAATGTTGTTCCACATCCGCAGCCCGCCCTTCTTGGACTCACCGAAGTAGTCCGAGTTGAGCACGCGGGTGATGTTGTCGCGCAGGTCGACGGCGATCAGCCGGTCGTCGGGGTAGCCGGGGGCGGCCAGCCGCGGGGTGTAGATGACCGTGGTGTCGGGCTCCCAGGCCTCCGGGTCGTAGTCCTCGTCTGCCGGGTAGTACAGCTGCTTCTGCATGCCCGCGACGTTGGCGTGCGCCGACTCCATGATCAGCCGGGCCCTGGTGCGGAAGGCCGGGTCGGAGCCGATGTAGCCGTCGATGACGACGACGTCGGTGCCCTCGAGGTAGGCGTCCTGCTCCGCCGCCACCCGGATGTACTCCTCGCGGGTGATGGTCTGCTTGGTCGCGTTGGTCGAGTCATCGACCACGAAGGTCGACCGCGTGCTCCGCGAGTCGACCCGGGCCTTGACGACGACATTGCCGTATTCGGTGACCTGGCTGTTAGGCATCTGCTCGGTCAGCTCGCGGAGCCGGGCGGCCGTTGGGTTCCACTCCACCGACGCGGCATTCACCTTGTACACCACGACTGATCCTCCTAGGGGGCTCGCTTCGTCGCGGGGGGACCCGCCAGGACACAGGAGGAATACATCTTGGCCAGGCGGGATCAGGGGAGCATACCCAGCACGCAGGAGATTCAACAGTGAGTGGCCTGAGCCATTCGTCACACTGGCCGCGCCGGCCCGCCGAGACCGGATAATTCGCGGCCATAACGGAATGCCGGGGCCGGTCAGCCACCGCGCGGCCAGCCTGTCACCGGCCGGCCGCGCGGTACCCGCGCCGGGCTCAGCGCCGGGCCAGCCCGGCCCGCGGGCGCCGCCGCCCGGGGCCCCGTTACTGGCCCGGCCCCTCCGCCCTGACCTGCTCGACCTTCTCCAGCGCGGCACGCAGGTCGGCCAGCCAGGAGTCCTGGTGCTCGCCGACCAGCCGGACACACCAGGCCAGCGCGTCGCTGCGGCTGCGGGCCACCCCGGCATCGACCAGCGTGTCGAGCACGAGCCGCTCGGACTGGCGCAGCCGGGTCATGACAGGAACGGAGAACGTGGTGAACATCACTTTATGTCCGGCGCAGGTCACGCCCCAGGAAATCTTGCGGCCGAACTTGTGCTCGGCCTCGCGGGCGATGTCGATCCGCAGCTGGCGGGTCTCCTCGCGGAACCGGCGGCTGCGCCCCTCTGCTGCCGCGGCCTGCTCCGCGGCAGACGCCTCGCCGGCCAGCTGCGGGTCGGCCAGGGCGCCGACGACGGTGATCTCCTCGCGGTCGACCCTGATCTCCGGCGTATCGGTGAACCAGTCGGCCGGCAGTCGCCCGGCGAACCAGCCGCGCAGCATCTCGGCGGCGGATACAGCCGAGTGTTCCTCTGTAGTCATGTAATGATGATTACACTGAATGCGCGGCATGGCAAGACGCAGCACCCCGGCACGGCGGGCCGGCACCACGAGGTACTCCCGCAGGGCGCTGCTGCCCAGGGCGCGAGGGCGGACCTCAGGGCGCGGATCAGGCCCGGCTCAGCGCATTAGTGCCGCGGCAGACCTGACCTTCGACCGGAGTGCGGGCGCTGAGCACGCACCCGGGCTACTGCGCCCGCACCGAGAGCCGTACATGCGCCGTGCCGGCGCGTGGGCGGAGGATTCCTGCTGAGGCGATCAGCCGGCCGGGTCGCCGGCCACGGCGGCGGCCAGCCGCGGGAAGACCTGGACGGCGCCGGCGAACTCGCTGCCGAACTCGGCCTTCACGATCTCGACGTCCATGCCCGGCTGCGGAGCCTGCTCCATCATGCCGTTGCCGAGGTAGATAGCCACGTGCGAGATGTAACTCGGGGCCGTCGCGTCAGTGTGGTAGAAGAGCAGGTCGCCCGGCTGGAGCTGGCCGAGCGAGACTCGCGGGCCGGTGCGCGCCTGGTCCACCGCCACCCGCGGCATGAGCAGCCCCGCCTGGCGCATGGACCACTGCACGAGCCCGGAGCAGTCGAACGACGCCGGCCCGGCCGCGCCCCATACATACGGCATGCCGACCCGGCTCATCGCGGCCCTCAGGAAAGCGCGCACCTGAGCGGTGGTCAGCGGCGGGCCGCCGGCAGTCGTGGTGGCGCCCGCAGCCCCGGCGGCGGCTGCCGGAACGGACACGACCTGGCCGGGCTCGACCTGCCCGACCAGTTGAGCGACGCCCGCGCCCTTCGGCACGACCGCCCTGACCTTCGTCATCAGCTCGGCCAGCCGGGCGTGCGGCGCGCTGATGACCAGCGCGTTGCCGGCCGGGATGCCGAGCGAGCGGGCGACGGTGTCCGACACGACCGCGTCCACGCCGGAGATCCCGACCGTGCCGAAGCCGCCGACGCGCAGCGTCTCCGTGCGCTGGCCGGCGACGTGCACGGTGCCGCCCAGCGGGAGCTTGTCCTGCCTGCCCATCGTGTAGGACAGGGCGATGCTGCCGGCCGCGACGCTGCGCCACAGCGACACCGACCGGGCCGTCGGCCCGGCCGCGAACGCGCGGAACTCGCCGGGGCTGACCCCGAGCATCTGCACGAACTTCCCGTTGACCCGGATCGTGGCCGCGTCCAGGCGGGCGGTCGCGGTAATGCCCGGCAGCTTGCGGATGCGCGCGATCACCCCGGCGCGGAGTGTCCGGGGGGCGACGACCAGCAGATCGGCGGGATGCAGCCGGCGAAGCGCCGTCAGCTGCGGGGCGCCGGCGGGCGTCTGAGCGACCGGCACTGCGGAGCCACGCGCGGCCGGCGCGGACTGGCCGGCCGGCGGGGGCAGCGACCGGGTGCCCGCGGTCGTCGCGGCTCCCGCGCTCGCGGGGGCGGCGAGTGCGGCCGCGCTGCCGAGGGCCGCCGCCGTCCCGACAACCGACCCCAGGCGACGCACACGGTCGCGCACCAGCACTCCCCTCGGTACGGGGGCACCGGGGCCCGCCGCTATTACTGCCTGTTCCACGATGCACGCCAGGCGCGCGTACGTCCATACCGGAATGCCCGCTGTGCGCCGCATCATGCGCGGGCCTGGCGAAGTCTTGGGCGCGCCCCGGCTAACGCATGGTGAACTCGCGGCAACGACCTGTCATGCCACGGCGCCGGCCTGCGGACATGCCGGCCCGGCGGTCAGGCAGTTAGCTCCGCGCGCAGCGCATCCGAGACCGTGACCGGCGCCCGGCAGCTGAAAGCACGGCAGACATAGGCAGCAGGCGCACCCTCGACCAGGCCGCGGCCCGCCAGCAGCGGGACCGCCCCGCCGTTGCGCGCCGGGTCGCCCAGCGCGACGACCGTGCCGCCCGGGGCGGCCAGCAGCGCGGTGCGGTGCAGCTCGGCGGTGCGCGGGTCGCCGGGCGGGCCGACGACCGCGACCTCGGCCGGGCCGGCCAGCGCAGCCTCGGCGACGGCCAGGCCCCAGCCGGCCGCCCGCGGCGCCCGGCCGGCCAGGGCCGGCACCGTGCCGAGCGCCCCGAGGGCGGCCTCGCGGTGGCGCGCCGAGCCGGTCAGGGCGCTGAAGCTGAGCAGCGCTCCGGCGGCGGCGAACACGCCCGAGGGACTGGGCCCGTCGGCTGGATCAGCCGGGCGGTACAGCAGCTGCTCGCTGTCATCGGCGGTGTCGTAGAAGCCGGCGCCGGCGCCGCCGAACCGGTCCAGCACGGAGTCCAGCAGCTCCCCGGCCAGCCGCATCCAGCGGTCTTCGCCCGTCACCCCGGCCAGGGCGATGAAGCCCTCGGCCACGTTGCCGTAGTCCTCCAGGACGCCGGGGCTGCTCCCGGCCACGCCGTCCCGCGAGGTCCGGGCGAGCCGGCCGGCGGCCAGGTGGACCTCGGCCAGCAGTCCGGCGGCGTCCCGCGCGGCATCGATGAAGCCGGGCTCGCCGAGCATCAGCCCGGCCTCGGCGAGGGCCGCGATGGCCAGTCCGTTCCAGGCGGCGACGATCTTGTCGTCGCGGCCCGGCCGGGTCCGGTGGCCGCGGGCTGCCAGCAGCGCCGCCCGGATCCCGGCGAAGGCCCTGGCGTCGTCGGGGTCGGTGCGCAACTGCAGGACCGACGCGCCATGCTCGAAGGTGCCGGCCTCGGTGACGCCGAACACCTCCGCGGCGTACTGGCCGTCGGCGGGCCCGAGCTCGGCGGTCAGCTGGGCGGGTGTCCAGACATAGAACGCGCCCTCGGCGCCGTCGGAGTCGGCATCCAGCGCGGCGGCGAACCCGCCCTCGGGCGTCCGCAGCTCGCCGAGCAGGAACTCGCAGGTCTCGGCGGCCACGCGGCGGGCCAGCCGGTCGCCGGCCAGCCGCCACAGGTGGGTGTACACCCGGGCCAGCAGGGCGTTGTCGTACAGCATCTTCTCGAAGTGCGGCACGACCCAGCCGGCGTCCACGCTGTAGCGGGCGAAGCCCCCGGCCAGCTGGTCGTACATGCCGCCCCTGGCCATGGCGGCAGCCGTGCCGGCGGCCATGTCCCGGGCCCGCGCGCGCTCGGCCCCGGCGGCGGCCCGCTCGCTGTGCCGCAGCAGGAACTCGCAGACCATCGACGGCGGGAATTTCGGCGCGCCGCCGAAACCGCCGCGGGCGGCGTCGTACTCCCGGGCCAGGGCGCCCACTGCCGCCTCGCAGGCCGCGGCGAGCTGCCCGGTGCCGGGCCCGGCGCCGGGCTCGGCTCCGGGCACCCGCAGCGTGGCGGCCGCGCCGGACTGGCCCGCCAGCGCCGCGGCGATCTCCCGCGCCTGGGCCGCTACGCTGGCCCGATCCTCGCGCCAGGCCCTGGCCACGCCGAGCACCAGGCGCTGGAAGTACTCCCGCGGGTAATAGGTACCGCAGTAGAACGGCTCCCGGCCGGGTGTCATGAAGACCGTCATGGGCCAGCCGCCCTGCCCGGTCATGGCCTGGGTGGCCGTCATGTAGATGGCGTCCACATCGGGGCGCTCTTCCCGGTCCACCTTGACCGGCACCAGATGCTCATTCATGATGGCGGCAGTCTGCTCGTCCTCGAACGACTCGTGCGCCATGACGTGACACCAGTGACAGGCAGAGTAGCCGACCGACAGCATGACGGGAACGTCGCGCCGGGCTGCCGCCTGAAACGCCTCATCGCACCACGGCCACCAGTCCACCGGGTTGCCAGCGTGCTGGAGGAGGTAGGGGCTTGTTGCGTCCCGGAGACGGTCTGCCATGCTTCCATCATCTAACGCCCTAGCAGGCAAAGATTGCCCGGCAGGCGCAAAGCAAGGCTTAAGCTGCGCGTCAGGGGGACCACGGGAGGGCAGGCTAGGCTCTGGACGCCCGGTCGGGCGGCCGAGTCTTGCTGAGGTCGTCAGGGCGGCAGCAATCGCCCGATACACTGCCACGGATGTTACGGCTGGGAGCGCCGGCGTCCAGCTAGCCCGGCGGCCACCACGGTCGCCGAGGGCGTCCCTTCAATAGCAGGAACGGTTGGTTGGGAGTACGAATGCGCGTTCTGGTTCTCGGCGGCGATGGATTCTGTGGCTGGCCGACATCGTTGTACCTGTCGGATCACGGGCACGACATCACCATCGCGGACAACCTGAGTCGCCGGAAGATCGACATTGAGCTCGAGGTCGGCTCGCTGACCCCGATCCGCCCCATCGGCGAGCGGATCCGCGCCTGGCGGGAGGTCACCGGCAAGGAGATCGGCTTCGTCAACATCGACCTGGCCACCGAGTACGACCGGATCGTCTCGCTGCTGGAGGAGGTCCAGCCCGAGGCCATCGTGCACTTCGCCGAGCAGCGCGCCGCGCCGTACTCGATGCGGAATGAGAAGGCCAAGCGCTACACCGTCGACAACAACGTGCGGGCCACGCACAACCTGCTCACGGCCATGGTCACCACCGGCGTCAAGGCATCGCTGGCGCACCTGGGCACCATGGGCGTCTACGGCTACGGTGCCACCGGCACCGCGCCGATCCCGGAGGGCTACCTGACCGTCAAGATCGGGACCCCGGACGGCGAGCTGGAGCGGGAGATCCTGCACCCGGCCAGCCCGGGCTCGGTCTACCACCTGACCAAGACGCTCGACCAGCTGATGTTCTCGTTCTACGCCAAGAACGACGGGCTGCGGATCACGGACCTGCACCAGGGCATCGTCTGGGGCACCCAGACCGAGCAGACGATCAAGGACGAGCGCCTGATCAACCGGTTCGACTACGACGGTGACTACGGCACCGTGCTGAACCGGTTCCTGATGCAGGCCGCGATCGGCCACCCGCTGACCGTGCACGGCACCGGCGGCCAGACCCGGGCGTTCATTCACATCCGGGACACCGTCCGGTGCATCGAGCTGGCCATCGCCAACCCGCCGCAGGCCGGCGACAAGCCGCTGATCCGCAACCAGGTCACCGAGACCCACCGGGTCCTGGACCTGGCCAAGATGATCGGCGACATGACCGACACCGAGATCGCGTACCTGCCCAACCCGCGGCAGGAGGCCGAGGAGAACGAGCTGTTCGTCCGCAACGACCAGTTCCTCGCCCTGGGCCTGAAGCCGACCACCCTGTCGGGCGGCCTGCTGGAGGAGTGCACCGACATCGCGGCCCGCTACCGGCACCGCGCCGACCCGGCCAAGATCATCGCCCGGTCGGTGTGGAAGGCCGGCATGGAGACGGCTGACGACCTCCTCACCGAGTTGCCCGGCGAGAAGTAACCCGCACAGCCCGACGGCAAGAATCAGCCCGGGTCCGGCGCCGCCGGACCCGGGCTGATTCACGTACGGGGAAGGCAGGCGCGGCTGCTACCCTGCGCGAGTGACCACACCGCCGCCAGCAACGCCGCCCGCGGCGCGCGGAACTCGCGTCCGCGGCACCCGGCAGGCCGAGGCCCTGTCCGGGGTGCTGGACGGCCTGCCCGGCTTCTGCAGTGCCCAGCAGATCCATGCGGAGCTGCGCAGCCGTGGCGAGCACATCGGCCTGACCACCGTGTACCGGCACCTGCAGGTGCTCAGCGAGGACGGGCTGGTCGACGCCATCCGGGACGCCAGCGGCGAGACCCTGTACCGGCGGTGCCGCAGCGACGCCCATCACCACCACCTGACCTGCCGCAGTTGCGGGCGCAGCGTCGAGGTGGAGGGCCGGGCCGTCGAGCGGTGGGCCGAGCAGGTCGCCGCCGAGGCCGGCTTCACCGATGTCGGGCACACCGTCGAGCTGTTCGGCCTGTGCCCGGACTGCGGCGCCAGCTAGCAGGCCCGGCTAGCGGCTCCGGCGCTCGGCCTCGGCCGGGGGGCCGACATGGTCGGCGAGCCAGTGGGCCAGCGGCCGGGCGGCGGTCAGGAACCCGGCGACCCGCTGCCGCGCCTCCGGAGTGCCCAGCCAGGCCGCGGCCGGCCATTCCTGCCAGGCAATGAGCCCCTTGCAGCGCAGCAGGTCGATCCGCTCGTGGTCGGCCGGGAAGCCGCGCGGCGCGGTCTTGAGCACCTCCCGGCCGTGTACCTCGATGCCGCGCTCCCGGATGGCGCTGACCACCCGCTGCAGCTCACCGCCGGGCACGTCGGCCGCGACTGCCTGCCGGTAGCGCTCCAGCTGACCGGGCGCCATCTGGTACATGCCGGTGCCGGCGGCCAGGCCGCGGGCGGACAGCTGGACGTAGCCGTCGCCGAGCCGGGCCGCGATCGCCGTCTTGTAGGGCGACTTGTCCTTGCTGAACCGGACGTCGCGGTAGGGGCGGAAGACCTTCGGCTCGCCGAACTCCGGGGCCAGCTCGGCGAGCAGCTCGTCCATCGGGCCGCGCACCTGAGTCTCGTAGACCTCCCGGTGCGCCAGCCAGTAGGACCTGGTGTTGTCGGCCTCCAGCCCCTCGTAGAACTCCAGCGCCTCCGCAGGCCAGCCCGCAAATGCCATGACGACCTCCCGGTGCCTAGCCTGCCATGCGGGGCGGACAGCGCGGCCAGGAGATGCTGCCGGGGGTGACCACGTGCAGCGCCAGCGGCGGGTGCACCTGCTTCTGGCTCGGCGCGTCGGTGACCAGCAGCACCGAGCCGGAGCCGGTGGCATAGCCATACCGGGGCGTGACCCTGGTGTAGGCGCCGGTGCGGGTGCTGGCCAGGTAGGTGGCCTGCGTGGTGGTCCAGGCCAGCGTGCCGGGTGCCATGGCCAGGCTGGCGAAGTCCACCCCGGCCGGCACCCGCAGGGCCAGCCGGGCCGGCTGGTCCTGGCCCGGCGAGTAGTACAGCCCGGTCATGTCCGGGCTGAGGTAGGCGGTCCTGGTCCCGTCGGTCGCCACGAACTCGGTTCCGTGCACGGCGCGCAGCGCGGCCGGCAGCGGCACCAGGCGATGCCGGGCCAGGCTGTAGGCGCGCAGGGTGGTCTGCGTCCCCGGCGCGTCCGACTCCGGCCAGACGACCAGGCCGCCGTCGAACAGCGGTGGCTGGGTGTGCCCCTGGCGGATCGTGGTGACCTGCCCGGTGGCCAGGTTGGCCAGCCGGATCTCGACCAGGCCGCCCGCCCCGTAGCCCTGCGCCCAGGCCGCGTAGTGACCGCTGACCGCAGGCGCGTGCCACGGGCTGGGCCACGGCTTCCCGTCGGCACCCGCGATCGACGTGCCCAGCTTTTCCAGCCGCCCGGTGGCCGAGTCCCACGCGTACATGGTGAAGCGGTCCAGGCTGCTCAGGGAGTAGGTCTGCGCCCAGACCAGCCACCGGCCGTCCGACGTCCCGTCCGCCTGGTCGGTGCCGGGGCTGGCGAAGGCCCGGATCGGCCGCAGCTTGCCGGTCCGCAGGCTGACCGCCGCCACCCCGGTGAAGCCGGGCGTCCAGGCCGACACGTAGGCGACCTGGCCGCTGCCCGACACCCCGAGCGGCTGCATCTCGGCGCTGCGCGATCCGGGCACCGCCTTGTCCAGCGCCGTGCGCAGCGCGTGGCCGGGACGCACGGGGCAGAACCGCACGGCGGCGGGGGCCGGCCCGGCGGGCCGGGCCCCGGCGTGCCCGGCCGCCGCCGCGGAGTCGGGATGCGGCCCGCCGCGGGCGAGCGCCGCCGTGATGATGATGGCCAGGGCCGCGGCGGTCAGGCCCGCCCCGCCTGCCATCCGGACCCGGCGCTGCTGGCCGAGCCGGGCCAGGCCGGCCGCCCGCCGGGCCGCCCGGCGGCGGCCGCGGCTGCCCGGCCGCGTGCCGCGCGGCGGTCCCGGCTTGCTGTGCCGGCCGCTACCAGGCGTAGCCACGGGCACCCAGGATGGCGACGATGGCGGTCGAGGCCATCGAGGAGTAGGCCGGCACCCCGCTGCTCCAGCCGATGCTGGATGCGCCGTGCACCGAGTCCTCGTAATCCGTCACCGCGCCATATTTCTTATAGCCGCGGATATCAAACCAGTGGAAGATTGTCTGGTTTACCGGATTCCCGACCAGGTGCGGCCCGCCTGCTACCTCGTAGGCATTTCCGGCCAGCGGCACGCCGCCGTGATGATTGATGTCGGTTACCAGGTCGGTCTCGTAGGTGCGGACCTGTGCCCTGGTCGGGGACCACGGCAGCGCGACGGCGACGTAATTGTTTTTCTCCTGATTCCGGTTCAGCACATCAGGGACGGGATACCCGGTGTCATCTGACCAGTTAGTCCCGCTGCGGGTGGTGTGCAGCTGCCGGGCCGCCTTGACCTGCGTGACCCGCTTGCCCATCTGCGCGAGCATCTCCGACACGGTCGCCGGGCCGCAGTAATAGCCGTTGATCTGCGCTCGCTGCGTCGCGGCCAGATCACGTGACTGAGGCAGGCCGGTGCGGCAGGCACGCGAGATGCACTTGGCGTCCGCGCTGGCGTTGTGGTGCAGCATCCGCAGGAAGTGCCGGGCCATGGCCTGGCGCTCGGCGTTGGCCGACTGCATGGTGCCCGACATCGCCGGTGCCGCCATGCCGCGCTTGGACCGGGCCGGGCCGGCATCGCGGACCAGCGGTGCGGGGCCGGCCGCGGCGGCGCGGATAGCCGGGGCGCCCGCCGCCGGGCTGGCCGCCTGCGCCGCGGCCTCGGGCGCTGCGGATGCCGTTCCCAGGCCCAGAGCACCGATGCCGGCCGCCACGATCATCCGGGCAGCCCAAGTCGCAGACCCCATAATTCCTCCGCCCTCCCCGCAGGCGCTTTACGCACCATGCCGACAACAGATCCCGGGTCCCCGATTCTCCGCCGAACTACGCATCCTGTTAATTTACGGACTCTCGGCGGAGTTATTAATGAGGCTATGCGAATAGCGGCCCAGTCGTCCGGCCAATGGAAATTCTCCGGTCTGGGATAGTGCGGAAGTCCCGCTGCGAACGGCATTTGCCGTTATCAGCCGCCGGCCCGGCCGGGCCGGGGGCCCTGGCGCAAGCCGGATTTATCAGGCAGGCTCGCAGGCGCTGCCCGGAGACTGGAGGACCCTGTGCTGAGCTTCCCGCTGATCCACCCGCCGCTGCTGAGCGCCCTGGCCGCGGCCGGCCACGGCGGGCGGGTCCTGCTGGCTGATGCCAACTACTCGCACTCCACCAACGCTCACCCCGGTGCCGCCCGCATCTACCTCAACCTGCGGCCCGGCCTGGTCACGGTCGACCAGGTGCTGGAGCCGGTGCTCAGCGCGGTGCCGGTGGAGTCGGCCGCCGTCATGCGGCCCGACGGCGGCGGAACCCCGGAGGCGTGGCAGCGCTACCGCGAGCTACTGGGCGGCGGCCTGCCGCTGCAGCCTCTCGGCCGGCTCGAGTTCTACGCGGCCTGCCGGGAGCCTGACCTGGCAGTCTGCGTGGCCACCGGGGACAACCGACTGTACGCCAACGTGCTGCTGACGATCGGCTTTATCCCGCCCGCATAGATCGGATGGATAGCCACTTACCTCGGAGTAATAGTTGCGGATCATGACGTAACGCGCCATTGACGCGCTCGATACATCGGATCTATTTTCCTTGCACAACCCGCGCGCCGGTATCCGGCGGGCGGGCGCCGGGGCTCCCGACTGAGGAGGTTCGATGTCTTTACGCAGACGCATCGCGATCGGTGCCGCTGCCGGGGTCACGCTCCTGTCCCTGCTGGCGGGCTGCGGTTCGAGCTCGGGCGGCAGCTCCGGCGGCGGAGGCGGCGGCTCCGGGACCATCGCCATCGGCGTGGACCTCACCTACAACAACACCGCCTTCTGGGCGGCCTACATCAACTACGAGAAGCAGGATGCCCGGCAGCTGCACGTGAAGCTGATCGGGCCGCTGCTGGCCGCCGCCAACGCGAGTCTGCAGAACCAGCAGATCGAGGACCTCGTCAACGAGGGCGCCAAGGCGGTCATCGTCAACCCCGAGACCGCCACCAGCCTGGGCCCGGCGATCAGCTACGCCGCCGCCCACCACGTCAAGCTGATCTCGGTCGACACCATCGTCGGCGTCGGCAAGGTGTACATGGTGGTCCGGGCGTCGAACCTGCTGTACGGCCTCGACGCCTGCGCCTACATCAGCTCGAAGGTCCGGTCCGGCTACGTCGTCGACCTGGAGGGCGACCTGACCTCCTCCAACGGCGCCGACCGGACCAACGCGTTCAACGCGTGCATGGCCGCCAACGACCCCGGCGTGAAGATCCTCAAGGAGCCGACGGTCTGGGTCGACGGCACCGCGGTCACCGACGCGCAGAACGCGTTCAATGCCTACGGCTCCAAGATCAAGGCCGTCTACTCGCAGTGGAGCAGCCCCGACACCGGCCTGCTGCCGCTGCTGAAGGCCAAGCACCTGACCGGCAAGGTGATCGTGGTCAGCGACGACGGGGTGCCGTTCGAGATGTGCGACATCTCCAGGGGACTGATCAGCGCGTCGCAGTCGCAGCCGGCCAACCTGTACGCCTACTGGGCGCTGAAGTACGCGGTGGACGCGGCCAAGGGCATGGCCCTCAAGCCGGGTGACGCCGGCGGCGGCGCGCCGAAGCTGCAGATGATCAGCTACCAGGGCGACAGCAATCTCGGCGACCCGATCGTCGCGCCGTTCGTCACCAAGTCGGCGCAGACCCTGCACGTCACGGGCGTGGACGGCCTGTCCGGCGACGTGACCACCACCCCGGTGACCAACTCGCAGCTGTGGGGCAACGTGTACGGCCAGGCCCACGGCGGGGTCTGCAGCAAGACCGCGGCGGCCGGATGACCGCAGCGCAGCCCGCGGCCACGGCGGCCGGCCCCGCTGTCGCGGCGGCGGGCATCCGCAAGCGATTCGGCAGCACCCAGGCGCTGCGCGGCGTGGACCTCGCCCTGCAGCCCGGCCGGTGCCTGGGCCTGGTCGGCCGCAACGGCGCCGGGAAGTCGACGCTGGTCTCGATTCTGTCCGGGATCTACGCAGCCGACGCGGGGACCGTCAGCTTCGACGGCCAGCCCGCGCCGCCGCTGGGCGACATCGGCGCCTGGCGGCGCCGGATCGCCACCGTGTACCAGCACTCGATGGTGGTTCCGCCGCTGACCGTGGCCGAGAACGTCTTCCTGGCCCGCCAGCCGGGGCCGGCCGGGCTGGTCGACTGGGGCGCGATGCATGAGCAGGCCCGCCAGCTGATGCAGGAGTGGGGCTTCGGAATCGACGTCCGGCTGCCCTGCGCGCAGCTGACCGTCGAGCAGCGCCAGATCGTCGAGATCGCCCGCGCCATCGCGGCCGGCACCCGGTGCCTGCTGCTGGACGAGCCCACCGCGGCGCTGGAGCGCGACGCGATGCAGCGGCTATTCAGCCGGGTCCGGCAGCTGACCGCCGCCGGGGTCGCGGTCCTGTACATCTCCCATCACCTGGAGGAGGTATTCGAGATCTGCCAGGACGTCACGGTCATCCGGGACGGCGAGATCGTGCTCACCGCGCCGGTCGCCGACGTCTCCCGGGACGGCCTGGTCACCGCGATGGTCGGCCCGGCCCGGGCGGCCGCCGCGCCGGCCGCGGCGCGCCGGCCGCCGCGGACCCGCGGTCATGATGCCCCCCGCCTGGTCGTGGACCGCGTGTCGGCGCCATCGCTGCGCGGCTCGCTGCGGGGCGTCTCGCTGCAGGTGCGCCCCGGCGAGCGAGTCGGCGTCACGGGCCTGCTCAGCGCCGGCGTGGCCACGCTGGCCCGGGTCATCGCGGGCGCCGCGGCCTATGACGGCGGCCGGGTGCTGATCGACGGCGCCGAGTTGCCGCCCGGGCGGCCGGACCTGGCACTGCTCGCGGGCGTGGGCTACATCCCCGAGGACCGCCAGGCCGAGGGTTTCATCCCGCTGCTGGGCGTGGCCGAGAACACCACCATGACCGTGGTGGACCGGCTGGCCGGCCGCCTGGGCTGGCTGCGCCCGCGGGCCCGGGCCGGCGCGGCGGCACCGCTGGCCCGGCGGCTGGCCATCGTGTCGGCCGGGCTGGACCAGCCCGTGGGCGAGCTGTCGGGCGGCAACCAGCAGAAGGTCACCGTCGCCCGGGCGGTCGTGCGCCAGCCCCGGCTCATCGTGGCCGTCACGCCCACCCGCGGCGTGGACGTGGCGGCCAAGTCGGTGCTCCTGGGCGACCTGGCCGAGGTGACCGCCGACACCGGAGCCGGACTGCTGCTGGCCACTGACGAGCTGTCCGACCTGGACATCTGCGACCGGGTCATCGTGCTGGTCCGCGGCATGACGTTCACCGAATTCAGCGAGCCCCCGTTCGACCGGGAGGCGCTGATCGCGGCGACGGAGGGCATCGGCAGCCGGCCGGCGCCAGGAGGGGAGAGCCGATGACCGGGACAGCCAGCCGGGCCGAGGTCGAGGCGGTCATGCAGGGCCGCAGTGCCCAGGCCGCAGCGGTCTCGCTGCTGCGCGAGGCGGCCCTGCTCCCGGTAATCGTCCTGCTGGTGGTCATCGGCGCGTTCGTGAACACCGCGTTCCTCACCGTCGCCAACTTCACCGGCATCGGCCAGCAGGTGTCGGCGCTGGGCGTGATCGTGGTCGGCGAGAGCCTGATCCTGCTGATCGGCGGGATGGACCTGTCGCTGGAGGGCACCTACGGGCTCGCGCCGATGGTGGCCGCGTGGCTGATGGTGCCCGCCGCCGAGTACGGGGCCGGACTCCGGCTGGATCCGTACCTGGCCATGCTGATCATGCTGCTGGTCGCCGCGCTGATCGGCATCATCAACGGGCTGCTGATCGTCAAGGGCCGGCTGAACGGGTTCATCGTGACCCTGGGCATGACGATCGTGCTGGCCGGGATCCAGCTCGGCATCGTCAGCGGCAACAGCATCTTCAACACCCCAGCTGCCTTCAACTACCTGGGATCTGCCAATATCGGGACGCTGCCGGTCTCGCTGATCGTCACCGTGGTGGTGTTCATCGGGACCGGGCTGTTCCTGCGCTATCACCGGACCGGCCGGGCCATCTACGCAGTCGGCGGGAACCTGGCGGCGGCCCGCGCGGCCGGCATCAAGGTGGACCGGATCCGGATCGGCGTCTACGTGGCCGGCAGCGTCCTGGCCGCCATCGGCGGCCTGATGGAGGCCGGGCGGGTCAGCGCGGTCACCGGGCAGCAGGGTTATCAGGAGGGCATCATCTTCACGGTATTCGCCGCCGCGGTCATCGGCGGGGTCAGCCTGCGGGGCGGCCGGGGCAACATGGTCGGCGCCGCGTCCGGGGTGATCCTGCTCGGCCTGGTGCAGAACATCATGGACCTGTCCCAGGTCTCCAACTACTGGATCGAGGCCGTGACCGGGGCCGTCATCCTGGTCGCCCTGGTGCTGGCCAGGGTCATCGGCGGCGAGGCGACCGCCGAATGACCACGATCACCGGCTTCGACACCTACGACGTCAGGTTCCCCACCTCGCGGACCCTGGACGGCTCGGATGCCATGAACCCGAGCCCCGACTACTCGGCCGCCTACCTGGTGATCAGGACCGACTCCGGGCTGGCCGGGCACGCTTTCGTGTTCACCATCGGCCGCGGCAACGACGTCCAGCTCAGCGCGGTCCGCGCCCTGGAGCCGTTCCTGACCGGCCGGGATGTGCAGGAGGTCAGCGCCGACCTGGGCGGGCTGTCCCGGCAGCTGACCGGCGACAGCCAGCTGCGCTGGCTGGGCCCCGAGAGCGGTGTCGCGCACATGGCCATCGGCGCGGTGCTTAACGCCTGCTGGGACCTGGCCGCGCGGCTGGCCGGCCTGCCGCTGTGGCGACTGCTGGCCAGCCTCAGCCCGGCGCAGCTCGTCGGCCTGGTGGATTTCCGCTACCTGGGCGACGCGCTGACCCGCGACGAGGCGCTGGAGCTGGCCGAGCGCGGCGCGGCCGGGCGGGAGGAGCGGATCGCGGCGCTGGAGCGCGACGGCTACCCCGCCTACACCACGACTCCGGGCTGGCTCGGCTACTCCGACGAGCGGCTGGCCCAGCTCTGCGCGGAGGCCGCCGCGGACGGATTCACGCTGGTCAAGCTGAAGGTCGGGGCGAGCCTCGAGGACGACAGGCGGCGACTGCGGATCGCCCGCAAGGTACTCGGCGACGGCGTGCGGATCGCGGTGGACGCCAACCAGGTGTGGGACGTCCCGGCGGCGATCTCCTGGATCGGCGAGCTAGCCCCGTTCGGCCCCGCCTGGGTCGAGGAGCCGACCAGCCCGGCCGACATCCTCGGGATGGCCCGGATCCGCCGCGCGGTGCGCCCGGTACCGGTCGCCGCCGGCGAGCAGGTGCCCAACCGGGTGGTGTTCAAGCAGCTGCTGCAGGCCGGCGCGATCGACATCATGCAGATTGACGCCTGCCGGGTGGCCGGGGTCAACGAGAACATCGCCAACCTGCTGCTGGCCGCCAAGTTCGGCGTGCCGGTCTGCCCGCACGCCGGCGGGGTCGGGCTGTGCGAGATCGTCCAGCACCTGGCCATGTTCGACTACGTGGCGCTGTCCGGCACGACCGACGGGCGGATGATCGAGTGGATCGACCACCTGCACGAGCACTTCACCAGCCCGGCCGTGGTCACCGGCGGACGGTACCTGGCGCCCGCCACGCCTGGCGCGTCCACCCAGATCCGGCCCGAGTCGGTGGCGGAGTACTCATTCCCGTCCGGCAGCGCCTGGCTGGCCGCCGGGGCGGTCCGGTGACGGCGCTGCCCCGGGTGCCGCTTGGCGCGACCGGGCTGGCCGTCACCCGGCTGATCCTGGGCGCTGCGCCGATCGCCGGCCTGTACCGGCCCGTCAGTGCCGCGCAGGCGCAGGCCACGCTGGAAGCCGCGTGGGCGGCGGGAATCCGCGCCTTCGACACCGCGCCGCTCTACGGCGCGGGCCTGTCCGAGCAGCGGCTCGGGGCATTCCTGACCGGCCTGCCTCGCGCGGAGTACGTGCTGTCGACCAAGGTCGGCCGCCTGGTGGTGCCCGCCGAGGCTGCTACCGAGCAGGCGGCCATCTTCGCCGGGGCCCCGCCGCTGGGCACGGTCCGTGATTACAGCCGGGACGGCGTGCGGGCCTCGCTGGAGGCGAGCCTGATGCGGCTCGGCGCCGACCGGATCGACGTGGCCCTCGTGCACGATCCCGAGGACCATATGGCCCAGGCCCTGGATGAAGCGATCCCGGCCCTGGCCGAGCTCCGGTCGGCCGGGGTGATCGCCGCGATCGGCGTGGGCATGAACTACCCCGACCTGGCGCTGCGCTTCGTCACCGAAGCCGAGGTGGATGTCGTGCTCATCGCCGGCCGCTACACGCTGCTCAACACCAGCGCAGCGGCCGCCCTGCTGCCCGAGTGCCGCAAGCGCGGTGTGGCCGTGCTGCTCGGCGGGGTGTTTAACAGCGGCATCCTGGCCGGGGCCGGGGCCGGGGCCGGCGCGACCTATGACTACCAGGCCGCGCCAGCCGAGATCGCCAGCCGCGCGCAGCGGATAGCGGAGATCTGCGCGAGGCACCGCGTGCCGCTGGGCGCGGCGGCCGTGCAGTTCGCGCTGGGCCATCCGGCGGTCACGGCCGCGCTGGTCGGAGCGCAGGCCCCGGCCGAGGCCCGGGAGGACGCCGGCTACCTGAGCGCCGCCGTGCCCGCCGCGCTGTTCGCGGAACTGGCCGGCGAGGGACTCATCCCGGCGCCATGATCATTGACGCGCACCACCACATCTGGGACCCGGCTGGCCGGGCCCATCCGTGGCTGGACAGCCTGCCGCCACTGCGGCGCCGCTTCGCGCTGAGCGACTACGCACTGGCCGCCGGGCCGCCGGGCGTGACCGCCAGCATCCTGGTCCAGGTCCTGGCCGACGTGACCGAGACCGAGGAGTTCCTGGCCCTGGCCGCCGCGAGCCAGGACAGCGGCGGGCTCCCGGTGGCCGGCGTGGTGGGCTGGGTCGATCTGACCGGCCCCGACGTCGGCAGCCAGATCGCCCGGCTGCGCGGGCTGCCCGGCGGTGACCGGCTGGCCGGGATCCGGCACCTGGTCCAGGACGAGCCCGACCCGGGCTGGCTGGACCGGCCTGATGTCCGCCGCGGGCTGCGCGCGGTCGGGGCCGCTGGCCTGGTCTACGACCTGCTGGTCCGGCCGCCGCAGCTGCCGGCCGCACTGCGCGTCACCGCCGACCTGGATGCGGTGAGCTTCGTACTCGACCACGGTGCCAAGCCGCCGATTGCCGCCGGACAGGTTCAGCCGTGGGCCCGCCAGGTGGCGGGCCTTGCCGCCCGGCCCAACGTGACCTGCAAGGTTTCCGGGCTGGTCACTGAGGCGGGGCCCGGCTGGCGCCCGGAGCAGATCGCCCCCTACGTCGAGGTGCTGATGCAGGCCTTCGGGCCGGGGCGGCTGCTGTTCGGGTCGGACTGGCCCGTGTGCACGCTGGCCGCGACGTGTGCCGAGGTGGTGGAACTGGCCCGGAGCCTGCTGTCCGCGCAGTTCAGCCCGGCCGAGCTGCACGGTGTGCTAGCCGCCAACGCCGTCCGGGTCTACCGCCTGCCGAGCGCCGCCGCCCGGGCCTGAGCCACCCGCAGCGGCCGGGATGATCCCCGGCATACCGGATATTGACGCGCCGGCGAGCGCTCAGTATTCTCAGGTCAGAAATCGATTACAGAGATCGGACGGCCGAGTCGTGCGCGGGGCTGGCCGGGTGGCCTGCCTGCCCGGGGCGCCGGCCAGCGCCCGGTGAGCCCGCCTGCCGGCGGCAGGCCGGCCCGGACGGCCTGGTCCGCCGGGCGGCGGGCACCGGCGGGCGGCGGGCACCGGCGGCGCGGCAGCGAGGTGCCAGCGCCCGCGGCGGCAACGGGATGAGGCGGAAGTATGAGCGATGGCAGTCTCGCCGGAGTCGGCGGGCTGTCGCGGCTGGTCGCCGCGCAGTCCCGGGCGATCTCGCCCGAGAACTTCACCGGCGCCAAGGGCGCGGCCGCCAGTGCCGCCGACGGAGCCGCCGCCGCGGCGGCGCGCGATCTGGGGCGGGGCTGGAAGGTCTCGCCGTTCATCGAGGTTCCGGCCGGGTCAACCTTCCCGCTAGCCGAGATCGACGGCCCGGGAATGATCCGGCAGATCTGGCTGACGCCCGCCGGCTGCGCCTGGCGGCACCTCATCATCCGCATCTACTGGGAAGACCAGGAGCAGCCCAGCGTGGAATGCCCGCTGGGTGACTTCTTCGCCAGTGGCTGGGGCGGGCTGCCGCACGCCGGGCACGGGCAGATCTCCTCGCTGCCGGTGTGCGTCAACCCGGGCAGCGGCCTGAACTGCTTCTGGGAGATGCCATTCCGGCGGCGATGCCGGATGACGATCGAGAATGTCTCGGCCGGCCTGGCCCGGATTTACTACCAGGTCAACTACGAGCTGCGTGAGGTGGGCGCTGATGCCGCCTACTTCCATGCCCAGTTCCGGCGCAGCAACCCGCTGCCGTACCGGAGCGACCACGTCATCGTGGACACGGTCAGCGGCCGCGGGCATTACGTCGGCACTGCCCTGGCCTGGGGATCGCACAGCAGCGGATGGTGGGGAGAAGGCGAGGTCAAGTTTTATCTTGATGGCGATGACCAGTGGCCGACCATTGCCAGCACCGGCACGGAGGACTATTTCCTCGGCTCCTACAACTTCTGGGTGAACGGGCGATACCAGACGTTCTCCACACCGTATTCTGGACTGCCCCAGGCGATCATCCCGGACGGGAGTGATCCAGGGTTTACCCAGAGCAGGTTCAGCATGTACCGCTGGCATCTCACCGACCCCGTCCGGTTCACCACCGACCTGCGCGTGACCGTTCAGGCGCTCGGCTGGCGCTCCGGGGGACGCTATCTGCCGCTGCAAGACGACATCGCCAGCGTCGCGTTCTGGTATCAGGCCCTGCCCACGCCCAGCTTCCCTGCGCTGCCGGACGCGGACGGGCTGGAGATCGTTTAGTAGGATTCTGAGTAATCGATATCTCAGGGAGCAAGATGCCGCGGCACACCGACGCTGCGCAGCCCGGAGGGCCCTCGCGGCCAGCCCGGATACGTGACGTAGCCGAGCTGGCCGCGGTGTCGGTCGCCACTGTGTCGCGGGTCCTGAACGGCGACCCCAACGTGGACGCCGAGCTCCGCGAGCGCGTGCGCGTCGCTGTCGCCCAGCTCGGGTACCGGCCGAACCGGCTGGCTCGCAACCTGCGCCGTCAGCAGATGGACGCGATCGGGATCGTGGTCCCGGACATCGAGAACCCGCACTTTGCCGAGATGGTCCGGATCATCGAGGTCAGCGCGCTCGCTCATGGCCACCGGGTGCTGGTCTGCAATACCGACGAGGACGGCGACCGGCAGGCGGCCTGCCTGCGGATGCTCGCTGATGAGCGGGTCAGCGGGATCGTGCTGTCGCCCTCGGATCCCGAAGGCAGCATCGACCAGCTGCGCGACCTGGGCATCCCGGTGGTGGCCATCGACCGCGCGCTGAAGCAGGCGGCGACCGACACGGTCGTCGCCGACAACGTTCCGGCGGTCCGCGACGCGACCCTGCGCCTGATCGACGCCGGGCACCGCAGCATTGCCTTCGTGGGCGGCCTGTCGGAGGTGGAGACCGGGAGCGAGCGGCAGGAGGGTTACCTGGCTGCCATCGAGCGCGCGGGCCTGCGCCCGGTGCTGGCCAATGGCGGGTTCCGCCGTGATGCCGCCCACCGCGCCGTCAGTGAGCTGCTCGCACGTCCGGAGCGGGTCAGCGCCCTGGTCGTCGCCAACAACCTCATGACGCTCGGCGCCCTGGGCGCGGTCCGCGACTGCGGGCTGCGGGTGCCCGAGGACATCGCCATCATCGCCGTCGATAACCCGCCGTGGGCCGAGCTGCTGGCGCCCCCGCTGACGGTGCTCGCCCAGCCCATCCGCGAGATGGCCACCCGGGCCATCGACCTGCTCATCCAGCGGCTGCGCGGCGAGCGCTTCCCGCCCGTCCGGCAGGTGCTGCCGCTGGAACTGATCATCCGCCGCTCCTGCGGCACGGCGCGGCCGGGCTAGGTCCTGCCGCCCGCCGGGCCGTCCCCGCACCCCACTAGTGGAAAGGGCCCCCATGGCACGCATTGCCCTCGCGACTGCTTCTGACGGCCGGGACTTCGTACACGAGGAGGTGGGCCCGTTCGGGCTGGACGTGCAGCGCCGGCTGGCCGCCGCCCTGCGCGAGCAGGGCCACGAGGTAGTCACCGGAGCGGGCGACCTGAGCTCTAACTCCGAGGCTGTCCGGCTGGGACGCGAGCTCGCCGCGACCCATCCCGACCTCACGCTGATCAACTACCCGGTCTGGGCGTTCCCGCACTTCTCGCTGCTGTTCGCCAGCCAGGGCAGCGGGCCGCTGGCGCTGTTCTCCAACATCGACCCGCAGTACCCGGGCATGGTCGGCATGCTCGCCGCCGGCGGCGGCTTCGATCAGGTCGGCCGCAAGCACACCCGGACCTGGGGCGACCCGGCGGACCCGGCCGTGATCGGCCGGCTCAGCCAGCTGGCGACGGCGGCCGCGGTGGCCCAGGGCCTGCGCGGGGCGACGTTCGGCCGGATCGGCGGGCGGCCCATGGGCATGTACACCACGGTGGCTAACACCGATCAGTGGATGGCGCAGTTCGGCATCGACATCGAGGACATCGACCAGTACGAGCTGGTCCGCCGCGGCTCGGCGGCTGACCCGGCCGCCACCAAGGCGGCCCGGCTGTGGCTGGAGAAGCACTGCGGCGGCGTGCACTACGACGGCGCCAAGCTGACGCCGGAGCTGCTGGAGCGGCAGATCGGCGTCTACTTCGCGGTCCGCGAGCTCGCCCGGGAATGGCATCTGGACTTCTGCGGCATCAAGGGCCAGCCCGAGATGACCAACAGCTGGTGCACCATGGACATCGCCGAGGCCTTCCTGAACGACCCCTACGACTGGGACGGCCCGAAGCAGACCCTGGTGTGCTCCACCGAGTCGGACATGGACGCGGCGCTGACCATGCAGATCCTCAAGGGCCTGTCCGGGACGCCGGTGCTGTTCGCGGACGTCCGGCACTATGAGCAGAGCCTGGACGTATGGGATCTGTGCAACTCCGGGCAGCATGCCACCTGGTTCGCCGCGCGCAGCGACGACCCGGCTGAGAACCTGGCGAAGGTGCACCTGTATCCCGAAGTGCTGTACTTCCCCGCCGGCGGCGCCTCGGTCCATCACATCGCGGCGCCGGGCGAGATGACCTTCGCCCGCCTCACCCGCCGGTCCGGCCGGTACCGCATGCACGTGCTGCGCGGCGGTTTCGCCGAGTTCGATGCCGAGACCACCCAGCGACTGGCCCGGCAGTCCACCTTTGAGTGGCCGCACGCGTTCGCCCGGTTCACCGCCAGCGCGCCGGAGTTCCTGAGCCGGTTCAGCGCGAACCACATCCACGCCGTGCCTGGCGACTGCACCGGTGAGCTGCTGGCCGTCTGCGACTTCCTGGACATCGACGCCGACGTGATCGGCGATAGTGGCTGACCAGGTGCGCTGGAGCCGGCCGGCTACCCGGCCGGCTCCAGCGGCACGGTGGTGCCGGCCGTGATCTCACCCCCCGGCCGGGGCCGGAAGGCGGCGCCGCCGATGATGACGCGCTCGAGGCGGACCGCCCCGGACAGCACGTCAAGCTGGGCGGTCCCGGTGTCCTGCTGCAGGGTGCCCCACGCCGACCCAGTCGACCAGAACCAGCGCGCCGGCTGCGCCGCGCGGGCAAACCTCATGACCGCGGACCGGCCGTCATAGGAGAACCCGGTCAGCGCGACCACCAGGCCCCAGCTGGCCATCGCCCGGGCGTAGTGGTGGCCGCACTCGGCCTCGTCGAACGGGTTGCGCCGGGAGCCGGTGAACCGCTCGCGCACCGCCGCCACCACATCCAGCGCCAGCTCGGTCCTGCCTTGCTGGATCAGCCCCATGGCGTAGACGTACTCCAGCCCGGTCCATGCCTCAGGCCAGTACGGCATCGGGTGCTCTGGCAGCCCGCGCGGGTATGACTCCACGATGTGGCCCCGCTCACCGTGCACGGCGTAGGTCCGCATGTAATTCGTCCAGCTGCCGAAGTCCGCCACGTAGTTGAGCCGGTGGATGGTGTCCAGCGTGGTCCGGACGTGCCCGGCGTCGAGGACAGGCCCGAGTGCCGTCAGCCGGGCGTAGGTGTCCCCGAGCAGCTGGTCGGTGATGCAGCCGCTGCCGATCTGGAACTCCGGCTGATCGGCGCGCTCGGCGCCCATGCTGTCCGACCGCAGCCGGGGAGCGATCTTCGAGAAGTCCTCCGGCGCGATGACCTGCTGCTCGTAGTACTGGCCGTTGAACAGCCGGGCTTCGGTCAGCTGCTGGCCGGACACGAGCACGGCGCGGCAGGTGGCCGCGAACTCAGTGTCGCCCGCCGCCTCGGCCATCGCGGCGCCCGCCGCCAGGGCGGCCAGGTACCAGCCCTGGATGACGGGGGTGGGACCGTAGTACTCGACATCCATGGTGTTGTGCTGAGCGCCCTCGCACAGCCCGTCCCGGTCGGCGTCCCAGCCGCCCTCGATCCAGGCGAACTCGATGGACCGGCGGCAGGCCGGCCACAGGCGGCGCAGCCACTCGTCGTCGCCCGACAGCTGCCATTCCCGGTGCAGCTTGACGACGCAGCCGAACTGACCGTCGGCCGCGGTGAGCGGGTGCTCCTGTGCCTGGCTGAGCGGCAGCCCGATCCGGAAGCTCATGGCGCCGGCCGCATCGGTCGCATGCAGGTACTCCAGCTCGCGCATCTGCCGGGCCAGGCCGCCGAACAGGTACCCGGTGGCCAGGTCGTAGTTCCAGACATGAGTGCAGGAGCCCAGGCACGACCCGGCGTCGTCCAGGCAGCCTTCCCAGCCGAAGGGCATGCCATCGGCGGTGCGGAAGTACGTCTGGCTGCGCAGGGTGCTCAGGTTGAACAGCGCGGCCTCCTTGACCGGCGTGCTCAGGTCGGCCGACCAGAAGGCCGAGACGAATCGCTCGGTCACCGACTCCAGCTCAGCCAGCCGGGGGGCGTGCGCGGCCAGCGCCTGCCAGGCGTCCGCCGTGCCGGCCGTGTAGTGGTTGCCGACAGTCTGCGGCCCGGCCACGCCGCGCGGGCCCGTTCCGCTGTGCTGCCACGACCGGCGGTTGGGGAAGTGCCAGCCCAGCAGGAACACCGCCTCGGCCGTGCCGCCCGGCTCGATCTGGCGCCGCGCGCCGACCGTCCCGGCCACCGCGGGCGAACTCATCGGGGCGTCCTCGCGCTGGCCGAACAGGCCGTCGGCGGGCATCCCGGTCCCGGCGAAGGCCTGCCACATGGCGAACAGGCCCTGATTCCACTTGCCCATGCCCCAGGCGGGCCCGGTCCAGGTGCCGGGACCGACTGCGGCGGCGGCGATGGTGCCCCACTCCTCATGATCAGGATCCATGGCGGCATCTGACAGCAGCACGCCCGCCAGCCCGCCGGCGGTGCGCGGCTCGACAAGCGGGCGGCTGGGCTGCCGGGCGGCCCGCAGCGCGTGCCCGGTCATCGCCTCGGCGGACAGCATGATGCTGGCCTCCAGCACCTCGCTGGCCTGCGAGGTCAGCACGACCCGGAAAATGGCCAGGGGCAGGCCGCTGGTCTCGGCGTCCCCCGGCGACAGCGGGTTGAAGGCCTCCACGGTGGCCCGGACACCGAAGGCAGGGTCGGACAGCAGCACCCGGCCGAACGGGTAGGCGGCCTGAAACTCGCAGTCCGCGAACCGCGGTATCCCGGCCAGCGGTGCCGCGGAACCTGACCAGCCCTCGACGTCCTCGTCGAACAGCGCACCTTCCAGGATCCGTGCCTGCGGGGCCGTGCCCGCCCCGCTGACCTGGCAGGCGAAGAAGGTCAGCGGCGAGCTGAGGCCCTTGGACGGATGGTTCTCCAGCTCCCAGTCCCGCAGTTGCCCGCGGCCGCCGAAGCCGATCGTGCCGGTACCGATCCCGCCCAGCGGCAGGGAGATCCTGGACCGGTCCCGGCCGGCGTACGTGCGCGCCACCGGCCATCGCGCCTGCGACATAAAGCTGCCTTCCCTTCTGAGTGTCGAGGACCGCCTGACGCAGGCCAGCCCGCTAGCGGGAGACACCGCGGTAGCCGATGCCCTCCATGAGGCGGCGCTGCAGGATGATGAACCCGATCACGCAGGGCACGCACAGGACCGACAGGCCCGCGAAGATCGCGCCGATCGGACCGCCGCCGGCCACCGCCTCGAGGTTGTACAGGGCCAGCGGCGCTGGCATGTGGCTGGTGCTGTTGATGAACAGGTTCGGCCAGAAGAAGTCATTCCAGATGTACTGGCCGGTGATAACCATCACCGCCGAGATGGCCGGCCAGGACAGCGGCACCATGATGTGCCGGATGATCTTCAGGTGGCCGGCGCCGTCGATGCGGGCCGCATCGTCCAGGTCGGTGGGGATGGTCCGGAAGTGCTGGCGCAGCAGGAACACGCCGACCACCTGGATGAGGGCCGGGATGATGAGGCTGAGCTGGCTGTTCAGCAAGTGCAGGTACTTGACGACGACGAACTCGGGGACGGCGGAGACCTGGCTGGGCAGCGTCAGCGCGGCCAGGAACAGGGTGAACACGACCTCACGGCCGCGGAACTCCAGGCGGGCAAACGCGTAGGCGGCCAGGATGCTGACGATCGCCGAGCCGATGACAACGGCTGCGGTGATCACGACGGAGTTGATGATGTTGACGGCGAACGGGGCCGCGGAGAACAGCGTCCGGTAGCTGATCAAGGTCAGGTGGGCGGGGAACCAGACCGGCGGCAGCGCGGTCTGGTCCTGGGTGCTCTCGAACGACATCAGGACAACCCAGGCCACCGGCAGCAGCATGACGACGCCGGCCACGGTCAGGAACAGGCCCAGGACCGCCCGGCCGAGCAGGCCGCGCACCCGCACGCTCCGGTGCCGGGCCGCGGGCAGCGACAGGCTAGACGCGCTCATAATGCACCCACTTCCGGGCCAGCACGCCCATCACCACCACGAAGCTGATCAGGATGGCGACGTTGATGAGCGACACCACCGCGCTGTAACCGAACTGGTAGTTCTGGAAGGCCTCGCGATAGATGTAGAGCAGGACTGTCTGGGTGGCGATCCCCGGCCCGCCGTTGGTGTCGATCAGCGGCCAGGTGAAGATCTCGAAGGCGCCGATGAACGCGGTCGCCGAGGCGATGAAGGTGGCGGGCGACAGCATCGGCAGGGTGATCCGGCGGAAGCGCCCCATCGCGTTGGCGCCGTCGATCGATGCCGCCTCGTAGAGCTCGGCCGGGATGGACTGCAGCCCGACCAGGAAGATGATGAAGGTGAAGCCGATCGTCGCCCACACGTCGATGATCACCAGGCCGGGCAGCGACCAGGTTCCGGAGGCAAGCCAGTTCGGCGGGCTCAGGCCGAGCTTGTGCAGGTAGTAGTTCAGCGGCCCGGTGCCGTCGGCCATGATGTAGGACCACATCAGGGCGACGACCCCGGCCGACATCAGGAAGGGCGTCACGATCGCGGTCCTGGCCCAGTACCTGATCACCCGTGAGCGGACTGTGGTCACCGCCAGGGCCAGGCCCAGGCCGAGCACCAGGTGCACGGCGGTGGTCATGATGTCGAACAGGAAGGTGTTCCACAGAGTCTGGCCGAGCTGCGGGTCGCGGCCGACCATCTTGTAGTTGCCCAGGCCGACCAGGTGCGGCGGCGAGATCAGGTCCCACTGCACGAACGAGATGACGATGATCCCGACCAGCGGGATGCCGATGAACGCGATATAGAGCACCAGCGCCGGGCTGAGCAGCAGGTAGGCCGTCAGGGGCTGGCGGCGGCCGACCCGGCCGCGCAGCCGGCCGGGCCCGCGGCGCAGCGGGATCCGCCCGGCGGCTGGCGCCTGATCCGCCGCCCGGCGGCTCGAGGTCACCGGCCCGGCGGTCGCCGTGGCCAGCCCGCTGCCCGCCGTGGCGGGTGATGGTGTGCTGGTGAGCGACTTCGCGATGCGCACGCGCACAGCTGCCGCCTCCTCCCGGGGTTAAGACGCGGCAGCGGCCAGGGGCGCGCCCGGCGGGCCGCCCCTGTCCGCCAGTTCCATGAGTCCGCCGCGTCCTGCTAGACCTGCTGAGCCATGAGCTGGGTGACGCTGCTCTGCATGGTCTTCATCCCGGCCTCCGGGGAGGATGACCCGGTCAGGATCTGCTCCCAGGCAGTGGAGATCTCGCTCTCGACCGCGCTGCCGTTCGGAACTCCGACGATCATGGTCGAGTAGGCCAGCTCGTTGCTGAAGTTCTCGGTGCCCGGCGGGAAGTTCTTCAGGAATTCCTTGCTCCGGGCCACCGACTGCCGGATCGGCATGTCACCGCCGAAGTTCACCACCGGGCCGTGCTGGAACTCCTCGGAGATGGTGAACTTGATGAACTCCCACAGGGCCTTCTTGTTGCGGGTCTGCTTGAACATGGGGAACCCGCCCACCCCCACCGGGGTGCCGGAGGTGGTCTGCTTGGGCCAGGGCACGATGGCGAACTGCTTGTTGATCTGGTCCTGATGCAGCGGGATGCCGGTATTGGGCCAGATCCCGGCACCGAACATGCCGAGCTTGCCCACCGCGGCCGCGCTGAAGGCGTTGTAGGAGCCGCCCGGCTGGTTGACCAGCTTCCTGGTCACCAGGCTGCGCACGAACGTGGCGGCCTCGATGTTGGCCGGGCTGTCCGCCGTGCACTTGGTCTGGTCGGTGTTGAGGATGCCACCGCCATTAGTCAGCACCCACGGGTACACGTCGGTGAACGGCCCCGGCACCGGCGCGCCAATGGCGAAGCCGAGCCGGCCGGATGTGGACGCCAGCCTGGTGGCCGCCTTTTCGAAGTCGGACCAGGTCCAGCCGGGCGCCGGCTCGGCGATCCCGAGCTCGGAGAACAGCTTGCGGTTGTACCACATTGACATGACGTTGTAGCCGATGGGAATGAAGTAGGTCTTCCCGTTGAGGTTGTCGAGCTGCCGGAAGCTGGCCAGCATCTGCGGGCTGACATCGGCATAGAAGCTGCTGACGTCGCCCTTGGCGGTCTGGATGTACGGGTCGAGCGGCTCCAGCACGCCGCGCCGCTCGAACAACTGCATGCCCTCGGTGGCGATGTAGGCACTGTCAATCGGCTCACCGCCGGCCAGCCGGGTGGAGATCTCCTGGAACACCGCTACCCAGGTGTTGGTGGCGGTGTTCGTGGTGAACGGCTTGACGGTGATGCCGGTCTTCTTCGTGAAGGCCGTCAGGTACTTCGTCGTCTGGGCGAAGTCCTTGGGCGTGACGGGAAGGCCGATGGTCAGGACGTCATCGGCGGTCGATCCGCCCGATGATGACGACCCGCAGGCGGCGAGCAGCGGCCCGGCGGAGGCGGCCACCGCCGCGGCCTTGCCGGCGGCGGAGAGGAAATCCCGGCGGCCGATCCGGGTGCCCGGGCCGCCGGGCTGGTGACTGTGGCCGATCTGTCTGCCTGCTGGGGGTGTGTTCATGGGGCATCCCTTCCTTCACCGCGGACTGCCGGCCTGTCAGCACGACCCGGCCAGTCAGGCCGCCGGTAACCGGTCCGTCTCGCCGAGGCAGCTGAAGTCGGCGAAAGGCTGATGTGACCAGGCCTGCCATGGTCCGGAGAGACCCGGCGCTCGGTGCCGGGCAGGAGATTCCGGGCGGCGGCTGCAGGAGGCGGCACAGTGAGCCGGACCGGGTCCGGCTGCCGTGCCTGCGCGGCGGATCGGCGTGCGGGAGCTGGCGTCTGGCTGCTTGATGCTGCGCATGTACGTAGCCGAACCCTCCGCTCGCGATCCTGCTTGCGGGCGACTACGCCGCTCCCCTGAGGGGGCGGGTAATCGATTACTGCATGATTTCCGAGTCGCGGACGGCTGTCAATACCGCCAATGGAACTTACTGCGCGTGAGTGAGCGAATCCTGATAGTCGCCGTTATCGGACCGTCGATGTCGTCACAAAACGGACGACAGCCATTGCTCGACATTGGCGATGTGCACGGTGGCCCAGGACCGGGCCACGTCCCCGTCACGGGAGGCGAGCGCGTCCAGGATCGCCCGGTGCTCGGCCAGCGTGCGCTCCCGCGCACCGGACTGGGTCAGGCCGCGCCAGATCCGGGCCCGGGTCGTGGGCGCCGAGATCGTATCCAGCAGCGAGCACAGCACCGAGTTCCCCGAGCCGGCCGCGATCCGGCGGTGGAACTCCAGGTCGTTGGCGACCAGGTCGTCGACCTCGGGCTGGGGTCCCAGCCGGTCCAGCAGCGCGCGCAGGTCATCGATCTCCTGGCCCGCGATGCGCTCGGCGGCCAGGGCCGTGGCCGCTGGCTCCAGGATGCGCCGGACCTGAAGAAACTCCAGCACGCTGGCGTCGCGGTGGAAATCGACGATGAAATTGAGCGCCTCGAGCATGACGGCCGGCTGGAGGCTGGTGACGTAGGTTCCGTCGCCGCGGCGCACGTCGAGAATGTTGATCAGGGCCAGCGCGCGGACCGCCTCGCGCAGGGAGCTGCGGGACAACCCGAGCTCGGCCGCGAGGTCGGCCTCCTTGGGCAGCCGGTCCCCGGCCCGCAGCGTGCCGGAGACAATCATTGACTTGATCTTTTCGATCGCCTCGTCGGTGACTGCCACGGCCGCGCCCTCCTGTTTCGCCTCGTCCGCAGCGCGGCACCGCAGGCCTGGTGGTCTCCGGCGGTGCCAGGAGATCCGATGTTTGCCTGAGTATCGCACACAGATTTGTCACAGGTAGCGACGTTGTCAGCCCAGGGGACACCCCCCCTGAAACCCCAGGTCACCCTGGTTACCCGCCCAGCGGCTCGGCACGGCTTACCCGAACGGCGGTGGCAGCCACGGCCGCGGATCACCGGGCCGGGCCGGCACGGCGACGGCTTCTACCCCGTTTCCGGCTGCACGGCCCGGTACCCCGCAGCTAGTCCTACTTCACCGTGATGGTGAATTTGGTCGCGTTGCTCTTGCCGGTGTGGTTGTCCCTCGCGTGCACCGTGACGTGGAAGGTCCCCGTCGCCGTCGGCGTGCCCGTGATCCTGCCGTTGGTGGACTGGGAGATCCCGCTGATGCGCAGCCCCGCGGGGAGCCCGGTCGCGGTGTACTTCAGCCAGTTCGCCGCCGCCCGCCGGTCCAGCCCGGCGATCCGCAGGCTGAACGTACTGCCCATGTGCGCGGTCTTGGCGCCCGGGTCCAGCAGCGTGATCGGGTTGACGTTGTAGGGGGACAGGCCGTAGGCCCCGCTGGGCGTGCCGACCCCGGTCGGCCCGTCGTACCCCTTCCCGGCGCGGCACAGGTAGGCCGGGGAGCAGGTCCCGTCCTGCCCGGCCGTGATGTCGTGGAACGACTTGGGGTGGGAGTAGATGTAGGACGCCGGGTAGCTGCGGCTGGCGGCCTCGCCGGCCAGCGCGTAGATGGCCGTGATGATGGGCGTCGCGGCGCTGGTACCGCCCATCTGGATCCAGCCGCCGTACCCGTAGCTGTCATACACGGCCACCCCGGTGTTCGGGTCGGCGACCGCGGCGACGTCGTTCTGGGTCCGCCGGGTGCACGTGTCGCCGGCCTTGTGCTGCCAGGACGGCTTGGGCTGCAAAGTAGAGCAGCCGGACTGCGTGCCCTCGAAGTTGGCGTTGGCGGCCGTGCCCCAGACCGTCTCGGTCCACGCCCGCGAGCCGGACTTCTTGTGCACCAGCTTGGTGCCGCCGACCGAGGTGACGGTCTGGACGACGCCGGGGTAGGTCTGCGGGCGGGTGCCGAGCTGCGGCGGTGCCGAGGAATTGAGGTACCCGAAGTCACCTGACGCGAACACAATGGCATGCCCGGAATGACGGAAATAGTGGTTGAAGGAGCCCTCGCCGTTGAACTCCTCCGTGCTCCAGCTATTGGAGACATACCGCGCCTTGCTGGCCGCCGTGTTCTCGGCGATCCCCAGCGACCTGGTATAGGGGCGGTAGCCCTCCACCAGGGTGATATGGCACCGGGGGCAGATGGCCGAGACCATGTCCAGGTCCAGCGACTCCTCCAGCGCCCAGTCCCGGTCCGGGGAGGGCAGCGGCGAGGAGTGACCGTTCTGGTTCAGGATGTGCAGGCAGCCGTTGGCCCTGGTGCACGGCGGCAGGCCGTAGTGGCTGCGGTAGTGGGCCAGGTCGCTCTCGGCCTTCGGGTCCCGGTAGGCGTCCACGATCGCGATCGTCCGGCCCTTGCTGCGGCTCACCGCCTTGGCCAGGCCATATGCCGAGCGCAGGTCGCCCGGGCCGTAGCCGCGCACGGCGGCATCGGTGCCCACCGCGGCCGGGGCGTTGCGGGCGGCGCTGGCCAGCTTGATCACCGACTGGCAGGTGACGTAGCCGGGCCGGGTGTCCACCGGGCAGACTTGCTGGGTGTCACCGTGCTGCGGCCCGGCGGTCGCCGGGGTCGCGCCGCCTGCGCTCGGCGCCGCGCTGGACGCCGACGCCCCGGCCGGCATCACGGCCACGGCCGCGCCCAGGAGTGATAATGCCGTGACCGCCAGCCGGGTTTGTCGCATTATCTGCACCTGATTTCCTCCGTATCGGCGGGGGTCGCTGGCCGGATTGGCTGCCTCGGAGTGGTTACCGCGACGGTGAGTTTTTTAGCAGACCTTTGTCCTGGCTGCCATCGGCATTAAATAAATTCAGCGAATTCTCACCACGGCAGCAGAGCACGCACAGCCAGCGGCCGCACGGCAAACAGCCGCGTGGCAAACGCCGCACAGCAAACAGCCGCACAGCAAGCAGCCCCGGCCGCGGAGATCACTCTCCGCGGCCGGGGCCGCTACCGGGACCGCCTACAGGCCGCCCAGGCCGTTCGGGGTGCCGATGCCCGTCGGGCCGTCATAGCCCTTCCGGGCGTGGCAGACGTACCACCGCGAGCAGGTGCCGTTCTGGCCCCTGGTCACGTCGTGGAACTTGCCGGGGTGTGCGTAGATCTTCGACGCCGGGTACTTTGCGGTCGGCGTGCCCGCCAGCGCGATGGCGGCCGTGATGATCGGAGTCGCCGCGCTCGTGCCGCCAACTTGGAACCAGCTACCGCTCGACCTGAAGGTGTCGTACACGGCCACGCCAGTGTTCGGGTCGCCGACC
>DASUBV010000272.1:0-6434 GCA_035763085.1 Streptosporangiaceae bacterium | reverse complement strand
GCGGGTGCCGGGCCGGACGGCGTGACCGAGCTGATCGTGCGGACAGCGGGCGGACCGCAGCTGGCCGCGGGCGCCGAGGTCCTGGTCAGCGCCAGTGGCTCCGTCTTCGCCTGGCCCCGCTAGCGGCCCGGCTGCTAGCGGGGGGTGGCGCGGAGGGTGCGCAGGACCAGGGCCGACTCCAGGGCGGCCAGGACCGTGTCCCAGCCCTTGTCCTCTGAACTGCCCTCGGCGCCGCTGCGGTCCTGCGCCTGCTTGATGTCATCGCAGGTCAGGATGCCGTTGCCGACCGGGGTCGCCGTGTCGAGCGCCACCCGGGCCAGGCCGTAGGTCACCGCGTCGCAGACGTAGTCGAAGTGCGGCGTGCCGCCGCGGATCACCGCGCCCAGGCAGGCCACCGCGTCGTGGCGGCGCGCCAGCTCGGCGGCGACCACCGGCAGCTCGATGGCGCCCGGGACGCGGACCAGCAGGGGGTCGGGCACCCCGCACGCCCGGGCCGCGGCCAGGGCCCGCTCGACCAGCATGTCGGTGATCTCGCCGTGCCAGCGGGTGGCGGCGATGGCCAGGCTGACCCCGGCCGCGTCCAGCACGGCCCCGCCGGGCCGCCCCGCGCCGCTCACTGCGCCTCCGCGCGCGGTGCGTGAGCGTAGGAGCGACCGGCCGAGCCGTCCGGGTACGCATCCCTGGCCAGCCCATCCGCCCCCGCCCCGGCCCCGGTGCCAGCTCCGGCTCCGGTCCCGGCTCCGTCCCCGGCTGCGGCCGCCGGCTCCACGGCCGGCAGCTCATCCAGCTGGTGGCCGAGCCGGTCCCGCTTGGCGATCAGGTAGCGCAGGTTGTCGGCCGTGGGCACCACCGGCAGCGGCACCCGCCCGGTGATCTTGATCCCGTAGCCGGACAGGCCCAGCATCTTGGCCGGGTTGTTGGTCAGCAGCCGCAGCGAGTCCACGCCCAGGTCGGCCAGCATCTGCGCGCCCGTGGAGTACTCCCGCGCGTCGACCGGCAGGCCCAGGTCCAGGTTCGCGTCAACGGTGTCGGCGCCGGCGTCCTGCAACTGGTAGGCGCGCAGCTTGCTGAGCAGCCCGATGCCGCGGCCCTCATGCCCGCGCAGGTACAGCACCACGCCCCGGCCCTCGGCCGCGATCGCGGCCATGGCGGCCTCGAGCTGGGCGCCGCAGTCGCAGCGCCGGGAACCGAACACGTCGCCGGTCAGGCACTCGGAGTGCATCCGCACCAGCGGGTCGGGCCCCGGCGCGGTCAGGTCGCCCAGCACCAGGGCCAGGTGCTCGATCCCGTCTACCGAGTTGAGGTAGCCCAGCCCGCGCCACTGGCCGTACTCGTTCGGGATCCGGGTCTCCGCCACCCGGCTGACCATCCGCTCTTCCCGCCGCCGGTACTCGATCAGCTGGGCGATCGTGATCAGCGCCAGGCCGTGCTCGTCGGAGAAGGCGCGCAGCTGCGGCAGCCGCGCCATCGTGCCGTCGTCGTTCACCACCTCGGCCACCACCCCGGCCGGGGTCAGGCCGGCCAGCCGGGCCAGGTCGACCGCGGCCTCAGTGTGGCCGGGCCGGCGCAGCACGCCGCCCTCGGTGTAGCGCAGCGGGAACACGTGGCCGGGCCGCACGATCTCGTACGGCTCGGTGGCCGAGTCGGCCAGCGTCCGGATGGTCCTGGCCCGGTCGGCCGCTGAGATGCCCGTGGTGACCCCGTGCCGGGCATCCACGCTGATGGTGAACGCCGTGCCCATGTGCTCCTGGTTAGCGGCGGTCATCGGCGGCACCTGGAGCCGGTCCAGGTCCTCGCCCAGCATCGGCACGCAGACCAGCCCGCGCGCGTAGCGGATCGTGAAGGCCAGCAGCTCGGGCGTCGCCTTGCTGGCGGCGAAGATGATGTCGCCCTCGTTCTCCCGGCTGGCGTCGTCCACCACGACCACCGCCCGGCCCGCCCGGATGTCGGCCACCGCGCGCCCGACATCGTCCAGCCGGACCTCGGCTGCTCCCGCCGTCTGCCGCTCAGAACTGATCACAGCCGCCTCCCAGCCAGCAGTCGCTCCACGACCTTGGCGATCATGTCGGCCTCCAGGTTGACCACCTCGCCGCTCTGGCGGCGGCCCAGCGTGGTCCGCGCCAGCGTCTCGGGGATGAGGCTGACCTCCAGCCAGGCCGGCTCCGCGCCCGGCGGGCTGAGCGCCGAGACGGTCAGGCTCACGCCATCGACAGCGACCGATCCTTTTTCCACGACATAACGAGAGAGCTCAGCCGGGACCGAGATCCGGACGACCTCCCAGCCGTCACCCGGCTGCCGGGACACGATGACGCCGGTCGCGTCCACATGGCCCTGCACGATGTGCCCGCCCAGGCGGCCGTCCGCGCGGACCGGGCGCTCCAGGTTGACCGGCGCTCCCGGGGTCAGCGCCCCCAGGCTGGAGCGCTCCAGGGTCTCCCGGATCACGTCCGCGCTGAACTGGCCGTCGCTAGCCTGCGTGACCGTCAGGCAGACGCCGTTGACGGCGATCGACTCGCCGCGCCGGGCGCCGGCACTCACCTCCGGCCCGCGCACGGTCAGCCGGGCTGAGTCAGCGCCCTGTTGCAGCGCGATGACCTCGCCCAGCTCTTCCACGATCCCGGTGAACACCCTGTCCTCCTCGGAGCCTCGTCCGTTCCTGGCTCCGGGGATGCGCGAGGGCGCCACGCGGCCGGCCCGCCGCGGCCCGTCGGAACGGGCCCGGCCCGCCGTCCCGGGCGGGCCTGCCGCCGGGCCGGTCCGGCGGAGCCAGGCCAGCCCGCCGGAGCGGGTAATGCCGCGCGCGTGCTGCCTCCCATCCGGACTTTAACCGTCGGTCCCGGGATTCCACCGGGTCAGCCAGCCGAGTGGCCTCGGCAGGGTCGCGGACTGTCACCGCCGGCTCGGAGTTTCACCGACCCCGGAGCACGCAAGTTGTAGTAACCAGTGTGCCATGAGGCCTATTCCGGCTGATACCGGCCGGTAGCCAGCGGCTCGGACGGCAGCGGCCGGACGGCTGCGAGGGGCGGAACCGCGGGGGTGGTTCCGCCCCTCTGCCCGCTATGGCACGGCTGGCTGGGCGCTAGTCGCCTGGCTGGCCCCGCGACGGCCGTCTAACTGCTGCTGCGACCGCGGCGGGTGAGCGAGTCCACGGTGACCGCCGCGACAAGCACCAGCGCTGTCCACATGAGCTGCGCGTCCGCAGCCAGCCCCAGCAACTGCAGGCCGTTGGCGATGACTCCGACAACCAGTCCGCCGAGCAGGGCATCCATCATCTTGCCCCGCCCGCCGAACAGGCTCGTCCCGCCGATGACTGCGGCGGCGACGGCGTTGAGCACGTTCTGGCCGCCGTTGACGCCGCTGGAGATCGAGCCGAGATAGGAGGCGAGGATGATCCCGGTGATGCCTGCGGTCATGCCGCAGAGGGCGAAGGCCACCACCCGGATTCTGTTGGTGTTGACGCCGGCCCGCCTGGCTGCCTCGGCGTTGCCGCCGATCGCGTAAATGTAGCGGCCGAACCGGGTGCGGCCTAGCAGGACGGTATAGATCACCAGGATGCCGAGGACCACCAGCACCACCCACGGCAGCCCGCGGACGGCAAACAGGGCGGTGCCGCGATTGGTGTTGCCCACCAGCACTACGATGACGCCGGCGACCGCTATCACAGCTATCTTCAGCAGCGTGATGCTGACCGGTGGGGCGACCAGCCCGCTGATCCGGCGGCGCCGGTCCCGCAGGAACAGAAGCAGCCCGGCCACGACGACCAGCACGATCATCACGATCCAGCTGGCGGTCGGGTTGAGAGCTCCTGACTCGATGTCATTGAGAATGTCGTTGTTCAGCCTGATGACCCCGCCGACGCCGATCTTCCCGGTGGCGTCGATCAGGAAGAGCAGCAGTCCGGACAGGCCGAGGAAGCCGGCCAGCGTTACCACGAAGGACGGCAATCTCAGGCGGGTGATGACGAAGCCCTGCACCGCCCCGTAAGCGCCAGTAGCCGCCAGGCAGGCCAGGACCGCGACCCACCAGGGATAGTTCTTGGCCACCAGGTACAGGGCAATGACCGCGCCGCACGCCGCCGTGAATCCCGCCGCCAGGTCAATCTCGCCCAGCAGCAGCACGAACACCTCGGCCATGCCCAGGGTGATGATGAAGGCGGCCTGGGTCATCAGGTTGACCAGGTTGCCGGCCGACAGGAACAGCGAGCTCTTGAGCTGGAAGATCAGCACGATCACGATCAGGCCGACGATGACCGGCAGGGCCCCGCTCTCGCCGCTGCGGACCCGCTTGAGCCAGAGCCGGACGTACTGGCCGATGGAGCCGGCTATCAGCTCGGGCGGCGCCGCCAGGACCGCTGCCTCCTCCTGGCTGTCGGACGGCATGCCGTCGGTGGTCACTGTGCCCCGCTCGGGTTCTGGATTCCTGGAAGCCAATGGTCAGCCCTCCGGGCCGCTGTCGGGGGTGCGGGCAGCGCGATCCGCGCCCCTGTTCCGCTGCGTGGCGCCTGTGGTCATCAGGTCCACGGCGGACGCGGTGTCGTAATCTGCGGCCGGGCCGGCTGATACCAAGCGCCCCAGGTACAGGACCGCGAGCCGGTCGGCGACCTGGAAGACGTCGGTCAGGTTGTGCGAGACCACCAGTACGCCGATGCCGCGCTTCGCCAGTCGGCCGATGAGATCCAGCACCAGGGCGGTCTGGGAGACCCCCAGCGCCGCGGTCGGCTCGTCCATGATGACCAGCCTGGCGTCCAGCATCACGGCCTTGGCCACCGCCACCGCCTGCCGCTGGCCGCCGGACAGCGAGCCAACCGGCTGCCGGATGTTCCGCACCGTCGTGACCCGCAGGTCACTCAGGGTCTGCTTGGCCGTCTGCTCCATGGACACTTCGTCCAGCAGCAGATGCCGCCGCACCTCGTGACCCAGGAGCATGTTCTCCACGATGTCCAGGTTGTCGCACAGCGCCAGGTCCTGGTACACGGTGGCGATCCCGGCGTCGGTGGCATCCCTGGGCGAGCGGAAATGCACCCGCTTGCCCTGCCAGATCAGCTGGCCCTCGGAGGGCTCCCAGATGCCGGAGATCGTCTTGATGAGCGTCGACTTCCCGGCACCGTTGTCGCCGACCAGGGCCGTGACCTGGCCCGCGGGGATGTCGAGGTTAACCCCGCTGAGCGCCTGAACGGGACCGAAGTTCTTCCCGATATCGTGCAGCGACAGCAGCGACCCGTCCATGGTGGCGGTGGCAGCTCCCTCGCCGGCGCCGGACGGAGCCCGGCCCGCGGGCGCGGGCCGGGCTCCGTCATCTGGGCTACCGGTCACGGCTGGTGTCCCGGCTTGTCATGCGACTCCTTCTCAGCCCTGGATGCCTGCGGCCTTGCAGGCCGAGGCGTACTTCTTGGCGCACAGCTGCGAGGCCGGCACGAACTTGTCCGCGATGACGGTCGCGTTCATGTTCGCCGTCGTGACCCACGTAGGCGTCAGCAGCACCGACGGGACACTGGTGTTGCTCTGGGTGTCCTTGGTGGTGCCGTTGACCAGGCTAGCGGGCGGCTTGACGCCGGCGCGCACGTACATGGCCAGCGCAGCGGCCGCCTGTGCCTCCAGGTAGATCGGCTTGTACGCGGTGCCGCACTGGTAGCCGGTCAGGATGTTCTGCAGCCCGGTCAGGGTGGCGTCCTGGCCGGTGACCGGGAAGGTCTTGGCCTTGATGCCCTTGCTCTGCAGATAGTGGATGATCGGCGCGGCGTTCTCGTCGTTCGGGACCAGCGCCGCGTTGATGTTCGGGTGCGCGGTGAACTGCTGCTGGAACTCGCTCAGCGCGGTGGGCGGGTCCCAGGTCCCGGCCGGGTTGCTGACGTCCTTCCAGCCGGAGCTGAAGTGCGGCCTGAGCACCGCGTTGTAGCCCTGCGCGAACAGCGTCGCGTTGTTGTCGGTCGGCGCGCCCTTCATCACGATGAGATTGGGGCTCTTGACATGCCAGTCGGAGATGCAGCTGACCATGCCCTGGCCGATCTTGGTGCCCACCAGGACGTTGTTGAAGCTGACGTAGTAGCTGCGGTTGCCGCCGAGCGTGAGCCGGTCATAGTCGATCACGGCAGCACCGTGCGACTTGGCGTAGGACTCGATGCGCGCGCCGACACCGGAGTCCAGCGGGTCGACGACCAGGACGCTCGCGCCCTTGGTGATAGCGGTCTGAGCATCGCTGAACTGCGTGGAGTCGCTGCCCAGGGCGTTCTGGATGGTGAACTGCGAGGACTTCAGCCCGGCCTTGGTGAACGCCTCCTTCAGGTACGGCGCGTCGAACTCGACATAGCGCGTCGAGGTGACGGTGTCCGGCAGGATCACGGCTATGTTGCCCTTGCCCTTCGCGGCGAGGGGCTGCAGCTTCGTCATCGCCGAGAAGCTGTTGTTCAGGTCACTGGTGGAGATCTGCGGCACGCT
>DASUBV010000271.1:0-3188 GCA_035763085.1 Streptosporangiaceae bacterium | reverse complement strand
GCCGACGACGGCAACGATCTCGCCATCGGCCACGGCCAGGCTGGCGCCCCGCAGGGCGGGCGTCTGCCCGAAGGACCGGTACACGTCTCTGGCCTCAAGCAGGCCGTCCTGCAGTGCTGTCGTTGTCATGAGCAGATGATGGGTGCCAGGCTGCCTGCCGGGCATCGGGAAGATCCCTGGTTTCGACCCTGACGGCAGTGCCGCCTCGGCCGCTGCCGCATCGCGCCAGCGGGCCAGGACCGGCCAGGCTTAGCTGCCGGGCTTGGCCAGGAACGCGGTGAGCCGGTCCAGCGGCCAGGTGTTGATGACGTCGCCGGGGGTGAGCCAGCCGCGCTGCGCGGTGCCGGCGCCGTAGATCATGTTGGCCAGGTGCCCGACGGAGTGGGCGTCGCTGTCGATGGCGAACCTGACCCCGGCGTCGCGGGCGGTCCGGATGTGCGCCGAGGGCAGGTCCAGCCGGGCCGGGTGGGCGTTGATCTCCAGCGCGGTGCCGGTCCGGGCGCAGGCCCGGAACAGCTCAGGCAGGTCCACGTCGATGGCCGGGCGGCGGCCGGCCTTGCGGGCCAGCGGGTGCCCGATGATGTTGACCCGCGGGTTCTCGCAGGCGGTGATGAGCCGCCGGGTCATCTCGGCGCGCGGCAGGTCGAAATTGGAGTGCACCGAGGCCACGCACACGTCGAACCCGGCCAGGAAGTCCTCGTCCCAGTCCACGCTGCCGTCGGGCGCGATGTTCAGCTCGGCCCCGTGCAGCAGCACCATCGGCGGGCCGGCGCCCTCGTCGCCGGCGAGCCGGCCGGCCAGCTTCCGCAGCTGCTCGCGCTGGGCCAGCATCTTCTCGTCGGTCATCCGCTGCATCCACAGGTTCGGCGCGTGGTCGGTCACCGCGTAGTAGGCGTAGCCGCGCGCCCGTGCCGCGGCCACCATCTCCTCCAGCGTCGCCACCCCGTCGGTCAGGCTGGTGTGGGTGTGCAGGTCCCCGCGCAGGTCGGACTCGGTGACCAGGGCCGGCAGCTCGCCGCGCTGCGCCGCCTGCACCTCGCCGGTGTCCTCGCGCATCGCCGGCGGGATCCACGCCATGCCCAGCCGCTGGTACACCTCCTGCTCGGTCTGCGACACGATCAGCTCGCCGGTCCCGGCGTCGAACAGCCCGTACTCCGACAGCTTCAGCTTGCGCCGCACGGCGATCTCGCGGACCCGCACGTTGTGCGCCTGCGAGCCGGTGAAGTACTGCAGCGCCGCGCCCCAGGCGTCCAGCGGGATGACCCGCAGGTCCACCTGCAGCCCGGCGCCGGTGCGGATCGAGGTCTTGGTCGGCCCGGACCCGATGACTTCCACCGCCTCGGGCAGCCCGGTCAGCGCGGCCATCAGCGGCGCCGAGTCCGCCGCCGCGGCCAGCACGTCGACGTCGCCGATCGTCTCCCGCCAGCGGCGCAGCGACCCGGCGTACTCGCACCGCAGGCAGCCTGGCGCCGCCGACACCGCCGCGACCACCCGGGCGGCGGTCTGCGCGGCGACGTCCAGCAGCACCCGCCCGCCCGAGCTCTCCAGCAGCTCGATGCCGCGCAGCAGCTTCTCCTCGCTCCTGGCCCCGAACCCGCGCAGCCCGGCCAGCTGCCCGGCCGCGATCGCCCCTTTGAGCTCGGCGGGGGAGCTGACCCCCAGCTCCTCGTGCAGCGCCAGGGCGCGCTTGGGGCCCAGCGCCGGGATCCGGGTCAGCGCCAGCACCCCCGCCGGGATCCGGCCACGAAGGTCCTCCAGCGCGGCGAATGTCCCGGTCGCGCCGATCTCGGTGACCTTCTCGGCGATCGACTTCCCGACGCCGGGGATCTTCTGCAGCTGCGCCGGGCCCAGCCCGGTGATGTCCGCCGCATGACCGGCGACGGCCCTAGCCGCCTTCTCGTAGACGCGGACCCGGAACATGTCGCCGCCGGTCATCTGCAGCAGCTCGGCGTACTCGCTCAGCAGCGCCGCTGCCGCCTCATTCGCCTGGGCCATCAGCCCATTGTGCCGCGCGCGCCGCGCCCGCCGGCCCGGTCCCGGCGCTCAGCGCGGCGGCCGGGCGTACCGCCGGGTGCACAGCGGCACGAACACCGCCAGCAGGACCGCGGCCCACAGCAGCGACGCCGTGACCGGGTGCTCCAGCGGCCACGCCCCGCCGGGCGGAGTGGTCGGGTTGCCGAGCAGCTGCCGGGTCGCGGCGGCCAGCGCGCTGACCGGGTTCCAGTCCGCGATCACCCGCAGCCAGCCGGGCATGCCCGCCGTCGGCACGAACACGTTCGACAGCATCGACACCGGGAACACCAGGATGCTCGCCTGTCCCGCGGTCTCCTCCTTGCCGATCACCAGCCCCAGCCACATGCCGACCCAGGTCGCCGCGAACTGGAAGGCCATCAGCAGGCCCAGCGCCGCGAGCGCCAGCAGCGCCCCGCGCTCGATCCGCCAGCCAACGGCCAGCCCGCAGGCCGCCATCAGCACGAAGCTGATCAGCCCGTACACCGACGTGGCCGCGGCCTGGCCGAACGGGACCGCTGTCCGGCTGATCGGCATCGACCGGAACCGGTCCACCACGCCGCGGCTGCTGTCGCGGGCCATGGCGATCATCGACGGCAGCACGTTGGCCGCGATCGTCACGAACAGGCCCGGCACCAGGAACGCCCGGTAGTTGCCGCCGCCCGGCACCACGATCGCGCTGCCGAAGATGTAGCCGAAGATCAGCACCATCACCACCGGCGCGCCCACCGTCAGCCCGATCGCGGCCGGGTCATGCCGCAGCTTGGTCAGCACCCGCCCGGCGGCGGCCAGCCCGTCGGCCAGTGCCCACCGCAGGCGGCCCAGCCTGGCCGGCTCCGGCCGGGTCAGCGTCAGGTTCGTCATGCTGCCACTTCCTGCCCGGCCGCCTGCCCGGCGGCGGCGCCGGTCCGGTCCAGGAAGACCTCGTCCAGGGTCGGGCGGCGCACGCTCACGTCCCGCGCCCGCAGCCCGGCCGCCTCCAGCTGGCGCACCAGCTCCGGCAGCGTCACCGCGCCCGCGGCCACCGGCACCGACAGTCGGCGCTGGTCCGGGTCGGTGCTGGCGGGCCCGGTGGCCCACTGGGCCAGCACCGCGGCGGCGGCCTCCAGGTCCCCGGCGACCCCCGGGCTCGCGGCGGCCTCCGGGCCCGCGGCGGGCTCCAGCACGACGTCGATGCG
>DASUBV010000270.1:0-6706 GCA_035763085.1 Streptosporangiaceae bacterium | reverse complement strand
CAGCGCAGGCATGTGCTCGGCATCCTGGACGACCTGTCCGAGGACGACCTGCGGCGCCCGGTGCTGCCGTCCGGCTGGACCAGCCTGGGCATGGTCCGGCACCTCGCCCTGGACGTCGAGCGGTTCTGGTTCCGCGCCGTTGTCGCCGGCGAGCAGGTCGAGCTGCCCTCCGGCGACGAGGCCTGGCAGGTCGCAGCCGGGGAGCCCGCCGCGGCGGTGCTCGCGCAGTACCGCGAGGAGGCGGCGCTGGCCGATGCGATCATCACCGCGCGGCCGCTCGATTCCCGCGCGGCCTGGTGGCCGTCCGAGATCTTCCCTGGCATGCCCGAGCAGCAACTGCGGCAGACGATCCTGCACGTCATCGCGGAGACGGCGACTCACGCGGGGCACCTGGACGCGGCCCGCGAGCTGATCGACGGCCGCACCTGGCTCGTGCTGACCTGACCCGTGCTGGCCTGGCCGGGCTGGCGCAGCCGGGCTGGCGCAGCCGTGCGGGCCGGGCTGCTGGGCTCATCCGGGCGGCTGCCGGCCTGGCCGGGAGTGAGAGCCGGGCACGCAGTCACCGCACGAGGCGGCGATGCGCTCAGGCCCGGGCAGCCAGTTCCTCGGACTGCGCAGCGGCGGCAGCGGCCTGACGCAGGAAGGCCGCCGTGGTGCTGAAGACCTCCCCGACGCGGTGCCCGGCCAGCCACGCCTGGTAGGCCTGGTACCGGGTCAGCTCCCACTCCTGCCCGCTCGGCGGCAGCAGGTCCAGCATCGGGTCGGGTACCGATTTCCAGATCCACCCGGTGATGCGGCTGTCGGCGGCGGCAGCCTCGTTCCGGGGACACACGAAGTCACCCGGGTCCAGGTAATAGCCCATCCGGTTGCGGACGAAGCGCAAGCCGCCCAGGGTGCCCTCGATCTGCTCGCGCTGCTCCTCCGGCCGGGCGGCCAGGACCTGGTCATAGGGAACGGGGTGATAGCGCACCAGCGCGGCGTCGACGATGGTCACCCACCACACCGCCTCGCTGACCACCGCGAACGCCCGGGCCCGGTCGACGGCCCTGGCGCGCAGCAGCCGGGAGGTGGTGTCGCGCATGGCGGTAATGGACCAGTCCAGCGCGCTGACCGTGGCGGGCGCGGGCCGGGCACTGGCATCCTCCCGGTTCCAGGCCACGCGGCAGCGGGCCCCGCAGAACCGGGCATGCTCGCGGCGCGGGAGGAACACCTTCCCGCACTGCTCGCACTCACGGCTGTCCGCCATCAGGCCATGTTACGCGTAACGGGGACCGGGCTCGGCGGTAGCTCGCCGCCTCATGGTCCTGCGGGGTGATGAGCGTCGGCCGCGATCGCGGCAACCACGGCGAAGGGCAGGTGCCGCGGGCTGACCAGCAGGCCCCGGGCCACGGTGCGGATGGCTAGCCGCCGCGGCGTCAGCAGGCTCTCGGCGCACCGCCATGCCGCCGCCTCGTCACGGCCGAACCGGGCGCCGATGGACCGGCGGAACCGCCCGGCATCGCCGCCGTCGGCCCGCCAGCCGGCCAGCCAGCGGCGCAGCTCGTCATCGCCGTCCGGCATCGTCCAGTCCATCAGCCGCTCGGCGACCTGGCCGCCCGCGTCGATCACGAATCCCTGGTCGCCGGCCCCGGTCAGGCCGTGCACCCGGCCCTCGGTGGCGCGCCCGTCCCGGCTGACCGCGCTGTGCCGGATGCTCGCCGAGCTGAACCGAGCGCCGACGGCCAGCGCGGCCACCGCATGCCCGGCCTCATGCCAGGCGGTGCGGACCGCGGCCGCCCGGGCCGGCGCCAGGCTGACCGCGTGGCCGCCGTCGTAGCGCTGCCAGATCCAGGTGTCGTGCACCACGGACTGGTCGTCGTAGCGGATGAGCCGGCTCAGGTCGGCGCGGACCCGGGCCAGCAGCCGCTGCTCGGCCGGCGTCATGGCGCCCATGCTGCCAGCCCGCCTGACCATCGCGCACAGCAAGATGCTCCCCCCGCCCGGAGGCGGGAGGAGCATCCCGTCGTGCTTACCGCGGCCCTTCGGTGTCTGGCAGTCCCCCACCAGGCCGGGCTCCGTGCAATCGGCGTGCTCCGGGCGGCCGGCGTTGCGCCGCCGCCCGCCCGGGGCTAGTAACCGAAGGTCCGGATCAGTGAACCGGCCCGAAGGTGAGCGTGAACTGCTGGCTGTCCGGCGCCACGCCGCCCGTCAGCTTGTTCAGGGAGTGGAGCTTCAGCTGGTTGATCGGCCTCCTGGTGCCGGGGTCAACCTGCAGGGTCAGCGGGTGGCTGAAGTTGGCGCTCGCGCCGTTCACCCACGGGGTGTACAGCCGGCCCCGGAAGGTGGTGCTGTTGGCCAGGTCGCCGACCCACAGGGTCGACGGGTTGGACCCGCAGCGCTGCAGGGTGACGTTCTCGCCGCTGTAGACCGGCAGGAACGCGCCGGCGCACAGGCCGGACTCGTTGCCGAACGGCGACCAGTTGGACTCGAACACCGGGTAGGTGGTCGGGTAGTTGATGCACACGTACGACGTCGTCGACAGCAGGGTGCCGCAGAAGTCGCCGAGGTTGCCGACCTGAGCGCCGGTGAAGTCCTCGTTCGGGTGGCTGTTGCTGGCGAAGTTCATGTTGACCTTCTGGCCAACTCGGCCGCCAACACCGGTGTCACCCGGAACGTAGGCGTTCTGGATCGTGCCCCGGCCGAGCGTCAGGCTCGACAGGTTGAAGCAGTTAAACCCGCACGCCGGAGTGGCGTTCGGGTGCACGGCGCCGGGCTTGGTCGCGGCACTCGCCGCGCCCGCCGCAGAGAGGCCAATCACAGAAGTGACGGCGACCCCAGCCGCGAGCACAGTTGCCGCCCTCGCAAAGCGGTTGCGCATTGGGGATTCCTTCCTGTTTGGAATTCGCCAGTCCGACTGCCAATTTCCGGCAGGCTTGGGCGGTCAAGCCATAGCCGGTAACGGCTGGCGACAGTACTGCGAAGATGCCTGGCTAAGGTTGCTCTCTGTATCCCCGCCCTGCCAGTCAGTAGTTCGTACGTTACCACGGGGCCCTCCGCTAACACCTGACCTAAGTTAATTTCTCGCCGGGGATTAAACGGACAAGCCGGCGGCAATTCCGGCATCGGCGCAAAACTCATCACGGGGTGCTCAGAATGCCGGCCTGTCAGGCCGGCTAAGGCAGAACTCCGAGAGTGTTATTCCACATCTGATCGTCATAAACGGTGCCATCAGAGAACTGGTGCAGCCGGGTGGTCGCCAGTTGCGGCCGGGGCCAGTGCAGCGGGTAGCCGGGCTCGGTGAGGACCTGCGGATCGCTGAAGTTGGTGTCGGTGCCGGTAATCAGCGGCGCGTAGCCGCCGGCCGTGTCGGCCGCGTCCAGCACCCACACGGTCGCGGCGCCGCGCCCGCACCACTGCAGGCTGACCGGGGCCGATCCGCCGCCGCTGGCCGGGTGCGCGACCCCCGCGCACAGACCGGAGCCGACGCCGTCAGGGGCGTACTGGATCTCGAATGCGTTGTCGGATCCGTAATGGATCGCCAGCGCCTTGCTGACCAGGCCGAATGCCGCCAGCTGGGCCACCGTGCCGGCCGGCCAGATGGTCCAGTCCTCGTCCCGGTTGGCATTGCCGCGCGGGTAGAGCAGCACCTTGGTCCCGACGCTGGTATGGCCGCGAAAATCGTTGAGAACGAACTTGCGCCCGAACTCCTGCACGAAATAATTCGCGCACGTGGCACCACAGGCGGGCGTTGCGGCCGGGCGCCCGGATCCGGGCGCGGCCGCGGCCGGGCTGGTCACCGTAATGGCCGCGACGATGCCGATGGCCGCGGCCGCCGGGATGGCGCGAGCGGTGCTCGTCGCCCGGCCCGCGCGGGCGGTGCCGGCGGCGGCCAGGGCGCCGAGAGCGCCGGGCAGCGCTGCTAATGCATGGCGGGCATGATGAAACATGGGGATCCCTCCTGCCGTCCCGGCCCGGCCACGGCTGGCGCCGCGGCTCTCCGGCCGGCGCCGGTACCAGCCATGACCGGTATCGGCTTACTATGGGTACTTATGGGGTGACTTTTAGTCACTGACCCATCGCAGACAGGACGCGCGGGACGCTCCCCTGGTTGACCGCGCCAGGGCCGGCCCGGGTTGTGCCCGGGCCGGCCCTGGCGGTGCGGTGCTGCTGGCCGGCGGCGGCATCCTCGTCCGCGACGCCGGCGGTGCGGTGCTACTGGCCGGCGGCGGGGCCCTCGTTGTCCGCAACCCTGGCGGACAGCGCGGGCGCGGCCGGCGCCGCCTTCTCCCCGGTCGCCGACATGCCCCGCTTGACCGACTCCAGGATGGCCAGCCCCTGGGAGACCAGGCCAGCGGCGATCTCGCCGAGCCCGTCGGCGCCGTTCAGCACGCTGACGTTAGCTCCGGCCAGCCCGGCCGCCGCCTCCTTGACAATCTGCGGCAGCTGGTCGATCAGCATCCGGTCCAGCGCGACCCGGTCGTGCGAGGCGGCCGCCTCCGCCTGCATGGTCACCCGCTTGGCGTCGGCCAGGGCCAGGATCCGCACCTTCTCGGCCTCGGCCTCGGCGGGCCGGATGACCTCGGCGACCAGCTGGCGCTGACGCAGCTCGGCATTGCGCTCGGCCAGCTCGGCCTGGGCGGCCAGCACGGCCATCTGGGCCTGGGCCTGGGCCAGCGGCCCGGCCTGCGCCGCCTCGGCCTGCGCCTTGTCGACCTCGGCCTTGTACTGCGCCTGGACGACGGAGGTCTGCCGGGTGTACTCGGCCTGGGCCCGCTGGGACTGCTGCTGGGCCTCGGCCGCCGCCTGGTTGGCCTGGGCCTGGGCGATCTGCGCCTGCCGCCGGATGGCGGCGTTGTGCGGGGCGGCCATCGCGTCGATGTAGCCGGTGTTCATGTCGTCGATCGACTGGATCTGCAGCGAGTCGACAGTCAGGCCGATCTTGGCCATCTCGGCCTTAGAGCCGTCCAGCACCTCGGTGGCGAGCTTCTGCCGCTCGGTGACGATCTCCTCGACGGTCATCGAGCCGATGATGGAGCGCAGGTGGCCGGCGAAGATCCGCCCGGTGAGCGCGGACATCTGATCCTGGTCAGACAGGAACCGCTGGCCGGCGTTGACGATGCTCTCGTCGTCGTTGCCGACCTTGAACGCGATCACGGCCCGGACATTGAGCGCGATGCCCTGCTTGGTCACGCATTGCTCGGAAACCTCAGACTCACACATCGACAGCGTGAGGAAATTGACCTTCCGGAAAAACGGCGGGACGAACGCGCCGTGCCCCGTCACGACTTTGAACGGGGCACCATTACGGCCGAACTTGCCACCGGAGACCAGCATGGCCTCATCGGGGCGCGGGACACGATAGCCGAACATCGATTGTCATCTCCAAGTCAGGGCCAGGGATTCAGGCGCGGCCCGGGCGGCTCGTGGGTGTTCCCGGCGAATCGGCCGGAAACGACATACTGTCTGATCTTTTTACTCCTAGGTCAGCCATCGGGGAAGTGGCCGAACGGATCATCCCAGGGGCTGACATCGACCTGCCGGCTGCCGCGGGTCTCGATGACCAGCACCGAGCGCCCGCGCGGCAGCGGCTCGGGTGACCACGCGATAAAAGTCTCGGATCCGCCGCGAATCTTGACCAGGACCTCGCCGGGGCCGGCCCGGCCCCTGGTGGCGATCGTCAGCACGCCGATGCTGCCGATGAGCTCGCCGTCCCCGTCCACCCGGCACTCACCCCTCTGCGACCGCGCGCCCAGACGCCATTATCCTCGCGTGAAACCACCGGACAGGGGTAGATGAGCGGCTACATGAACGCGATCAAGCGGCTGGTGCGGGCTGCCGACCGGCTGCAGCAGGGACGGCCGTGGCTGGCGGTCCCGATCGCGACGTGGAAGAAGTTCAGTGACGATCAGGCCGGCAATCTCGCCGCGCTGATCGCCTACTACGCCTTCGCCTCGATCTTCCCGCTGCTGCTGATCTTCGTGACCGTCCTGGACATCGTGCTCAGGAACGATCCGGAACTGCGGGCGAAGGTCCTGGACTCCGCACTGTCGCAGTACCCGGTCATCGGCGATCAGCTGCTGCGGAACGTGCACGGCCTGCACCAGACCGGGCTGGCGCTGGCCATCGGCCTGATCGGCACGCTGCTGGCCGCCCGCGGCGTGGCCAGCGCGGCGCAGAACGCGCTCAACTCGGTCTGGGAGGTCCCGATGCTGCGCCGCCCCGGCTTCCCGTGGGACCTGCTGCGCAGCCTCGGGCTGATCCTCATCATCGGGCCGGGCGTCATCGTGACGATCGTGCTGTCCAGCCTGGCCGGCGGCACCGGGCACGTGATCAGCGGCGCCGGCGCCTACATCGCCGCCACCGCCGTGTCGCTGCTGCTCAACGTCGGCCTGTTCTGGCTGGCCTTCCGGCTGGCCACGGCCAGCGAGGTCAGCACCCGCGACCTGCGGCTGAGCGCCATCCTGGCCGCGATCGCGTGGCAGGCGCTGCAGTCGCTGGGCGGCTACTTCGTCGGCCATCAGCTGCGCAGCAACTCCGCCTACGGGGTGTTCGGCGTCGTGCTCGGCCTGCTGGCCTGGTTCTACCTGCAGGCCCAGATCACGCTGTACGTGGCCGAGCTGAACGTGGTCCGGGTGCACCGGCTGTGGCCGCGCAGCCTCGACCCGCCGCCGCTGACCGACGCCGACCTGCGCGCCTACCAGCTGTATGCCCGGGCCGAGCAGCGCCG
>DASUBV010000269.1:0-6478 GCA_035763085.1 Streptosporangiaceae bacterium | reverse complement strand
CCGCCGCACCACCCGGGCCAGGATCAGGATCGACACCGTCCCGGCCAGCGCCACCATGAACCGCCACCCGAACGGCGTCAGCCCGAACAGCCACTGCCCCCCGGCCATGATCACCTTGCCCAGCGGCGGGTGCGCGACCAGCTCCCCCTGCCCCGCCGGGCCCTTCAGGATCGCCGTGCCGCCGTGCGCCAGCAGTGCATTGGCGGCTTTCACATGGTTGATCTCCACGCCATGCTGCAAGATCGCCCAGGCATCACCGACGTAATAAGTCTCGTCGAACACCACCGCATGCGGGACCCCCAGCCGGCTGAACCGCAGGAATCCGCCGAACAGCGTCACCAGCAGCGGCCCGGCCCACCCCCAGAACGCGCTGCCGGGTATCGGCGGCGCCAGGCGCGACCTGGTCCGGCCACCGGGCCGCGCGGAACTAGCCGGGCGCGCGTCGGCCTGCCCGGTCATGTCTGCCTGCCCGCCTGGCTGGCCCGGGTCTGGCGCCTCGGCTGGGTCAGCCGGGTGAGCCGGGCCGGGCAGCGCGGTCTCATCTGCCCTCATCGACTGCCATCGTAGGGGCGCGGCCTACTAGCCTGGGCGCCAGAATGCAACGATCCGCTGACGACAGCCCGGAAGCTCCGGCGAGCAGCCACCGAGAGGGCCGCCCGCCCGCCGGCACCCTGTCGGTCGCCGCCACGCCCATCGGCCAGCCCGGTGATGCATCGGCCCGGCTGGCCGAGGCGCTGCGCACGGCCCCGGTGATCGCGGCCGAGGACACCCGCCGCGTCCGGCGCCTGGCCGCCACCCTCGGCATCAAGCTGACCGGCCGGGTGGTCTCGTATTACGACAACGTCGAGTGGCGTAAAGTCCCCGCCCTGCTGGCCACCCTGGAGTCCGGCACGGACGTGCTGCTGGTGTCCGACGCCGGCATGCCGGCCGTCAGCGACCCGGGGTACCGCCTCGTGGCCGCGGCCGCGGCCGCGGGCATCCGGGTGACGGCGCTGCCGGGCCCGTCGGCGCCGCTGGCCGCCCTCGCCGTCTCCGGCCTGCCCACCAACCGGTTCGTCTTCGAGGGCTTCCTCCCGGCCAGGGCGGGCGACCGGGCCCGCCGGCTGACCGAGCTGGCCGCCGAGCGGCGGACCCTCATCCTCTTCGCGCCCGCCCGCGACCTGGGCGGCACCCTGACCGACCTGGCGCGAGCCCTCGGGGCCGACCGCCGGGCGGTGGTCTGCCGGGAGCTCACCAAGACTCATGAGCAAGTCGCCCGCGGCAGCCTGGCGGAGCTCGCGGATGAGTTCGCCGCCGGGACACTGGGCGAGGTCACGCTGGTCATTGCGGGTTCGCCCGGCCAGCCGCCGGCCGCGACGCTGGCCGAGGCAGCCGAGCAGGTGGCCGCCCGGGTCGAGCGCGGCGAGCGGACCAAGGCCGCCGCGGCCGCGGTCGCCAGGGAGCTGGGGCTGCGCAGTACCGAGGTATACAACGAGGTGCACCGCCACCGTTAGCGGTGCTAGCCCCGTAGCCACACCCGGAAACCCGGTCAGGGGCGCGCCCGCGCACCGGGAGATGTCCGTGCCGACGCCGGGCGCCGCCCCCCGCACCCCGGGCGGGACCGCCCCTGGAGTTCCCGGTCCTGGGCGCCGCGCCCCCGGACTCCCGGAGAAATGTCAGGACCTGGCGGCAGACTGCGCCCATGGACCCTGCTGGTCACATTGCCGCCATCAAGCGGGAGGGTGCTGTCCTGGCCGCCGCCGCGCAGCGGGCCGGGCTCGCCGCCCCGGTGCCGTCCTGCCCGGCCTGGCAGGTCCGCGACCTGCTGCGGCACATTGGCTACGTGCACCGCTGGGCGGCCGGCTATGTGGCGCAGCAGCTTGCCGAGGAGGGGCCAGGGCTGACCGAGGCGGAGCAGTTGGCCGGCGGGCCGCCGGACAGCGAGCTGCTGGCCTGGTTCCGGGCCGGGCACGCCGCGCTGACCAGCACGCTCGCCTCGGCCAGCCCGGACATGGCGTGCTGGACGTTCCTGCCGGCCCCCACGCCGCTGGCCTTCTGGGCCCGGCGCGCGGCGCACGAGACGGCGATCCACGGGGCTGACGCGCAGCTCGCGGCGGGCGAGGAACCGGTCTTCGCGCCGGACCTGGCAGCGGACGGCGTCGACGAGATGCTGCTGGCCTTCTACGGCCGCGACGGGGCCAGCCAGGACGGGGCCGATGCAGCGGGCGGCGCCGGGGCCGCGGGCCGCACGGTGCGGATCCGGGCCGCCGACACCGGCGATCAGTGGTTTGCGCGGATCTCGGCCGGCGACGGCCGGGCCGAGCTCACCGGCCGCGGGCCCGGCCCCGTCGGCCCGGCGGGCTGCGAGCTCGCCGGACCGGCCGCCAGCCTGTACCGGCTGCTGTGGAAACGGGCGGGGGACGGGACCGGTGACATCACCGTCACCGGGAACGGCCAGCTGCTGCAGGACTGGCAGGCCGGGAGGCGGCTCGTCTGGGCCTGATGCGGAGCCGGCCCGCCCCGATCCTCCCCTAGGCTGGGGTCCATGTCGCCGACCAGCCGTCCTATCCTTGCCGCTCCCGCCTGGCCCTACGCCAACGGCCCGCGTCACATCGGGCATGTATCCGGCTTCGGGCTGCCCTGCGACATGTTCGCCCGGTACCAGCGAATGGCGGGCAACTCGGTCCTGATGGTCAGCGGCACCGACGAGCACGGCACGCCGATCCAGGTGCAGGCCGACGCCGAGGGCGTGACCGCCCGCGAGCTGGCCGACCGCTACAACCGGGTCATTGCCGAGGACCTGACCGGGCTGGACATGTCCTACGACCTGTTCACCCGGACCACGACGCGCAATCACTATGCCGTCGTCCAGGAGCTGTTCCGCGGGCTGCATGATAACGGCTACATCTTCCCGCGCAAGACGATCGGCGCGGTCTCACCGTCGACCGGCCGCACGCTGCCCGACCGCTACATCGAGGGCACCTGCCCCATCTGCGGGTTCGACAGCGCCCGCGGTGACCAGTGTGACAACTGCGGGAACCAGCTGGACCCGGCCGACCTCATCAGCCCGCGCTCGAAGATCAACGGCGAGACCCCGGCGTTCGTGGAGACCGAGCAGTTCTTCCTGGACCTGCCGGCCTTCGCCGACGCGCTGGGCACCTGGCTGCAGACCAAGAGCGGCCAGTGGCGGCCCAACGTGCTGAAGTTCTCCCTCAACCTGCTGGGCGACCTGCAGCCCCGCGCCATCACCCGGGACCTGGACTGGGGCGTGCCGATCCCGCTGGATGGCTGGCGGGACCGCCCGGACAAGCGGATCTACGTCTGGTTTGACGCTGTGATCGGCTACCTGTCCGCCTCCGTCGAGTGGGCCCGGCGCAGCGGTGCGCCCGATGCGTGGCGGCAGTGGTGGCAGAACGCCGACGCCGAGTCGTACTACTTCATGGGCAAGGACAACATCGTCTTCCACTCCGAGATCTGGCCCGCCATGCTGCTGGGCTACAGCGGCAAGGGCGCGCGGGGCGGCAAGCCCGGCTCGCTCGGTGAGCTGGCCCTGCCCTCGGAAGTGGTGTCCAGCGAGTACCTGACCATGGAGGGCCGCAAGTTCTCCTCCTCGCGCTCGGTGGTCATCTACGTCCGCGATTTCCTGGCCCGCTACAACGTCGACGCGCTGCGCTACTACGTGGCGGTCGCCGGCCCGGAGAACCAGGACACCGACTTCACCTGGAGCGAGTTCATCCGGCGTAACAACGACGAGCTGGTCGCGAACTGGGGCAACCTGGTGAACCGCTCGGTCTCGTTCGCGGCGCGCAACATCGGCACCATCCCCGCCGCCGGCCAGCTCACCGACTCCGACCAGGTGGTCCTGGCCCGCTCGCGGGATGCGTTCGCCGCGGTGGGCGAGTCACTGTCCCGGTCCCGGTTCAAGGCCGCGATCACCGAGACCATGCGCACGCTCGCCGAGGCCAACAAGTACCTGTCCGACCAGGCACCGTGGAAGCTGCGCGAGTCTGACCCGGAGCGGATGCGGACCATCTGCCACGTCGCCCTGCAGCTGGTCAGCGACGGCAAGACGCTGCTGACGCCGTTCCTGCCGGAGTCGTCGCAGAAGGTCGCGGACATGCTCGGCGGCACCGGGCCGTGGTCGGGCATGCCGCGGATTGACGAGGTCAGCGAGGACGGCGGGCCGGCCTACCCGGTGATTACCGGCGACTACAACGTGGCCGCCCGCTGGGAGTCGGCGCCGATCGCGCCGGGCACGCCGCTGGCCGTGCCGCAGCCGCTGTTCGCCAAGCTCGACCCGGCCCTGGCCGAGGATGAGCTGGCCCGCCTGGAGAGCTCGTGACCGGTGGCGGCCCGGGCCGCCCGCCCGCGCCTGCCCCGGCGCCGCTGCCCGCGACGGCGTTCGACAGTCACTGTCACCTCGACATGATCGACGGCCCGGTCACGGACGTGCTGGCCAGGGCGGCGGCGGCCGGCATTACCCGGGTCATCACGGTGGGCTGTGACCTGGAGTCGTCGCACTGGTCAGTGAAGACTGCCGCCGAGCACGACGACGTCCGCGCGGCGGTCGCCATCCACCCGAACGAGACCGCCGCGGCGGCCAGCTCGCTCGCCGGGCGGGACAGCGTCCTGGCCGAGATCGCCGCCCTGGCCGGACGGCCGGAGGTCCGGGCCATCGGCGAGACCGGGCTCGACTACTACCGGGACAGCGCCCCGCCCGCAGTGCAGCGGGAGTGGTTCGCCGCGCACATCGACATCGCCAAGCGCGCGGGCAAGGCGCTGATGATCCACGACCGTGACGCCCACGATGACGTGCTGGACATCCTGGCCGCCGAGGGCGCCCCCGAGCACGTGGTCTTCCACTGCTACTCGGGGGACGCGGACATGGCCCGCCGGTGCGCTGACGCCGGCTACGTGCTCAGCTTCGCGGGCACGGTGACCTTCAGCAGCGCCGCTCAGCTGCGCGAGGCGGCGGCGGTCGTGCCGGCCGGCCTGCTGCTGGCCGAGACCGACGCGCCGTTCCTGACTCCGGTGCCCAGCCGGGGCAAGTCCAACGAGCCCGCTCAGGTCGCGCACACCATCCGGGCTCTGGCCGCCGTCCGGCAGCAGGATGTGGCGGAGCTGTGCGCGGCGATCGAGGCGACCGGGGAGCGGGTCTTCGGGCCGTGGCCGGCCTAGCGTCACCGCCGCCCGGCGCTCAGCCCGTACCGCCGGGCCCGGAGCCGGCGCCGCCCGGTGCCCGGCCCGTGCCGCCGGGCCTGGCCGACCTGCTGGGGCCGACCGAGATCCGGGAGCTGGCCGCCCGGCTCGGTGTCCAGCCGTCGAAGCGGCTCGGCCAGAACTTCGTCGTGGACGCGGGGACGGTCACCAGGATCGCCGCCCTGGCCCGGCTGGGTCCCGATGACGTGGTCCTGGAGGTCGGCCCTGGCTTCGGGTCGCTGACGCTGCCGCTGCTCGCGTCGGCGCGGCGGGTGCTGGCCATCGAGGTCGACCCGGTGCTGGCGGCCGAGCTGCCGGCCACGGTCGCGGCACGCGCGCCGGGGCTGGCCGGCCGGCTGGAGGTGCTGACCGCCGACGCGGCCCGCATCACGGAGCTGCCGGGCGACCCGCCCACGGCCCTGGTCGCCAACCTGCCCTACAACGTCGCGGTGCCCGTCGTGCTGCACCTGCTGGCCACCGTCAGGTCGCTGCGGCGCGGCCTGGTCATGGTGCAGGCCGAGGTCGCCGACCGGATGAGCGCGCCGCCCGGCAGCCGCACCTACGGGATCCCGTCGGCCAAGCTCGCCTGGTACGCCGACGTCCGGCGGGCAGGATCGGTGCCCAGAAGCGTGTTCTGGCCGGTGCCGCGGGTGGACTCCGGGCTGGTCGGGCTGACCGTGCGCGACGAGCCCGTGGCCGGCGCCGACGGCGTGACCCGGGCCGAGGTCTTCGCCGTCATCGATGCCGCGTTCGCGCAGCGCCGCAAAACATTGCGCGCGGCGCTGGCCGGCTGGGCGGGCTCCCCGGCGGAGGCCGAGCGGCGGCTGCGGGCCGCCGGCATCGACCCGGCGCGGCGCGGGGAGTCGCTGGACATCACCGAGTTCACCCGCATCGCCGCGGCAGCCTGACGGCCATCCGGCCTGTCTGCGCAGATCTCCGCCGGCGCGCGATTCATGCGCAGGATTGCGGCACGGGTGATGGCGGATCCGGCGCGTTGTCGCGGGGAGCGCCCGACCGGGCGGCTGCTAGCGGGCGGTGGCGAACACTCCCCGGGACGGGAACGCGCCCGCCGCGACGACTGCCCGGGTCAGCGCCTTGCCGATCCGGATGACCTCCTCGGTGCGCTCGTCACCCAGGTGCAGCCACGGGGCGGATGCCATCAGGTCGGTCTCCCGCTCGATCATGGCCCGCACCTCCAGCCCGGCCGCCGTCAGGGCGCCACCGGCGTCCAGGATCCGGCGCGCCGCGAGCGTCTGTTCCGCCGCGTCCCACTCGGCCTGGCTCCAGCCCCGGCTGGCCC
>DASUBV010000268.1:0-7567 GCA_035763085.1 Streptosporangiaceae bacterium | reverse complement strand
CGCCTCGTCGGCGTGCTCACCGAGAGCGATCTCGCGCGGGCGTTCGACGCGCCCTCGGGCCGGCCGTCGCGATCGGAATACCTGGCGGCTTGGGTGGAAGCACGTCCCGCCTGCCCCGCGCGGCCCTGCGGGCCGGCCGTCGCGCGATCGGCATTCAGGTGGCGAAAGCGGACGGGTTCAAGGCAGTCGCTTCGGGCCAGCCGTAAAACGACCCGCATCCTGGGGCCGGGGCTGGGCGGTTAGGGCTTTTCCAGGCGCCTGAGGGCGAGGCTGGCCAGGAGGGCGGTGCCGGCGGGGAGGACGTCGTCGTCGAAGATGGCCTCGGCTGAGTGGTTGAACGCTGCCGTGGCGGCGTCCGTGCCGGGCGGGCAGGCGCTCATCATCACGAAGGCGCCGGGCACCTGATCCAGCACGTAAGAGAAGTCCTCCGAGCCGGTCAGCGGGTTCGGTGTCCGGACGAAGAAGCCGGTGCCGAAGCAGTCGCCGATGACCTGCTCGGCGAACGCCAGCTCCGCCGCGTCGTTCACCGTGACCGGGTACCCGTCCACGAACTCCGCGCTGGCCGTCAGCCCGTGCGCCGCGGCGATCTCGCGGATCAGCTGCAGCGAGGCGTCCCGCACCTTGTCACGGGCCTGCGGCGAGAACGACCGGACGGTGGCGGCGATCCGGACATCGTCGGGAATGACGTTGTCGGCGGTGCCCGCGTGGAAGCTGCCCACGGTGATGACGACCGGGTCGAACACGTCGAACTGCCGGGTGACCAGCGACTGCAGCGCCGTCACGATCTCGCACGCGGCCGGGATCGGGTCGGCGGCCAGGTAGGGCTGCGAGGCGTGCCCGCCGCGGCCGTTCACCGTGACCTGCAGGGTGTCGGCGGCGGCCATCATGGGGCCGGGCCGCCCGGTCCAGAACCCGGCCGGCAGCAGGCTCGAGGCGACGTGCAGCGCGTAGGCCGCCACCGGCCGCTCGCCCGCGGCGTCCAGCACGCCCTCGTCGATCATCTGCCGGGCGCCGCCACAGCCCTCCTCGCCCGGCTGGAACATGAAGATGACGCTGCCGGGCAGCTCGGCCTGCCGCGCGGACAGCAGCCGGGCGGCCCCGGCCAGCATGGTGGTGTGCAGGTCATGCCCGCACGCGTGCATGACCCCGTCGACCTGCGAGGCGTACTCGACGCCGCTGCGCTCGGTCACCGGCAGCGCGTCCATGTCCCCGCGCAGCAGCACGACCGGGCCCGGCCGGCCGCCGCGCAGGACCGCGGTTACCGAGCTCAGCGACCGGCCGAGAGTGACCTCCAGCGGCAGGCCGTCCAGGGCCGCCACGACCTTCTCCTGGGTCCGGGGCAGGTCTACCCCGAGCTCCGGCTGGCGGTGCAGCGCCCGGCGCAGCTGCGTCAGCTCGCCGGCGATGGCCCGCGCATCCTCGTGTATCCCGCTTACCTGCACTCCGGCCACGCTACCGACCTGCCTCCCGACGGACGAACCAGGACGTACTGCCGAGATCGTAACGCGCGATCCGCGCACCCGCCGGGCAGGCCTGCGGACGCGTAGACTGGGCCGATACCAGGGCGCGTGGCGCCCGCCGAGGCCGATGGCTTGCCGCGCACGGCAGTTGTCGCGCCCGGCCGAGACTGAGGTCGGGGATCCAGACGTGAGTGGCGTCGGCTGGGACATTCTTCTTGTCCTGGCCGTAGTTTTCATCGGAGGCTTCTTCGCGGCCGCGGAGATGGCACTGGTCTCGCTCCGGGAGGGCCAGGTCCGGGCGCTGGCCAGGCGCGGGAAGAACGGCCAGCGCGCCGCGAGGCTGGCCCAGGACCCGAACCGGTTCCTGTCCGCGGTGCAGATCGGCGTCACCGTGGCCACCCTGCTGTCGGGTGCCTTCGGCGCCGAGCTGCTGGCCGGGCGGCTCAAGAACTCCCTGACCCCGCTGCTGTCACCGGACGTGGCCTCGTTGCTGTCCCTGATCCTGGTCACGCTGGTCATCTCGTTCTTCACCCTGGTCCTGGGCGAGCTCGCGCCCAAGCGGCTGGCCCTGCAGCGAGCCGAGCGGGTGTCCCTGATCGCCGCCCCGGTGCTGGACCGGATCGCCACGCTGGCCAAGCCGGTGGTATGGCTGCTGTCCAAGTGCGTCAACGGGGTCGTGGCCCTGTTCGGCGGCGATCCGCGGGCCGGGCGAGGCGTGATGACCGACGAGGAGCTGCGCGACCTGGTTGCCGGGAACCAGGCGCTGAGCGCCGACGAGCGGCACATCGTCGGCGAGGTCTTCAGCGCCGGAAAGCGCCAGATCCGCGAGGTCCTGGTGCCCCGGACCGAGGTGGAGTTCCTGTCGGCCGCCATGCCGCTGGCCGAGGCGGCCGCGATCGTCTCCGACGCGCGGCACTCCCGGTTTCCGGTCTACCAGGAGTCCTATGACGACGTGATCGGCTTCGTGCACGCCCGCGACCTGCTCGACGGCCGCGGCGAGGCGCCGGAGCGGCGCGTCGGCGAGGCGTGCCGGCCGGTCAAGTTCCTGCCGATCAGCAAGACCGTGCTGTCCGCCCTGTCGGAGATGCGCCGGGACCGGGCCCACCTGGCCATCGTGATCGACGAGTACGGCGGCACGGCCGGCATCGTCACCCTGGAGGACCTGGTCGAGGAGCTGATCGGGGACATCCAGGACGAGTATGACGCCGATGAGAACCGGACGCGCCAGCTCACCGGCGGGCAGCTGGAGGTGGACGGGCTGCTGAACCTGGACGAGTTCGCCGAGCAGACCGGCATCGAGCTCCCCGAGGGCCCCTACGAGACCGTGGCCGGCTACCTGCTGGCCGCGCTGGGCCACCTGCCGGGCGACGGCGAGTCGGCGGACGTGGCCGGCCGCCGGCTGACCGTGACCCAGCTCGACGGCCGCCGGATCGCCAGGGTACGGGTCGGCCCGGCGTCGGCCGACGGGGCCGACGGTCAGCTTTCCGCAGCCCAGCCGGGGACCAGGGCGGCCGCGGTACGGGATCCGGCCGAGGTAGCGCCAGGGGACCCAGGGCCGGCGGGCCACTAGACTGGCCGTCCGGCGGCGGGTCCGGCCGCCGCATGCTCAGGCGCTCCTGGGGGTTGAACAGCTATGGCCAGTGCGGCAGGCTCCGGCCTGGAGTCAGGCCCGGTCCTGGTCGTGGACTTCGGGGCCCAGTACGCGCAGCTCATCGCGCGCCGGGTCCGTGAGTGCCAGGTGTACTCGCAGATTGTCCCGAGCACCATGCCGGCCGGGCAGATGCTGGCCCTGCGGCCCTCGGCGATCATCTTGTCCGGCGGGCCGTCCTCGGTCTACGCGCCCGGCGCCCCGCCGGCCCCCGAGGGCCTGCTCGAGTCAGGCGTGCCCATCCTGGGCATCTGCTACGGCTTCCAGCTCATGGTGGCCGGGCTGGGCGGCGAGGTACGGCGGACCGGCGGCGGCGAGTACGGCGCGACCACCCTGGAGCTGGCTGACGAGGCGGGCGACCTGCTCGGCGGCCTGCCCGGCCGCCAGCAGGTGTGGATGTCCCATGGGGACACCTGCGCCGTCGCGCCGCCCGGCTTCACCGTGACCGCGGCCACCCCGGCCACCCCGGTGGCCGCCGCCGAGGCGGCCGGCCGCGGGCTGTACGGGGTCCAGTTCCACCCTGAGGTCATGCATACCGAGCACGGGCAGGTGCTGCTGCGCCGGTTCCTGGCCGCCGCCGGGTGCAAGCCGACCTGGACGACGGGCAATGTCATTGACGATCAGGTCGCCCGGATCCGCGCCCAGGTCGGGGCTGGCCGGGCGATCTGCGGCCTGTCCGGCGGGGTCGACTCGGCGGTGGCCGCCGCCCTCGTCCAGCGGGCCATCGGGCACCAGCTGACCTGTGTCTTCGTCGATCACGGCCTGCTGCGGACGGGGGAGGCCGAGCAAGTCGAGAAGGACTTCGTGGCGGCCACCGGCGTCGACCTGAAGATCGTCGAGGCCGGGCCGGTGTTCCTCGCCGCGCTGGCCGGGGTCACCGACCCCGAGCGCAAGCGCAAGATCATCGGCCGGGAGTTCATCCGGGCCTTCGAGCAGGCGGCGGCCGAGATCGCCGCGGCCGGCCCAGGACCGGGCGGCGAGGTGTCGTTCCTGGTCCAGGGCACGCTGTACCCCGATGTGGTCGAGTCCGGCGGCGGCACCGGGACCGCCAACATCAAGTCCCACCACAACGTCGGCGGCCTGCCCGAGGATCTCGGCTTCGACCTGGTCGAGCCGCTGCGCGCGCTGTTCAAGGATGAGGTGCGCCAGGTCGGCGCGGAACTCGGGCTGCCGGCCGAGATCGTCTGGCGTCAGCCGTTCCCCGGTCCCGGCCTGGCCGTCCGGATCGTCGGGGAGGTCACCGCCGAGCGGCTGGCCATTACCGCCGCCGCCGACGCCATCGTCCGCGAGGAGTTGTCCCGGGCCGGGCTGGACCGCCAGATCTGGCAGTGCCCGGTCGTGCTGCTGCCCGGCGTCCGGTCGGTGGGGGTTCAGGGCGACGGCCGCAGCTACGGGTTCCCGGTCGTGCTGCGCCCGGTCACCAGCGAGGACGCGATGACCGCCGACTGGGCCCGGATCCCCGATCAGGTGCTGGCCACGATCTCGACGCGGATTACCAACGAGGTGCCGGAGATCAATCGCGTGGTCCTGGACATCACCAGCAAGCCACCGGCCACCATCGAGTGGGAGTAACCCCAGGGGTCCGGGGGTGTCCCCCGGTCTGGGGGTCCGGGGGTCGTCCCCCGGGTAAGCAGGGTCCGGGGGTGTCCCCCCTGCGTGGGGGTCCGGGGGTCATCCCCCGGGCAAGCAGGGTCCGGGGCCGTCGCCTGGGTAAGCAGGCTCAGGTCACGCCGGTCGGCTCAGCCGGCAGGTCGGCATAGGACTTGTCGGCCGCGATCCGCCGCAGCCGGTCCAGCGCGTCCCAGACATCGGTGAACCTGGTCGTGATCGCTACCGGGGCGAGGCGCAGCCGGTCCGGGGTCCGGTAGTCCCCGATGACCTTCTCCCGGATCAGCGCCTGGCTGATCCGGTAGGCCTCGGGATGGCGCAGCGTGACGTGCCCGCCGCGGCGGTCATCGTCGCGCGGCGAGGCCAGTGCGAAGCCGTGCGGGACCAGCCACTCGTCGGCCAGCCCGAGGAGGTAGCTGGTCAGCGCCGTGCTCTTGGCGCGCAGCCGGTCGATGCCCGCCTCGCCGAGCAGCCGGGCGCCCTCCTCGACCGCCACTGTGCCGATGATCTGCGGGGTGCCCGTCGCGAACCCGTCAATTCCCGGCGCCGGGTCGTAGCCCGGGCCCATCGCGAACTGGTCCCGCTGGCCCATCCAGCCCCAGATCGGCTGCCGCAGCCGGTCCTGCAGGTCGGCGCGGACATACAGGAATGCCGGCGAGCCCGGCCCGGCGTTCAGGTACTTGTAGGTGCAGCCGACGGCCAGGTCGGCGCCGGAGGCGTCCAGCTCGACCGGAACCGATCCGACTGCGTGGCACAGGTCCCACAGGGCCAGCGCGCCCGCCTGATGCGCCAGCCCGGTCAGCCCGGCCATGTCGGCCAGCGCGCCGCTGCGGTAGGCCACATGCGACAGGCTGACCACCGCCACCCGGTCATCGAGCGCATCGGCCAGCGTCGCGGCGTCGATCCCCTCGTCCATGTCGGTGTGGATCATCCGCAACTCGCAGCCCCGCTGGGCGGCGAGCCCGGCCACGACATAACGATCGGTCGGGAAGTTGTCGTCGTCGGTGATGATCACGTCCCGGCCGCGCTGGGCGTCCAGGGCCGCCGAGATCAGCTTGTACAGGTTCACCGTCGTCGAGTCGCAGACCAGCACCTGGCCGGGCGCAGCGCCCAGCAGGTGCTCGGCGACCATGTCGCCGGCCTGGCGGGGCATCGTGATCCAGCTCGACCAGGACCTGACCTTGCCCACGCCCCACTCCTGGTCAATGACCTCGGCGATCCGCGCCTGGGTGCGCACTGGCAGCGGTCCCAGTGAGTTCCCGTCCAGGTAGAGCAGGGCCGGGTCATCGTGCACGAACCGGTCGCGGAACAGCGCAAGCTGGTCTTCCGCGTCCTGAGATTCGGCATATGACCGGTCTGTGGAGAATGCCGTCACGTCTATCACCCTAACTCCAGGCCCCCGAGCTGACCTCCGACCACCCGGTACCCGCTATGCCCCGGAGTTAACGACAGCCACCCCGGCCGCGCGGGCGGACCCTACCCAGCGAGCCGGCGGGGTGCCGGCGCCGCCTGGACTGACTGTGAGGATCGGCTTCGCGGTTCTGCGAAAGCTGCTGGGCTGTGGTCGGTGATCGCGGGCGTGACCCTTGGACTGACTGGCTTCGTGCCTTTTGCTCGACTTGTCCGCTCGTGATTGCCGGCCCCGGCCCGTCGGAGTGCCTGGCCTGATCAGGAGCCTGACCGCCGCCGGTGTGCGCCGGCGGCGTGTCCCGTCACAGTCCTGCCTGCCTCCGTCCGGACCGGAACCGTCACGTCCCTCCGGGCAAAGGAGCAACGCATGGACAGTCTCTCGCAGATCGCCGATGTGGTGATCGGCGTCGACACGCACGTCGCGACCCACAGCGCCGCGGCAGTGGATACCAGGACCGGCGGGGTGCTGGCCGAGGTCACCGTCGAGGCAGCCCCGGACGGCTACCAGGAACTGGTTGAGTTCGCGGACCAGCAGCCGGGCTTGCGGGCCTGGGCGATCGAGGGAACCGGCAGCCACGGCGCCGGGCTGGCCCGCCATCTCGCCCGCGGCGGCGAGCTCGTCGTCGAGCTGGACCGGCCGGAGCGGGCCAGGCGCCGCAACGGCGCGAAGTCCGACCCGCTCGATGCCATCCGCGCCGCCCGCGAAGCACTCTCCCGCGACAAGCTTGGCACGCCCCGGACCACCGGCGAGCGGCAGGCACTGTCGGTGCTGCTGGCCGCCCGGCGCTCCGCGGTCGAGGCAGCGAAGATCGCCCAGCAGCAGATCTTCGGGCTGGTCATCGCTGCTCCCGAGCAGCTGCGTTGCAAGCTCCGCGGGAAAACTACGGTCGCGATGACCCGCACCGCCGCGGGGCTCCGCCTCCAGGCCGGGTGGGACCTGGAAACCCGCGCCACCGCGGGCGTCCTGCGCGATCTCGCCCGTCGTGCGGTGGAGCTATCAGCCGAAGCTAACCGCCACGAGAAGGAGATCCTGGCGATCGTCCGGGCCTGGCATCCCGAACTGCTCGAGCGGCGCGGGGTCGGCCCGATCGTCGCCGCCAGCGTGCTCTGCGCCTGGTCACATCCGGGCCGGGTCCGTTCCGAGGCGGCCTTCGCCATGCTCGGCGGCGCAGCCCCGATCCCCGCGAACTCCGGTCAGGTCACGACGCACTACCGCCTCAACCGTTACGGCGACCGCCAGCTCAACCGCGCCTTCCACACCGTGGTGCTATCCCGGATGCGCTGGGACGCCGACACCCAGGCCTACATCAGGCGACGCACAGCACAGGGCAAGACCCCGCGCGAGATCAAGCGCTGCCTCAAGCGCTACGTCGCCCGCGAACTCTTCCGGCTCCTCGAGTACGGGCCCCCAGCCGCTTGACAATCCATAGGAGCGTCGAGC